>NZ_JBBEWN010000053.1:0-505 GCF_038739695.1 Zongyangia acetica | reverse complement strand
CTCGTATCTTCATAGCCTGGCTTATCCCTCCACTTATCAGGGCGTCTGTTTTTCAGCCAGTATATTTGAGCGGTGGTGTCTCCTTTGAGCGCATTTTTGAGCAGAGCATTTTCCACCGCGTAATCCACAACTTCTTTCCCCTTTTTTAGGGAGTCTTGAATGTCTTGATATTTGCCTTTCCACGTCTGTAGCGTAGAATATCCAATTCCAATATTCGAAGCAATCTGCTCATCCGTCAGCCCATCCCTGGCCCATCCTTCTAACACCAAAAGGCCCTCTTCCGTCAACCAATATTCATATTTGCCCTTGGCCATAATCACCACCTCTCAAACAAAAAGGGCCAACACTGATTTGTGCTGACCCTCAAAACATTTTTGAAAATCTTTAAGTTTATTGCGGAATACATCGCCAAGGCCGGGGAATAACCCCGGCTTTCTTTTTGCCTATGTCCTCACATTCCCCTCTTTGCTCCTCAGCATCTGGCACAACGCGTACCGGGTATCCC
>NZ_JBBEWN010000052.1:0-677 GCF_038739695.1 Zongyangia acetica | reverse complement strand
CAGCAGATCAGAAGGACCAAAGAGGGACGCTGTTTCATCGCCCAGTCGGAGCAATACCGGAAGTACGCCAAGGATTGCAGGAGGGTGATCACCGGAGCCTACCGGAAAAAGATCAACGTTCCGGTGAATGTGAAGGCCCTCTACTACATGCCCACCCGCAGGAGGGTAGACATTGTGAACCTGCACAGCGCCCTGCATGATGTGCTGGTGGAGGTGGGGGTGCTGGAGGACGACAACAGCCAAATTGTGGTATCCACCGATGGGAGCCGGGTGCTCTATGACAAGCGCAACCCTCGTACCGAGGTGGAGATTGAGAGGACAGACCGATTGGAGGAATAGAGATGAAATGCTACAAAGGATTTGACAAGAATCTTGCGTGTCGTGGGTTCAAGTATGAGGCTGGGAAGGAGTATGAAACGGAAACCGCAGAAATTTGCGAATCAGGATTTCACGCCTGTGAAAATCCGTTTGACGTTTTTAATTATTATCCACCGAGTGATTCCCGTTTTTGCGAGGTTGATCTTGATGCAAATGACCAGAGAGGAGATGATAGTAAACGCGTTGGTAAACATATACGTATCGAAGCCGAGATTGGACTTCTTGGACTTATTGCGGCGGGTGTGAAATTTATTCTCGACAAAGTTGATTGGAACAACGCAAAAGAATCAAACACAGGC
>NZ_JBBEWN010000051.1:0-699 GCF_038739695.1 Zongyangia acetica | reverse complement strand
GCGAAGATAAGGCGCTGGACATTTATGCCTCCGCCTGTGGACACTTTGGTGTCATGCCGAAAACGGATACAGCAAAACTTTTGGTAGAACAGGCCATTTCCCAACTCCGGGCAACTTCTGCCACATTAGCTGCTCTCAAGCAGGAGATGCAATCCTTGGCGGCTTCTCTGCCGGAGTATCCGGTGGTGATGGGGATGTTTGGTGTTGGTCCTGTCCTCGGCCCCCAACTCATGGCTGAAATTGGCGATGTACGCCGTTTTCATTCCAAAAAAGCGCTGGTTGCCTTTGCGGGCATTGATGCTCCGCCCTACCAATCCGGCCAAATGGATATCCGTAGCCGCAGCATTTCCAAGCGGGGATCTTCCTCACTGCGCAGGACGCTCTTTCTAGTGATGAGTGTCATCCTGCAACGTGCTCCAATGAATGAGCCGATCTACCAGTTCATGAACAAGAAACGCTCAGAAGGCAAGCCCTACCGTGTCTACATGATGGCCTCCGCAAATAAGTTCCTGCGCATCTACTACGCTTCGGTGAAAGCCTACTTGGATTCCCTGGGTCACGACTGATTTTCCTGCGCTATACCATCTGGCTGGCCGCCGTTTTAATTTTGAGATGCTCAGCGGCTTGATTTTGTGTTGCCTTTTTCGCTTCCCTAAAAATCTGAAATTTCTACTTGACTTTTATTAGCAGGTCTTTTCT
>NZ_JBBEWN010000050.1:0-723 GCF_038739695.1 Zongyangia acetica | reverse complement strand
TTATGCTTTAGCAAAGAAGCCCCAGCGGTAAGTCGCTGGGGCTTCAAAAACCGCCGGCTATGCCGGTGGGAGTTTAGAGCTTAAGCAAGAAGCAACGTCCAAGCTGCTATAATGGAGAATGTTCAAGCCACCAAAAAAGCAGAAAGGACGTTGCTCTATGGCAAATAGTTTAGCACACACGAAATGGGTGTGCAAGTATCACATCGTGTTCACACCGAAATATAGAAGAAAAATCATATACAATCAACTTAGAGCAGATATAAGAGACATCATCAAAGATTTATGCAAATGGAAAGGTGTGGAGATCATCGAAGGGCACATGATGCCGGATCATATACACCTTCTTGTGAGTGTGCCGCCCAAATACAGTATCTCACAGTTCATGGGATACTTGAAAGGGAAAAGCGCAATGATGATCTTCGAACGACATGCAAATTTGAAGTACAAGTTTGGAAACCGAAACTTTTGGGCAACAGGATATTACGTAAGCACAGTGGGCCTCAACACTGCAACCGTGCAGAAATATATTCGCGAACAAGAGAAACAGGATCAGATAGAAGATAGTTTGAGCCGAAAGGAATACAAAAGCCCTTTTAAGGGTAGCAAGTAATCATACCACCAAGGCTTGAACAAAGTTCAAGCCAGCGTCATTTAGGCGCTGGCTTGGTTTTTCGGCCTTCTAGGCCGCGCTTCAAGCCACCCCTCTTAGGGGTGGTCTTGACT
>NZ_JBBEWN010000049.1:0-738 GCF_038739695.1 Zongyangia acetica | reverse complement strand
AAACGTGCTGCAGCCTATGCGGGAGATATATGGCTCCGGATTGATCGGGACAATCAATAACCGCAATGTTGCGAGAATATGCGGCGAGGACACCTATTGCCTGGGTGCTGAAAAGGTGAACCAGGTAGCCAAGGTACAGGGGGCGTCCATCAAATACGCCTACGGAGATGAGATTGCCAAGTGGAACCGGGAAGTATTCGAGATGCTTAAATCCCGATTGGATAAGCCGTATAGCTGCTTTGACGGCGCATGCAACCCGGAAAACCCGACCCACTGGCTAAAGGAATTCATCGACTCGGATGCCGATATTTATCTGCAACAATATAGACTGTTTGACAATCCCTTTCTCCCAAAAGAATACGTAGAGAATATTTGTAAGGAATACGCCGGCACGGTTTATTATGACCGTCTGGTGGAAGGAAGATGGAAGCGGGCGGAGGGAGCAATCTATCGCTTGTTCGCTGACAATCCAGGGCGCTTTCAACGTACTGTTAACAGACAAGATATCAGAGAAATCCGGATTGGAATTGACTTTGGAGGCAACGGTTCCGGTCACTCCTTTGTGGCAACAGCCGTGCTTTGGAATGGCTGCTATCACGCCCTAATGAGCCGAAAACATATGAAGCGGGATTTCCCACAAGGGATAGACGCAAACAAGCTGAGCGATCTTTTTCTCGCGTTTGTGGGAGACGTGATAGCCAAGTACGGAAAACCGAGATACGCGTTTTGGGACAACGC
>NZ_JBBEWN010000048.1:0-867 GCF_038739695.1 Zongyangia acetica | reverse complement strand
CCATCGCTCAACGGATAAAAGCTACCCTGGGGATAACAGGCTGATCTCCCCCAAGAGTCCACATCGTCGGGGAGGTTTGGCACCTCGATGTCGGCTCATCGCATCCTGGGGCTGTATTCGGTCCCAAGGGTTTGGCTGTTCGCCAATTAAAGCGGTACGCGAGCTGGGTTCAGAACGTCGTGAGACAGTTCGGTCCCTATCTGTCGTGGGCGTAGGATATTTGAAAGGAGCTGTCCCTAGTACGAGAGGACCGGGATGGACGCACCTCTGGTGCACCAGTTGTCACGCCAGTGGCACAGCTGGGCAGCTAAGTGCGGATCGGATAAACGCTGAAGGCATCTAAGCGTGAAGCCGGCCTTAAGATAAGATATCCCACCAGGTTAACTGGGTAAGACCCCTGAAAGACTATCAGGTTGATAGGCTCAAAGTGTAAGCGTGGTGACACGTTCAGCTAGCGAGTACTAATCGGTCGAGGGCTTGACCTAAACAAATCCAGGTTCGAAGGTTTTCCATTGTTCAGTTTTGAGGGTGCTCCTACCGGAGAGAGCTGAAAAGCAAACCTCTAAAGTTTAACGCGGCACTGTACGCGATATGTGAGCTGATGTTGCCGATGCGTTACAGCGCGGATTGGCAGCGGGCACTGCCCGCATGAGCGCCATTAGCTCAGTTGGTATGGCCAGACGCTCAGCGAAAGCGAGCCGGAAGGTGAAGCTTGAGTGTTAGCGGTCGGCTAGTCCAACTGGAAAGAGTGTTTGGCGAAAATATGCGCCATTAGCTCAGTTGGTAGAGCAGCTGACTCTTAATCAGCGGGTCCCGGGTTCGAGTCCCTGATGGCGCACCAGATGGCCCGTTGGTCAAGCGGTTAAG
>NZ_JBBEWN010000047.1:0-1020 GCF_038739695.1 Zongyangia acetica | reverse complement strand
AATCCGCTGAGAGATGGGCTCGCGTCCGATTAGATAGTTGGCGGGATAACAGCCCACCAAGTCGACGATCGGTAGCCGGACTGAGAGGTTGATCGGCCACATTGGGACTGAGACACGGCCCAGACTCCTACGGGAGGCAGCAGTGGGGGATATTGCACAATGGGCGAAAGCCTGATGCAGCGACGCCGCGTGAGGGAAGACGGTCTTCGGATTGTAAACCTCTGTCTTCAGGGACGAAAGGAATGACGGTACCTGAGGAGGAAGCCACGGCTAACTACGTGCCAGCAGCCGCGGTAATACGTAGGTGGCAAGCGTTGTCCGGAATTACTGGGTGTAAAGGGAGCGTAGGCGGGGATGCAAGTTGAATGTTTAAACTATCGGCTCAACTGATAGTCGCGTTCAAAACTGCAACTCTTGAGTGAAGTAGAGGTAGGCGGAATTCCTAGTGTAGCGGTGAAATGCGTAGATATTAGGAGGAACACCAGTGGCGAAGGCGGCCTACTGGGCTTTTACTGACGCTGAGGCTCGAAAGCATGGGGAGCAAACAGGATTAGATACCCTGGTAGTCCATGCCGTAAACGATGATTACTAGGTGTGGGGGGACTGACCCCTTCCGTGCCGGAGTTAACACAATAAGTAATCCACCTGGGGAGTACGACCGCAAGGTTGAAACTCAAAGGAATTGACGGGGGCCCGCACAAGCAGTGGAGTATGTGGTTTAATTCGAAGCAACGCGAAGAACCTTACCAGGTCTTGACATCCAGAGAATCCACTAGAGATAGAGGAGTGCCTTCGGGAACTCTGAGACAGGTGGTGCATGGTTGTCGTCAGCTCGTGTCGTGAGATGTTGGGTTAAGTCCCGCAACGAGCGCAACCCTTACGATTAGTTGCTACGCAAGAGCACTCTAATAGGACTGCCGTTGACAAAACGGAGGAAGGTGGGGATGACGTCAAATCATCATGCCCCTTATGACCTGGGCCACACACGTACTACAATGGTGATTAACAGAGGGAAGCAAA
>NZ_JBBEWN010000046.1:0-1054 GCF_038739695.1 Zongyangia acetica | reverse complement strand
TTACCCAATTCTCTTTCGAGATATTTGAATCTTAACTTACCTCATTCGCAGTTTTCATTGTTCAGTTTTCAAGGTGCACCGCCTAGCGGCGGGGCATAACACGATCTGTGGCTCTTTCATCATCCTAGCGCAGTCTCCCGCGTTCAGGCTCTTTCAAGTCACAGCCCTTCTGCCTCTCCGTTTGGCTTTTGGAAAGCTTTCAGCCTCTGCCGGCAGCTTCGCCGCGTCTTTACACCTCAGTTTCCCTCGGCGCTCCCTCGCGTCTTGCCCCAGCGCAGCTGGTGGTGGGCTCAAGTGGACTCGAACCACCGACCTCGCGCTTATCAGGCGCGCGCTCTAACCACCTGAGCTATGAGCCCATAGTTAAAGCTGCGGTGTTTCGGCCTGCTCGGCCTCCCTGTGGTGGAGATGAGGAGGTTCGAACTCCTGACCCCCTGCGTGCAAGGCAGGTGCTCTCCCAGCTGAGCTACACCCCCATAGCAGGAGTCCGGGGCCTTACCGCCGCTTCTCTCTTCGCTTTCCGCTTTTCAAGGTTCCTTTCGGACCCTCAAAATCAAACAACATTTGAACTTCGAACCTTCCCTTGTCACTGACCCTTCAAAAAAGGATCTAAGGTTCTTTTGGAATCTGCGTCAGCTGATTCCGGTTCTCCTTAGAAAGGAGGTGATCCAGCCGCACCTTCCGATACGGCTACCTTGTTACGACTTCACCCCAATTATCAATCCCACCTTCGGCAGCGCCCCCCTTGCGGTTAGGCTACTGACTTCGGGTGTTACCGACTCTCATGGTGTGACGGGCGGTGTGTACAAGGCCCGGGAACGTATTCACCGCGGCATGCTGATCCGCGATTACTAGCAATTCCGGCTTCATGCAGGCGGGTTGCAGCCTGCAATCCGAACTGGGATGATTTTTAGGGGTTTGCTCTACCTCGCGGTTTTGCTTCCCTCTGTTAATCACCATTGTAGTACGTGTGTGGCCCAGGTCATAAGGGGCATGATGATTTGACGTCATCCCCACCTTCCTCCGTTTTGTCAACGGCAGTCCTATTAGAGTG
>NZ_JBBEWN010000045.1:0-1069 GCF_038739695.1 Zongyangia acetica | reverse complement strand
AGCAGCGGATAGCGGCAAAGGCGGGAAATGTACTCGTTGCGGTTCTCAAAGCTGGCGGCAAGGTCGTTGAGGATAAGGGCAAAGTTCGTCATGTGGACGGGGATTTCTTTCTCCATGAGGGCGTTTGCGATACAGCCCGCAAGATAGCTTTTCCCGGTTCCCACGCCGCCCCAGAACAGGCAGCCGATATTGTCGGCTCGCATATCCGCCCAATGCTCCACATACCGGCGGGCAATCCCGGCCTGCGGGTTCCTGCCGTTGTCGTTCTCAAAAGTCCAGTCCCGCATGGTGGGGTCGGTAAAGCCCCGGCGTTTCAGTTCTTCCACGGTGTCAAGGTGCCTGCGCCGCTTCTCGGCGGCCTCCCGTTCCTCGCGGGCGGTTCTCTGGCAGTCGCACTCTGCCGGGTGACGGTCACGGCCAAAGATAGCGGCCTTATCCGGCGCAAAATAGGCTTCTTTCGGCTTGCGGCACTTGCCGCAGTACAGTAAACCGTCCTCGCCGGTGTAGTCCTCCGGCTCCGGGGCGGTGGTCGTCATATTCTCCAAAACAGCGTTGATTTCGTTCTTCATAAACTCTCGCCCTCCTTGCATGAGTAGTCTGGTATGCCCTTTTTCGGGGCTTTCTTTTTGTCGTTCCCCGCCCATATCCGCAGGGCGGCGGCATAGTTCTGGTAGCTTTTCCCGTTGGCGGCAAGGTAGCGGCTCATTTCCTCGATGAACCGTTCCAGCCTGTCGGGGTACTCTGCCTGCAACTCGTCGTATTCGGTCTGCGACAGAAAAATATTCTGGTATCGGCCATAGGGCGCGGGCGGCTCCCCACTCACTCCCTTTGTTTGGCTCTCTGTAAGGTTGTTTATAGTAGTTTGGTTAGGGGACGGTTTTCCGACCATCATAAGGTCGGTTTTCTGACCATCAGTAGGACGGTTTTCCGGCTCTATGAGGGTCGGATTTCCGGCCATCAGTTGGTCGGAAAACTGTACCTGTGGCACTCGCGGCACTTTGACATAAAGCCGGTTCGGTGCGGAGAAGCCGCCCCGTTCCCGTTCCAGCAGCCCCGCCATGTCCAGTTC
>NZ_JBBEWN010000044.1:0-1114 GCF_038739695.1 Zongyangia acetica | reverse complement strand
AAAGCGGGCGGAAACGGTTGCAAAGCGGGTGGATGATGGTATAATTAATAAAAAGGAAGATATGCTAAAGATAGACTTACAGTTTTTTGCAGAGAAAGATATAAAAAATCAGGAGTCTAGATCTTTGAAGCGTGCAATCCGTAAATACCAGGCAAGAATTGAAGATCATGAAGCCAAGATCAAAAATCCTAAAGAGATATATCCTGAATGGGATACATATGACCGGCGTTATCAGGAAGGATTAAAGCGGCATTGGAACAAAGAAATTCGAAACTTCCGGCAATCTATTCAAGATCGAATAGACGAATTAAAGGAAAGAGGTGATTACGATGAGTAAGCTCAGCGAAGAATCGTTAAAATACATCATAGCCAGACTGGTTAATAATGCAAATGAAGCCGTAGAAGAGAGCGAAAAGGATAAAGGTAATGTATTTAATCAAGGACGGCGTCTTGCGTACTATGAGATGTTAGATGTCTTGAAAAGCGAACTAGATGTAAGGGATGCAGACCTGAAGGAATTGGGTTTAGATTTTGATGTGAATAAAATCGTATAAAAACCAAACATCACTAGTCAGCAAAGGCCGGTGGCTTTAAGGGGTGAAAAGGTATGGCAAGAGACGATATAGAAGTTATCCAGTATAAAATACTGGCGTACTTATACGAGAGCCTGAAAGCAGGACACGCTACGGCGCTTGAAGAAGTCGCATGGAAATGCAAACTGTTTGACATCACCCGGGAATACTGGCTCGTGATTATGAAAACACTCATAGATTCAGGGTATGTATCCGGGCTCAAGTATGTAGGGGCAAAAGACATGGAGGGCGTCTTGGAAGTTGGGACATTCACCATCACAGGCGAGGGAAGGAAATATCTCGTAGAAAACAGCACGATGCAGAAAGTAAAAGACATGCTTGGCGAAGCATTCAAGATTGTGCTGGGCGGATTGATAGGGATGCTGTAAATTATAACCACCGGCCATTGTTGACTGGTGGTTTTTTCATGCCTATTTTGAGGAGGAAGTCATGATTATTCCCGAAAAAGTGAAGATATTGTATAAGGATTATGCCGTCAGGGAAGAAAGCAATCTACACGATAACAAAAGTGAGCTTTATGG
>NZ_JBBEWN010000043.1:0-1125 GCF_038739695.1 Zongyangia acetica | reverse complement strand
GCTTCGTCTTTCCACGCTTCTAAGCCGTCCAAGCGGTGGGTGTTGCTCCTGGCACGGGCCTCAATCTCCATGATCTTTTCTCTCGCCTTCTGGATCAGGTCTTGCTCGTCCATCTTTCCCACCTCCTATGCCGGGATCAGGTCTTTCACCTTCACAGCGGCGGTTACCACGCCCTTCTGCCCGATGACCGCACGGTCTCCCGACAGCTGCTGCACATCGTATGTATTCTGATAGACAAAGCTGGCCAGGTTCTTTCCGTCGTAGGTCTTGGCTCCGGATTTCACCTTCACCCGGTCTCCTACCTGGATGGCGTCACCGGACACAGCTTGTCCGCCCTGGGTGGTGACAAAGGCGGAGAAGCCATCCTTTTTGAGCTTCCCGCAGAGGTTGTCCGCGTTGGCCTTCACCAAAAAAGCCCCTGTCTGCACCTTGTAGAGGCCGTCTGCCTGCACCAGATAGGTGCTGTATCCCTTGGCTTGCAGCTGCTTCTCCATGGCCTGGGCGTTGCCTCTCTTGCTGAAAGCCCCGCACTGCACCCGGTAGAGGGCGGCTGTTTCCGGCTTCTCAGCAGAACCGCCGGAGCCTCCCAGCCTCTGGTTGACCTGCTCCGCGATGTAGGGAAACTTGCTCTCCAGATAAGGCCCGGGACAAGCTGTGGCCGCAAACCACTTGTGCATGGTCAGGTTGCCCTTTGTGTCCCCGGTGTAATTGAGTTTTGCGATGCCGTTTCTTTTGCAGATATCCGCGCAAAGCTCGATGAGCTTCTCTAAGGCGGTATCGCTGACATGCCAGTTTCCCCCGATCTGGTCGTTGGCCACCTCAATAGTGACGGCTCGATGGTCGTTGTCTCCGTTGGAGGAGCACCAGGAGCGGTCTTTTTCCTCCACATACATCCCCACCCTGCCGTCGCTGCCGACGCCATAGTTGGCGCTGGCCTGCCGGGAAGGGGATGCAAACAGATTGCCGCAGGTTTCCACCGAAAGGTTTCCCGCCATGTGGTGGATGGTGATGGTATCGATCTTGTGGTTTCGGGGGCTGTTTTTGTTGGGGCTGATCTTAACATAGTTCACTAGAGGGCTATTGCTCATTATCTTCACCCTCCTTCACGGCGATCCCCTCAATGGG
>NZ_JBBEWN010000042.1:0-1393 GCF_038739695.1 Zongyangia acetica | reverse complement strand
AGCCCAAGGAGTGATTGGTCAGCCAGTTGCTCCTCTCATTGTAGCTTAGGCACGAGATGGAGGGAAAGCCGGACTGGCTGTCCGGCTTTCCTGTCCAAATTTATTGTAATAGGAGGAATAGCATTGGAATCCATACTGGAGACAGCCAAAAAACTCATCAGCGGCTCTATCCGGGAAGACAGCATTGTAGCGGACTTCACCATGGGCAACGGCCACGACACCCTGTTTTTGGCGGGCCTTGTGCCGAAAGGAAAGGTCTATGCCTTTGATATCCAGCCCCAGGCGCTGGAAAATACCCGTGCGCTCCTGACACAGGAAGGAATGGAAGACCGGGTCACGCTGATTTTAGAAAGCCATGAGCTTGCCAACCGGCATATCCCCTGCCCCATCGACGCTGGGATGTTCAACCTGGGCTATCTTCCCTACGGCGATCATGCGGTAACCACCCAGCTTTCCACCACCAAGCTGGCGGTGGAGCGGGCCGTTGCCATGCTTTCCCCTAAGGGGTGCCTGCTCATCGTGGTCTATCCAGGGCACTCGGAAGGGGCCAGAGAAGGCGAATATCTCACCCAATATGCGGCGGGGCTGGACAAAAAACGCTATGACGCTCTCCTTCACCGGCTCATCAATGTGCCGGAATGCCCCTTTATTCTGGCCATTTGGCGGAGAAAATAATTACATATAGTATAATTTAATAGAAATATATCAAAAATAAGAATTTTGGACAGACGATGGCCGAATTCTGTAGAAATGACAGGTGGGAAGGAACCATGGATCTTACATTGCGGCAGTTTGAAGAAAAAGATTTGCCCCAGATGACCGAAATTTGGAACGAAATTGTGATAGAGGGCGTCAGCTTTCCCGGCGCTGAACCTCTCTCCCTCCAGGAGGCAGGGGAGATGTTCGCCTCCCAAACCCGCACCGTCTGCGCTCTCAACGGGGAGGAAGTCGTAGGCCTTTACATCCTTCATCCCAACAATATAGGCCGGTGCGGGCATATTGCCAACGCTTCCTATGGGGTCAAGCAGGGACATCGGGGAGAGGGCATCGGGGAAAAGCTGGTGCTTCATTCTCTGAACTCGCTGGAGGAGTGCGGTTTTCGCGGACTGCAGTTTAACGCTGTCGTGGCGACCAATCACAGGGCCATCGCCCTCTATGAACGGCTGGGATTTGTCCGGGTAGGTGTGATCCCCGGCGGCTATCATCTGAAAAACGGCCAGTATGAGGATATCATCATCTTCTATCACGGCCTTCCGGAAAAGGCGTAATAAAAAAGAAGGGAGCGTTGCAGAATGAAAACCTGCAGCGCTCCCATTTTCGTTTTTCGGTGGAAGCCTGAGACCGGGAAAGCACCGGGAAAGCAGAGAAAAACGCGGAGTTTTCCACAAAAAAG
>NZ_JBBEWN010000041.1:0-1502 GCF_038739695.1 Zongyangia acetica | reverse complement strand
GACTATGAGGATCCGCACAAGCGGCTGATGGCTTACAATTGCGGGATAGGACGAGCCAAAGAACTATGGGAGGGTGGAGTCACCAGGACAAGCTACAGCGAAGAGGTGACAGAGAGGATGAAGGAATATGGAAGAGAAATATAGATTAACAGATGAAACCGTTGAATTTCTGGGAAGGACACTTCACAGGATAGAGGCTTTGAGAGATTTTACCACTTCCGATGGCGCGCTAGTGCGTGTAGGAGAAAAGGGCGGATGGGTGGAATCAGAAAATAATCTGTCTCATGCTGGCAATTGCTGGGTCTGCGATAACGCTCAGGTCTGCGGTAACGCTCTGGTCTGCGGTAACGCTTGGGTCTACGGTAACGCTCAGGTCTACGGTAACGCTTGGGTCTACGGTAACGCTCTGGTCTACGGTAACGCTCAGGTCTGCGGTAACGCTTGGGTCTGCGATAACGCTCAGGTCTACGGTAACGCTTGGGTCTGCGAACCATGGCACATCTTAGTTATTGGCCCGATAGGAAGCAGAGATGATTACACAACATTTTTTCGAGGAAAAGATGGGAAAATCTATGTAAAGTGTGGATGTTTTAGCGGAGATATCAAGGAGTTTACGGCAAAGGTAAAAGAAACCCACGGTAACAACCATCATGGGAAGATGTACAAATTAGCCATAGAAATGGCAAAAGAACAAATGAGGGGTGGCACGGATGCTTGAGATGATGTTCGCGCTGGGGGGGATGTTCTTCTTCGGAACGCTGGCGGGGTGGATCGCGGATCATCTGCCGGAGAGGCTAGCGGAGTGGCTCATCGTACATATAGGGAGAGCGAAGGATGAGGACAAAAAGATGTAGGAGAGACTGTCCTCACCGCCACCCGGCTTGCCAAGACCATTGCGAGATACTAAAGCGGCAAAACGAGGAAAGAAAGGAGAAGGAAAAATGGCTCAAAGAGCAGTTCAAGATGTCGGAATTGGACATATACCACCTCAAGAACCCGTCCTATGTCATGATGGGAAGAAAAAGAAAAGCGCCCTGAGGAGCGGCAACTCCCCAAAGGCGCACAAGTAAAAACTTTCAATATCATTGTAACGGAAAAAGGAGGAAAGGTCAATGGGAAATGAGAGCGTAAACATGATAAGCGCTGTGTTAGACAAGAAAATGGAGTCCTATGCGTATAAGCAGGAGAATTTTGTCGCTGAAAGAGAACTAACGGTGACAATTACCTTGGATGAATACAGGGAGCTTGTCTCACAGGCAGCGACTAAAAGACAGGATATCGAGAAAGCCAACAAGGATAAGTATGAGCGGGACAACGAGAACAAACGGCTCAAATCGGAAGTGGAAGAGCTGCGGGCAAAGCTGTACAAGATACAGCGCGATCAAACAGAAGGAGGATGCGGGAATGAAACTGTATGAGATAGCAGCGGAATACCAGGCGTTCCTGGACGCGGTGGAAGCGGGAGAAATCCCGGAGGAAGCAATTGGGGATACATTGGATGG
>NZ_JBBEWN010000040.1:0-1831 GCF_038739695.1 Zongyangia acetica | reverse complement strand
GAAGGGCCCGTTGCAAAATGATCCAAAAAAAACGAGCGAGGTTTGGAGCCCGAAAGGGTTTCCAAACCTCGCTCGTTGCTATATTCTTAGTTTGTGAAGACACAGAATAAGCAAGACCAGTTTACCGTATTTGAGCGGAATGGTCAACTGGTATTCACACTAAATTCAGAAATTATGATACCGAAGAACGCACCCGTCCGTCTGCTAAACGCCCAGCTTGAGGAACTGGAGTACGGGAAACTGTACGAAGCGTATTCTTCCAAAGGGAGAAAATCGGCGGCGGATCCCCGGGTGCTGTTCAAGGTATTGGTGTACGGGTATCTGTGCGGGATTTATTCCAGCCGAAAACTGGAGGAAGCCTGTCAGTACCGAATTGACTTCAGATGGCTGCTGGAGGATCGAAAAGCGCCGGATCACTGCACCTTCGCCCGGTTCCGCACGGGACGGTGCAGAGACGCGCTGGAGGATTTGTTTTATCAGCTGGTGCAAAGGCTGGAAGACATCGGTGAAACAGACCACACGGCGGTGTTTATTGACGGAACGAAGCTGGAAAGCTGCGCGGGACGATACACCTTTGTGTGGAGAAAAAGCGTGGAAAAGCAGCTGACCAAGGTGAAGGAAGAGATCCGCCGGGAGACGGGTCTGACCTCCCCGTTGGACTTGCAGGCTTATCTGGATGACCTTGCCGCAGGTATTTCCTTTGTCCACGGCAGCGGCAAACGGAAAAGCGGCGAACAGCGCGTGTGGGAGAAGCTGCATACCCTGCTGGAACGCTGGCAGAAGTATGAGGGACAGCTGTCCACAATGGGAGAGGGGCGCAACAGCTATTCCAAGACAGACGAGGACGCCACCTTTATGCGGATGAAGGAAGATCATATGCGCAACGGACAGCTCAAACCCGGCTACAATGTGCAGCTCGCAGTAAACAGCGAGTACATTACCGGAATTGAGGCGTTTTCCGATCGAAGCGACGTAAAGACGCTCAAGCCGTTTTTGCAGAGACTGGAAGAATTTCATCACACCCGGTATGAGGAGGTCGTGGCGGACGCCGGATATGAGAGTCTGGAGAACTATCTGTATCTGGATTCCACCGACCAGGTTTGCTTTATCAAACCCACGAATTACGACCAGAAAAAGAGCAAAAAGTTTCAGAAGCAGATTGGCCGCGTGGAGAACATGGCATACGACCCGGAAGAAGATTGCTTTACCTGCGCACAGGGAAGGAAGCTGCCCTTATTCCGGGAACGCACGGAGGAAAAAGACGGACAGCTTGTGTCCACCGCTTGGTATCGGTGTGAAAGCTGCGCCGGCTGTCCCTGCCGAAGCCAGTGCTGCCGCGCCAAAAATCCGGAACAGCCGAAAGAGCTTTGCTTGCAGAAAACCTTCTGGGAGAAGCGTGCGAGGACCGAGCGGCGCATGACCTCCGAGAGGGGTATCTATCTGCGCCTGTGCCGCTCCATTCAGGCGGAGGGCGCTTTTGCCCTGTTGAAAAATGATTTCGGATTCCGGAGATTCCTCACGCGAGGCCGGACAAACATCCGCGCAGAATTGTTCCTTCTTGCTATTGCCTTCGACCTGAAAAAGTACTGGATGAAGCGGGAACACGGCAGACTGCAAACCCGTGCGTCCGAGAAAATGACGGCCTGAGACGAAAAAACAAAATAGTTTTCCACATTTGGCGCTGGGATCGCCCCAGGGTCTGTTGATTTGCGCCCTTTTTTGTGGAAAACTCCGCGTTTTTCTCTGCTTTCCCGGTGCTTTCCCGGTCTCAGGCTTCCACCGAAAAACGAAAATGGGAGCGCTGCAGGTTTTCATTCTGCAACGCTCCCTT
>NZ_JBBEWN010000039.1:0-2309 GCF_038739695.1 Zongyangia acetica | reverse complement strand
TGATGGTATCGATCTTGTGGTTTCGGGGGCTGTTTTTGTTGGGGCTGATCTTAACATAGTTCACTAGAGGGCTATTGCTCATTATCTTCACCCTCCTTCACGGCGATCCCCTCAATGGGAATCACCCCTTGATTCAGCTCATAAACGGCGGCTTCGATGAGAGCGTCCAGCTTCTCCTCGTCAACGGTAATACCGTGGCTTCTCAGCCAGTCAATGACATAGGCTTTCTTTTCCTCGCCTCTGCCGCTGCCAACATAGATTTGCTCTGCCGCCGCAACGGCGATCTTTACCCACGCGTTTATCTCTTTCTGCTGCTCTGCCGTGGTCTTGCTTTTGATGTAGGGGATGACAAAGGCTGTGATGAGCGCTGCGATGAGGGCGGCTACAGCCTCAAAAATGGGGGTAATATCGTACATGGTTTCCTCCTTTATCCATTGGTATCATCAGTTGTGTTATCGTTTGGCAATGGGTTCCCGTCCGCGTCTAAATGGTGTTTGTTCCTGCTCACCTTTTCAGCCAGGCTTTTTCCCGCGTAGGTGATGAGGTATCCAATACAGGCGGTAAAGATGGTGATGGTCACATCAGAGACAGACTCGCGGTAAAAGGCGGCCAATATGTAGGAGGTTACGGCGGTGGCTGTCGCTATGACAGTCGCCCACACAGCCAGAATCTTTGAAAACTCCATGGGCTTTTTCCTCTTTTTCTTTCGGCTCATATCGACTCCTTTCTACGCGCCGGCCTCGATGACCACACCGCCCGCGGCTCCCGCTCCGCCGTCTCCCGCTGTCGATGAGGAGGTTGATGCTCCGGCGCCGCCTGCTCCTCCTCCGCCCAGCTGGGGAGCGGAGACACTGGTGCTGTAGGGCGCCGCGCCTCCGTCCCCCGACGTGGTACGCGCCGCCGACTCCACATATTTCATGGCAGAGGTGGCTGTGCCTCCTGCACCGCCATATGCTACTGTCGGACGGGCTACCATCTGTCCATCTTCTCCGCTTCCTCCCGTAAGATTTGACACATTGCCTCCGCTGGCGCTTCCTCCTTCTCCTCCCGTACCTGGAATTGCAGCGCCACTGGTATTTCCTCCCTGTCCGCTTGTACCTGCTGTTGCGGTGACAGTTTCCTCACCGTATGACAGCTCTGTCTGGGTAGTATCTACCGTAATGGATTTTCCGCGCGGTTTTGGCCATATCGCCTAAAGCAATCTGCCGCTTCAGCTCGGCAAGCTCTTTTTCCGCTTTATCCGCCCGGTATTTCTCTTTTTGCTCGCCGGTCATCTGCGCCAGCTTCTCGGCCTCCGACACCTTATCATCCGTTAGCGTCTGCCATCTCTTCTGAGCATTCGCAACAGCGGTTTGGATAGCCTTGCTGACCCTCCGGTCAAATTCGGCTTGATGGCCCTCCTGCGCTAGAAAGTCGTCAAACGACATGGTGTTTTGTGCGTTTGTCTGCGTTGTTCCTTCGCCTGTCGCGCCGGTTGCGTTGCCGCCCTCTGTAGCAGCCCCGCCCCCTTCGCCTTCCGCAAAGAGTTGTAAAGAATATCTGTTTTTCATACGTTATCCTTTCCGCCCCGGCCCGTCACAAGTCCGCGCCGTTGCCCGTAGTTTATTGTCGTTGCGGACAAGATAACCGGATATACTCCGGGAATTCTCTTTCAATCTCTTTAAGGCCAACAAAAAAGGAACCCACCAGAAGCCTTCCTGCCTCTGACAGATTCCTATAGCGTATATCCGCCTTCCCTGGGGATATGGAGTATTCAATTTGATCTGCTGTCAGCTCCTCCAGTGAGACGATCAGCGTCTGTACCAAAGCGGTCACTCCGGCGCAGACAATATCCTTGCCCGCCTGGGCGTAGCCCGCGTGGCCTTCTAAGGTGATTCCGCCGTCTGTGGCGGAAACGGCAATCAAATCACACCACCTCTTTTCTGCCCGGCTGTTCCCTGCCGGTGGGAGATATGCGGATCACTCTCCCTTCAGAAACTGGGCGCATCTGTCCAAATCTGCCATGCCGACGTAATCCACCGCCTTTCCGTCTTCCGTCAGGATTGCCATGGGAACCCGGCTGACTCCGTAGCGATCCGCTCGGAAGGGTTCTTTCTGTACGTCGATCCTGACGATTTTATCCTGTCCTGCTATAGACGCCAAGGGAGAGATGAATTGCTTTTCAAAGAAGCAGCAGGGTGGGCACCATGAGGCGTGGAAAAAGTAAAGCTGCCTCATTTGTCTCCACCTATAAACATGTCCGGGTTGTCTCTTAACAGCATAAAAAAGCCGGTTCCCAGCTTTTCCACCTGTCCCTCGGAAAGCTCGAC
>NZ_JBBEWN010000038.1:0-2494 GCF_038739695.1 Zongyangia acetica | reverse complement strand
TAGACTCCTGATTTTTTATATCTTTCTCTGCAAAAAACTGTAAGTCTATCTTTAGCATATCTTCCTTTTTATTAATTATACCATCATCCACCCGCTTTGCAACCGTTTCCGCCCGCTTTGTCTCTCCGGGATGCTTGGCTACATAATCGTCGATCCATTTATCCCAATCATCAACCACAATCTCCCAGGAACAGCGGCACCACGGGTGAATAGGCGGGAAGTTTACCCCTGGCTGGCGGTCTTTAATTTCAAATACCTGTCTTGCCAGGCTCCTGCAGATCGGGCAGGTATGCCCATCCATGACAGGGGAAAGCCGGTACCTCTCAAAATCCTCCGTAAACGGCTGCATGGAGCTTTCCGCCATGACGTAAGTCCCCTCGGTGAAGATCAGCCGGTAAGCGTCCCGGCGGTTGACATTGCTGAAACGTTTGCGCAGCTGCCTCACCAGCTTGTCATAGCTGTCGCCCCTCGCGAATCCCTGGGCAATATCCTGGTTGAGGTACTGGGCCAGTTTCCGGGTGTCGTTCCATATCCGTGTTGAAAAGTTTTCCCCATTGCACCAAGGCACATCTACAAACTGCTTCACTACCGCCGCGTTAATGGCGTAAAAGCTTTTTCCGAATCCCAGGGTTTCCATGGCCATATTCACGCCTTTTTGAGATAAACCAGTCAGATAGGTGGTCATCTGCTCGCTTGTGTATCCGGCAATGTTAGCCTCCTCCATGAATACGGAGTATTGCAGCCCTTCCAATCGGTTGAGCCGGTAAATCGTCTCCCGTACCGGCATGAGATCGGCGTACTGAGGATATTTCCGGACAAATTCATCCATACGCTCTATGAGCAGCTGCCGGTCCTCGTCAGGCAAAGATTCCAACAACCGGCGGTATTCGATGACATTATCCACGCCATATGTCTGATAATACGCAGCGATCTCCTTTTCCAACCGCTTGAATTCCGCATCAAAAAAGGACGACAGCCGCTTTTTAAGCTTAGCCTCGTCCTTCTCAGCTGTTTGCTTCAGTTGTTCCTGACGTCTCGTCCAGTACGACATCTTCTACCTCCACCGTTCGATTGGTCGGGAAACCATCTGTGATGCCTTCCTCCTCATCCTGTTTGATCTGTTCAATCTCCTGCTGTACATTGTCTACGCAGGACAGGATAGAAAGCTGCGTCTGCTGGCTGACAATTCCCGCAAGGTTCCCGGCGATCTGGGATTCTTCCAAAAGGTTGGAGGGAATATTCTGGGTGAACTGATAGGTCAGCTTGACCCAGTCGTCCTTCTTCATCCCGCTCACTGGGTTAGAAAATATCAGCATATAGCGCCGGTTCATGCCGCTGGTAAACTTCCGCTGCTTGGTCAGCGCCAAATTGCTCATTGCCTGCAGCTTGTATTTCAGCGCGATCCCGGAAGACGTCCCGAAATTCTCGTCTGAAATATTGGCTACCATGGAGATTTGGAAGATCAGTTTTTCCAACCGGTCGAGCAGATGCTCTTGGGAGGTGTCTCCGTCCGGCTTTTGGAGGAAATCGACTTCAAGCTGGCCATTATCGAGAAGGCCCTCAAAATTGATAATCCGGTTATCCCTGATTTCCTGCAAATTATCCGGCAGCACCTTCGCGCCGAGCACCTTTAGATAAGCGTCCGCAAAATACGCAACATCATTTGCCTTTTCGCTGACCGCTTCGTTGTACTCATTAATCATGGTAAGCACCGGTTCGAAAATCCCGATCTCTTCCTCGTTTTCTCGGTACTCTGTGGCAGGTACGCCTTCAAACCCATGGCTTTTTTCTTCTTCTGGCAGCCAGTGGAGTCCGCCTTCCATCGACAGATAACGCACCCTGGTGTCATCCGATACGCTGACATAGACTATATCATCCGCGTCTTTATAGACCCGGCAGAAATATCTGGGACGCTCCAGAATCGAGTCATCATAGATCATGAAGGCTTCTTCCGGCGATAGATAAGTGATGCCGATATTCCCCAGATCATCCACATAGTACATTTCATAGGCCTTGCCATAGATGGAGCACATCTTTGACAACTCCGCATTATTGTCGTCCTGGTCGTTGTATTGGTCCAGGAACTCCACATAATCCGCCACCGCTTTGTCCTCATCACACATGACTTTAATTGGAATCCCGATAAAAAAGCCATTCATGGTATCGGTGATGTATTTCGCGAAGTTTACCGCGATCCGCTTGTCCGGTTTATATTCCGGTTTTGGCGGCAGGCCAAATATTGGATACCTTGTCATGTAGGCATCCATCAGCGGCTTATACCGTTTTTGGACCCATTCCTGGTGTTTGTTTAAAAACTCCCCCAGTTTTATAACGTCCAGTTCTTCATCGTTTGAAAGCCTGAATATATCAGATTCCTCCTATTACAATAAATTTGGACAGGAAAGCCGGACAGCCAGTCCGGCTTTCCCTCCATCTCGTGCCTAAGCTACAATGAGAGGAGCAACTGGCTGACCAATCACTCCTTGGGCTTGTA
>NZ_JBBEWN010000037.1:0-2508 GCF_038739695.1 Zongyangia acetica | reverse complement strand
GTGCGCCCGTAAGGGGCTGTAATAATCTTACCTTGAGCAAGTAATAGGGCAAGGTATCAAAGCGGAATAATCCGCACCCTATCGTCACCCGACTTATCCAAAAGGGGAAACCCGATGGGGAGTGTAGCATGTCGGAGGGCACGAAACACGGAAACTTCCAAAGTGTTTGCGTGGTAGTGGCGAAAAGTTATGAATAAGGATGAAAGCTAAACTGCCTGAATGACAGTCGGAGATTGGGCAAAATGTTGCTCCATGCGTAAGGAAGTTATACTCGCATGTACTCTGGTGGATATGAGTCGGCCATGCGTATCCACAAGATACCCAGAGTAAATCAGCCATAGGATAATGGAAAACGACGAACGTCACATCCGAAATCATAACAGGCTTATGTTATTACAGTTCTAAACGGGGATTGCCTAAGGTAAAATGCCGAAAATCGGCTATGAGTGCTATGAGAAAAGTGACTCTGAATATTTACTATGGCAACAGAGTCTCCGTAGTAGTCCGAGGACGGGAAAGCCGTCCACATGGCGAAGGGAGACAGTCTTTCTTCAATACAAATAATAAGGAAAGGTGCGTGAGGCATTATGAGAAGTCCCGAAAATGTATTGAAAAGTTTAAGTGAAAAAGCAAAAAACAAAGAGTACAGGTACGAGAGATTATACCGTAACCTGTACAACCCAGAGTTCTATCTGCTTGCATACCAGAATATTGCGACCTCTCAGGGGAGCATGACGGCAGGTGCAGACGGATTCACTCTTGACGGTATGAGCATGGAGCGCATTGAAAAGCTCATTCAGAAGCTGAGAGACCACTCATACCAGCCGAACCCTGCAAGGCGTGTTTATATTGCGAAGAAAAACAGCAGTAAAAAGCGCCCATTGGGGATTCCGTCAACGGACGATAAACTGTTACAGGAAGTTGTCCGTATGATACTTGAAGCAATCTATGAGCCGACATTCTCTGATAATTCACATGGTTTCAGACCGAAAAGAAGTTGCCACACAGCGTTAAAAGAAATCGTAACGCTGTTCACTGGTGCAAAGTGGATAATCGAAGGAGACATTAAGGCTTGTTTTGACAGCTTCGACCACCATATCACAATACAGCTTTTGAGAAAGCGCATAAAAGATGAAGCGTTCATATCGCTGATGTGGAAGTTTCTAAGGGCAGGATATATGGAACAGTGGACATACCATGAAACGTACTCCGGCAGTCCACAAGGCTCCGGTGTCAGTCCGATACTTGCCAACATCTATCTGAATGAACTTGATGAGTTCATGGCAAGGATGAAAAAGAGTTTTGACAAAGGCGATACAAGAAGCCGTAAAGTCCACAAAGACCATGATAAGGTACGCTGGGCTTATCGGAAAGCGCAGAAAAATCTGGAAATAGAGCGCACAGAAGCAAACCTAGCAGCATTTAAAGAAGCAAGGAAAGTGATGTTGTCCACACCACATTTAGACGAGATGGATGAGAATTACAAAAGACTTCAATACAACCGTTACGCTGACGATTTCCTGATTTCAATAACAGGTTCAAAGCAGGATGCTGAAAATATCAAGGAACAGGTAAAGATATTTCTAAAAGACAAGCTAAATCTCACAATGTCGGAGGAGAAAACTCACGTTACCCATTCCTCTGAAAAGGTGCGGTATCTTGGATACGACATAAGAATATCAAGAAGTCAGGACACAAAGCGGACGAAAAAAGGTCTGCAACGGGTGTGGTATGGAAAAGTGCAGTTATATATGCCGAAAGAAAAATGGATTGCGAAACTGCACGAATACGGTGCGTTTAAAATCAAAAAAGACGAAAACGGCAAAGAGATTTGGAAGCCACTCCACAGAGGGGCGCTTATGCCATTAGACGATGTGGCAATCATCAGTAAATATAATTCTGAAATCAGAGGATTGTACAATTATTACAGGTTAGCAATCAATGTATGCAATCTGGGGAAATTTCATTCTATCATGCGTGGAAGCTGTTTAAAGACGTTGGCGGCAAAATATAATTCTTCTGTTATGAAGATGTATAAGAAATACCGTAGCGTAAAGGGCGACTTTGGCGCAGATTACAAAACCAAGAGTGGAACAAAGCGGTGTGAGTTTTACAATGAAGGATTTAGGCGTAATAACAATATCGCACCTGAATTTGTAGACATTATGCCGAAATACAGAGGGCAGATAAAACCGAATAGTCTTGCAGGACGTTTAAAAAGCGGACAATGCGAGATGTGCGGAGCAAACCCCGTGAAAGTGTATATGCACCATGTAAAGCGCTTAAAAGATTTGAACGCTGATAATGAATTTGATGAACTGATGTTACTGAAAAGGCGGAAGTCATTGGCTCTCTGCCCGAAATGCTACGAAGAAGCAAAGACAAAATCACTTAAACTATGAAAGATGGCGAGCCGTGTACATCGAGAGGTGTAAGCACGGTTCTGGAGGGGGTTACGCCAAGACCACGGACGAAAGGAAGTATGGCGTGGCGTTTCCTACCTTATGA
>NZ_JBBEWN010000036.1:0-2667 GCF_038739695.1 Zongyangia acetica | reverse complement strand
GAATACAGCCCCAGGATGCGATGAGCCGACATCGAGGTGCCAAACCTCCCCGACGATGTGGACTCTTGGGGGAGATCAGCCTGTTATCCCCAGGGTAGCTTTTATCCGTTGAGCGATGGCATTTCCACTCACATACCACCGGATCACTAACTCCAACTTTCGTTACTGCTCGACCCGTCAGTCTCGCAGTTAGGCTGGCTTTCGCGTTTACACTCAAAAGCATGGTTTCCGTCCATGCTGAGCCAACCTTTGAGCGCCTCCGTTACCTTTTTGGAGGCGACCGCCCCAGTCAAACTGCCCACCTAACAATGTCCCCCGGCCGGATTCACGGCCGCAGGTTAGAATTCCAGCACTTCAAGAGTGGTATTCCAACAATGGCTCCAGAAACACTGGCGTGCTTCCTTCTCTGCCTCCCACCTATCCTATACATGAAATACCGAAATCCAATATTAGGCTACAGTAAAGCTCCATGGGGTCTTTCCGTCTTGTCGCGGGTAACCGGCATTTTCACCGGTACTACAATTTCGCCGGGCGGGCTGTTGAGACAGTGTCCAGATCGTTACACCATTCGTGCGGGTCAGAACTTACCTGACAAGGAATTTCGCTACCTTAGGACCGTTATAGTTACGGCCGCCGTTTACTGGGGCTTCAATTCAATGCTCTCACATCTCCTCTTAACCTTCCAGCACCGGGCAGGTGTCAGCCCCTATACGTCATCTTTCGATTTAGCAGAGACCTGTGTTTTTGCTAAACAGTCGCCTGGACCTATTCTCTGCGGCTCCATCTCTGGAGCACCCCTTCTCCCGAAGTTACGGGGTCAACTTGCCGAGTTCCTTAACAACCCTTCTCCCGTTGGCCTTAGAATTCTCTTCCTACCTACCTGTGTCGGTTTGCGGTACGGGCGCCTCAGATATTCACCAAGCTTTTCTCGCCTCATTCCATCCATGCTTCCCTACTAAATTTCGGTCCCTTTCGCCCAGGTCTACCAACGCCTGGGTCATGGACTTCCTAAGTGTCCCTTGGCTTAAATCTTTTGGCGGCTACGGAATCTCTACCGTATGTGCATCGGCTACGCCTCTCGGCCTCACCTTAGCTCCCGGCTTACTTGGAGCGGACGAACCTTCCTCCAAAAACCTGAGGCTTTCGGCCATTATGATTCTCACATAATTCTCGCTACTCATTCCGGCATTCTCACTCGTATGAAGTCCACCGCCGCTTCCGCTACGACTTCACCCCTCATACGACGCTCCCCTACCCCGCATACCTAAGTATGCAGCCCAAGCTTCGGTGTCATGTTTAGCCCCGTTAAATTTTCGGCGCAGGGTCACTCGACCAGTGAGCTATTACGCACTCTTTAAATGTATGGCTGCTTCTAAGCCAACATCCTGGTTGTTTTCGCAACCCCACATCCTTCTCCACTTAACATGTCTTTGGGACCTTAGCTGTGGGTCTGGGCTGTTTCCCTTTTGACCACGAGACTTATCTCACGTAGTCTGACTCCCATGAATCGATTATCCGGCATTCTTAGTTTGATAAGGTTCGGTAACCTCTCGGCCCCTAGCCTATTCAGTGCTTTACCTCCGGTAATCTCTCATGAGGCTAGCCCTAAAGCTATTTCGGGGAGAACCAGCTATATCCGAGTTCGATTGGAATTTCTCCGCTATCCACAGTTCATCCGCCGCCTTTTCAACGGAGGTCGGTTCGGCCCTCCATGGAGTTTTACCTCCACTTCAGCCTGACCATGGATAGGTCACCCGGTTTCGGGTCAAATGCATACAACTTTACGCCCTATTCAGACTCGGTCTCCCTTCGGCTCCACACCTGAAGTGCTTAACCTTGCTGCATACATTTACTCGCCGGACCGTTCTACAAAAAGTACCCGATCACACTTTGATGTGCTCTCGGTGCTTGTAGGCACAGGGTTTCAGGTTCTCTTTCACTCCCCTCCCGGGGTGCTTTTCACCTTTCCTTCACAGTACTATTCGCTATCGGTCACTGGGGAGTATTTAGGCTTGGAGGGTGGTCCCCCCGACTTCCCACGGGGTTTCACGTGTCCCGCGGTACTTTGGATACTGCTCGCTGTCTTCCCCTTTCGAATACGCGACTCTCACGCTCTCCGGTGCGCCTTCCCATGCGCTTCTTCTAGGGTACCTCAATGCTAAATGCAGTCCGTAACCCCAAGGGTATTGCTACCCTTGGTTTAGCCTCCTCCGCGTTCGCTCGCCACTACTAGCGGAATCTCGGTTGATTTCTTTTCCTCGCCCTACTTAGATGTTTCAGTTCAGGCGGTTCCCCTCATATACCTATGGATTCAGTATATGATACCCGGACATGACTCCGGGTGGATTGCTCCATTCGGACATCCACGGATCAATGTCTGCTTGCGACTCCCCGTGGCTTATCGTAGCTTGCTACGTCCTTCGTCGGCTCCCAGTGCCAAGGCATTCGCCCTGCGCCCTTTTTAGCTTGACCTTTATGTTCAAATCCTTTGGTTCTCTGAATGTTTGCCCTTGAGTCGGATTTCTCCTCCTCGGCTTCATTGTAGTTATTACCCAATTCTCTTTCGAGATATTTGAATCTTAACTTACCTCATTCGCAGTTTTCATTGTTCAGTTTTCAAGGTGCACCGCCTAGCGGCGGGGCATAACACGATCTGTGGCTCTTTCA
>NZ_JBBEWN010000035.1:0-2884 GCF_038739695.1 Zongyangia acetica | reverse complement strand
GGGGATCACCCCTTGATTCAGCTCATATACAGCGGCTTCGATGAGGGCGTCCAGCTTTTCCTCATCAACGGTAATACCGTGATTTCTCAGCCAGTCAATGACATAAGCTTTCTTTTCCTCGCCTCTGCCGCTGCCAACATAGATTTGCTCCGCTGCCGCAACGGCGATCTTCACCCACGCGTTTATCTCTTTCTGCTGCTCTGCCGTGGTCTTGCTTTTGATGTAGGGGATGACAAAGGCTGTGATGAGCGCCGCGATGAGGGCGGCTACAGCCTCAAAAATGGGGGTAATATCGTACATGGTTTCCTCCTTTATCCATTGGTATCATCAGTTGTGCTGTCGTTTGGCAATGGGTTACCGTCAGCGTCCAGGTGATGCTTATTCCGGCTGACCTTCTCACACAGGCTTTTTCCCGCGTAGGTGATAAGATATCCGATACAGGCGGTAAAGATGGTGATGGTGACATCGGAGACAGACTCGCGGTAAAAGGCGGCCAATATGTAGGAGGTTACGGCGGTGGCTGTCGCTATGACAGTCGCCCACACAGCCAGAATCTTTGAAAACTCCATGGGCTTTTTCCTCTTTTTCTTTCGGCTCATATTCGCTCCTTTCTACGCTCCGGCCTCGATGACCACACCGCCTGGGGCTCCCGCTCCGCCGTTATATGCCGACCCCTTGCTTCTAGCTCCGCCGCCGGAAGCTCCGCCGCCGAGCTGTGGGTTGGACACATCCGTACTGTAAGGGGCAGCTGCGCCGGTTGCCGCTCCGCTTGAGGCTGCTGAGGCCACATATTTCATCTCTGCCGTTGGCGTTCCTCCTGCCCCTCCCGAGGCGGGAAGGGACGGCTCATCGGGTCTGCCGAAGTTAAGAGTGCCGTTGCCTCCCTGGATTCCGTTAATGTTGGAGACGTTGCCGCCGGAGGCTGTGCCTCCCGCCCCTCCAGCTCCCGGGCTGGAAGCAGAGGCGGCACCATTTCCACCGTTGCTTCCCGCTGTGGCGGTCACCGTTTGCCCATCAAAGGACAACGTTGTCTGGCTGTCTCCTACTGTGATGGAGACGCTGTTGCTGGGAGTAAGGTAAAGCTGATGGACAGCCACCCCTCCGGTGCCGCCGCCGCCTCCCCCTACGGCACGGTTAGCAGGTCTAGAGCCCACGCTATATCGTCGATCGCCGCTTCCTCCATTGCCACCCTGGCCGATGACGTAAAACTGATACCAACCCGCTACGGTAGGGCTCCAACTTCCGGTAGCGGCCACCACGGCGTGTGTCATCCAAGAAGTTGGTACAGGTGGAATACCTCCACCTTTATAAATCGCCCGTCGATGGCTCATCCTCATTCCAGATCACCTACCATCCACCATTCGTTGGTGCCCATCTTCTTTAGGCTCACCGCCCCGTACTGGCTGGCAATGCTTCTGGCGTTGTCCTTGCTGTAGAGGGTGACCCCAGAGGCCGGGGAGATGGTCACTGCTCCCGCACCATACCGGACAATCTCAATCTCGGTGTCCGCCGGGAGGGACGCTGTGGTATTGGAGGGGATGGTGATGGTGCAGGTGCCGGAAGACCTGGTACACTTCACTAGCTTCCCGGCGTAGGACGTGGTCAGGGTCAATGCTGTTCCTGATGCTGTCATAACATCGGCGCTGGCCTGGGTTGCTGTCACCTTGGCAAAGTTGTCCAAGGATGCCACGCCATTGCCTACCCCCACCTGTGTCAAGGGGACGGCCTCCAGGGTGCTTGCTGTAAGGTTGACATTGCCGTTGCTTGGATCAATGTTATTAACCGACCGGACAACCTCTGTAATCGCGATCCCGCTGTCCGTCAGATTGCCGGTAGAGTTCAGCCCCGCCAGATGGCCGGAGGCAGCGCCGCTGACCTTATCCGCCTTGCCGGAGATATCCACCAGATCGGCGGCGTCCTGGGCAATCTCTGCAATATCGGCTGGGGTAAAATAGTCCACCCCTTTCTCCGGCGTTTCCCCTGCCGGGCCCTGTGGGCCTTGGGGGCCTTGAGGGCCTTCGGGACCAGCTGGGCCTTGGGGGCCTGTCGCTCCTGTTTCTCCCGGAGGGCCTTGGATGGGGCCTAGGTTCAGCCATTCACTGCCTGTCCAGGCGTAGCAGTCATCCCCTACCATGTAGTTATCCCCTACATTGGGACTCGGTACCGCCTCCTGCAATGCCTGGAGACTGTCGTAGCTCCCCAGGATTTTAAGGGATGTACCCTGTGGTCCCTGTGGACCTGTCGCCTTGACGCCGGTGGAAACATACTGGTCTTGCTCTGAATCCCAGGTTTCCCACATATCGGTGTCCTCGTTGATCTGAGGGCCGTGCTGGGCGTCCTGGGCCGCCGCATTGGCATTCTGCGCCGCTGTATTCGCGGCGTTCGCGGCCTCGCTTGCGTCTTCCGCCGCGCCGTTGGCGTTCCCGGCCGCTGTATTGGCTAGGCCTGCCGCTGTGTTGGCTGCTCCTGCCGCCGTATTCGCGCCCTCGGTGGCGGTGTTGGCGTCTTCGATGGCCGTCTGCATCTGGCTGGACAGGCTCTCAAAGGTGCCCTTGGCTGTATTAGCGTCCTCCAGGGCCTGCTCCGCATCCTCTACCGCTTGGGAGGCGCTGGACTCGGAGGAAGAGATACTGTTGAGGGCGTCCACAAAGCTTTTGTATTCCGGAGAACTCTCCGCCGCCGCCTGATCCAGTGCCATAGGTTTAATATCCAAAACAAAGGAGCTGGAGGACAGCATAGCGTTGGTGGCTTGGTCGTAGAGCTGTACGTCACAACAAGCTTTTCCAGCTTCCGCCAACATCTGCTGGGTCAAGGTCACAACGACTTGGTTGTCGCTAATTTCCGCGTCATCCAGCACATTGTCGCCGGACTGCGGCTTTCTCAT
>NZ_JBBEWN010000034.1:0-3321 GCF_038739695.1 Zongyangia acetica | reverse complement strand
AAGAAAGAGGAAGGGGCGCTGAGAGATCGCCGGGATTCCAAGATGCGAAAGGCTGACCAGATGAAACATTACCTGTCGGAGCAGATGCAGAAGATGGGGAAGAAGAAGCTGGAAACCGAGAGAAACCTTCTTTCATTCCGGAAATCAACAGCGCTCATCATAGAAAACGAAGAGGACTTTAAACAACGTCATGGGGATTTATGCAAGCGGGAAGTGGTGGTAAGCATTCCGAAAAAGGAGATTACCGACCGTCTGAAGGCAGGGGAAGAGATTAGCGGCGCTGTGCTGCAGGAAAGGCAGAGCCTTCAGATTAAGTAAGAGGAATAGAAGATGGAAGGAAAGCTGAATATCTACAACGCCATGAGGAAGGTGCCGGAGGAAGCGCTGCGGGAGATCAAGGGCGGGAAACTGAAGGGGAAAAGCGACATCAACCCAATGTGGCGGATCAAAGCCATGACGGAGCAGTTTGGCCCCTGCGGCGTCGGCTGGAAACCGGAGCTTGTGCGGAGCTGGACAGAACCGGGAGCGGGGGGAGAGAACGCGGCCTTTGTGGAGATCAAGCTGTATATCAAAGAAGGCGGCCAGTGGAGCGAAGCCATCCCGGGCACCGGAGGAAATATGCTGGTGGCGAGGGAAAGAGGCGAGCTTGTGACCAACGATGAGGCGTTCAAGATGGCTTACACAGACGCTATCTCGGTGGCGTGCAAGCTGCTGGGGTGCGGAGCGGACGTGTACTGGGGGGAGGACAGGACAAAGTATACAGTCCAGACCCAGCCAGAGCCTGTGATCTGTCCGAAGTGCGGCGGGAAGATAAAAGGAATTAAGTTCAGAGGCGAGCCAATGGAGCCGCAGGAGGTATTGGAGAAATTGAAGATGTGCGCGGTTTGCTGGCAGAAGGAGCGGGCAAAAGATGGAGCGGATCACGGGACAAATCCGTAAATACGACGGAGAGAGGCTGGTCATCGTAGCGCCCTACAGCGGGGATCATTTCCTCCTGACAAGGCAGGTGAAGGAATGCGAGGTGTGCCTGCGGGATAACCGGGAGATTACGGCCCGGCAGCGGAGGTATATCTATGCCATGCTGCGGGATATCGCGGCCTACACCGGCCACAGCCCAGAGGAGTTGAAGGACTACTTCAAAGCCCAGTGGGTGGCGCAGACAGGCGGGGAGTGGTTTTCCCTGTCGGACACGGACATGACCACAGCCAATGAACTGATCGAGATCATCATCGGGTTTTGTGTGGAGTGGTGTATACCAACAAAGGACAACTTAGCCGAGTTTGCGCCGGATATTGGGAGGTATATATATCTGTGCCTGACGCGCAAGGTGTGCTGTATCACCCGGCAGAAGGCGGAGCTGCACCATGTAGACGCTGTGGGAGCGGGAAGGAACCGAAAGGAGATTGTCCACCAGGGGATGAAGGTGCTGCCGTTGAGCCGGAAGATGCACATAGAAATCCACAGCATAGGAAAGGAAAGATTCTGTGAGAAATATCACGTGTACGGTGTGGCGCTGGACGCGGAACTGTGCCGGATATGGAAAGTGAGGAGTTAAGATGGTCAACAAGGCAATCATTGTAGGAAGGCTGACCCGGGACCCGGAGCTGAAAAGAACCCCTAGCGGGATTTCAGTCACCAGCTTCACGGTGGCGGCGGACAGGCCCTACAGCAAGGATAAGGAGAAGAAGGCGAACTTCATCGACTGCGTGGCCTGGAGAGGGACGGCGGAATTTGTGGAGCGGTACTTCAGAAAAGGAGACGCCATCGGAGTGGACGGCAGAATCCAGGTAGAGGACTACACCGACAAAAACGGAAACAAGAGGCGGCGGTTTGAGGTGGTGGCCGACCAGGTTTCCTTTGTAGGCGGAAAGCCGAGGCGGGATACGCCGGAGGGCCCTGACGACTTTGAGGAAGTGGATCTGGATGACGACCTGCCGTGGGATTAATTGGATGAAAGAAAGAGGAATGGAAAGTGGCGCAAAAAAACAGTTTCCTTCTCTACCAGGATTACCGGGAACATCTGGCGCTGCTCAGCGATGAAGAACTGGGACAGCTCTTGCTTGCCCTGTTTGACTATGCGGAGAGCAAACGCCAGCCAGAGAACTTAAGCAGCGCGGCTATGATGGCGTTCTCCTTCATCCGCGCCCAGATGGATAGGGACGAAAAACGGTATGAAGAGACCTGTGAGACCAATCAAAGAAATGGTGCAAAAGGAGGTAGGCCATCAAAAGCGAAAGAAAGCGAAAAAAACCGAGAAAAACCGAAAGAAACCGATCGGTTTTTTGAGAAACCGAAAAAACCCGATAATGATAATGATACAGATAATGATACTGATACAGATATAGAAAAAGAGAAAGAGATAGAGAAAAAGCCCACCCAGGAAAAGTATGGCGAGTTTCAAAATGTGAAGCTGACGGGCGAGGAGCATAGGAAACTGGTGGACAGTTTGGGAGAAAGGGACGCGAAAGAATACATAGAGCGACTCTCCTCCTACCTCGCACAAACCGGCAAACGATATAAAAACCATTATGCGACGATCCTAAACTGGAACCGGCGAGATGGAAGGGAAAAGCGAGGGCAAGAGCCTTTATCGGAGAGAAACAAGCCGTCTTTTGACCTGGAAGCGTTTGAGAGGAAGGTAGCCTTAAATGGTATGCTGGAATGAGGGGGAACGAATGAAGAAAGCAAGGCCGGATGAAAAACAGTGCCCAATATGCGGAAAATGGTTTTACCCCAATAGACGCCTGAGGAAGTGGTGCAGTGCAGAGTGTAGGGAAAATGGTATCAAGATACAATCCGAGAAGCATGTGTATCGAAAAATATGCCCATGCTGCGGTAAGGAATTTGAGACGAATAAGCAGTTTCAAAAATATTGTTGCCGGGCCTGCCAGAAAAAAGGCTACACCAACCCATATCTACCAGACAAATACGTCATTCAGGGGGAGGCGGGACTTAACAGGCCGCTGACAGCAGACGAGATTATGCATATCCACAATTGGCACGCTGGAGGGGAAAGCGTATGGCAGCTTGCGGAGGAATTGCGACGCAGTGAACAGTCCATACAGAAAGCGCTCAATACCCCGCTGACCCCTGAACAGAGGAGAAACAATCAAAAGAATCCTTACACCAGAGGAACGACGGAATGAAGGAAATAAAAATGCGCTTTGTGATCCCAATAGCGCCGGTAACCAAGAAAAACCACCAGCAGATCAGAAGGACCAAAGAGGGACGCTGTTTCATCGCCCAGTCGGAGCAATACCGGAAGTACGCCAAGGATTGCAGGAGGGTGATCACCGGAGCCTACCGGAAAAAGATCAACGT
>NZ_JBBEWN010000033.1:0-3427 GCF_038739695.1 Zongyangia acetica | reverse complement strand
AAACGTGCTGCAGCCTATGCGGGAGATATATGGCTCCGGATTGATCGGGACAATCAATAACCGCAATGTTGCGAGAATATGCGGCGAGGACACCTATTGCCTGGGTGCTGAAAAGGTGAGCCAGGTAGCCAAGGTACAGGGCGCATCCATCAAATACGCCTACGGCGATGAGATTGCCAAGTGGAACCGGGAAGTATTCGAGATGCTTAAATCCCGGCTGGACAAACCATACAGCTGTTTTGACGGCGCCTGCAACCCGGAAAACCCGACCCACTGGCTAAAGGAATTTATCGACTCGGATGCCGATATTTATCTGCAGCAATATAGACTGTTTGACAACCCTTTTCTCCCAAAAGAATATGTAGAGAATATTTGCAAGGAGTACGCCGGCACGGTTTATTATGACCGTCTGGTGGAAGGAAGATGGAAGCGGGCGGAGGGCGCAATCTATCGCTTGTTCGCTGACAATCCAGGGCGTTTTCAACGTACTGTTAACAGGCAAGACATTAAAGAAATCCGGATTGGAATTGACTTTGGCGGCAACGGTTCCGGCCACTCCTTTGTAGCGACAGCCGTGCTTTGGAACGGCTGCTATCATGCCCTGATGAGCCGGAAGCACATGAAGCGGGATTTCCCACAAGGGATAGACGCAAACAAGCTGAGCGATCTTTTTCTCGCGTTTGTGGGAGACGTGATAGCCAAGTACGGAAAACCGAGATACGCGTTTTGGGACAACGCGGAGACGGTCCTCGGACAGAGCGTAGAAAACGCCTGCCAGAAGGTATACCCATACCTCACTGTTGTACCAGCGTGGAAGAAGAGGATTCACGACCGCATTGAATTTACCGTCAAGCTCATGGGGGCTGGGCGTTTTTTTATTACGGAAGATTGTGAAACGCTATCAAAAGCCATGCAAGACGCGGTATATAACAGCAAAGTGCAGGAGGAACAACGCCTTGACGACGGAAGCACAGACATAGACACGCTGGACGCTTTTGAATACACCATAGAGCGTGACATGGGTGGAGTCCGATATAACCCTGTGAAAGGAGGAATCTGATATATTTAGGCTTTCAAACGACGAAGAATTAGACGTTATAAAACTGGGGGAGTTTTTAAACAAACACCAGGAATGGGTGCGAGCCCGGTATAAGCCGCTGATGGACGCCTATATGACAAGATACCCAATCTTTGGCCTGCCGCCAAAACCGGAATATAAACCGGACAAGCGGATCGCGGTAAACTTCGCCAAGTACATCACTGATACTATGAACGGCTTTTTTATCGGGATTCCAATTAAAGTCATGTGTGATGAGGACAAAGCGGTGGCGGATTATGTGGAGTTCCTGGACCAATACAACGACCAGGACGACAATAACGCGGAGTTGTCAAAGATGTGCTCCATCTATGGCAAGGCCTATGAGATGTACTATGTGGATGATCTAGGTAATATCGGCATTACCTACTTGCCGCCGGAAGAAGCCTTCATGATCTATGATGACTCGATTCTGGAACGGCCCAGATACTTCTGCCGGGTGTATAAGGACGCGGATGATATAGTCTATGTCAGCGTATCGGATGACACCAGGGTGCGCTATCTATCCATGGAAGGCGGACTCCACTGGCTACCAGAAGAAGAAAAAAGCCATGGGTTTGAAGGCGTACCTGCCACAGAGTACCGAGAAAACGAGGAAGAGATCGGGATTTTCGAACCGGTGCTTACCATGATTAATGAGTACAACGAAGCGGTCAGCGAAAAGGCAAATGATGTTGCGTATTTTGCGGACGCTTATCTAAAGGTGCTCGGCGCGAAGGTGCTGCCGGATAATTTGCAGGAAATCAGGGATAACCGGATTATCAATTTTGAGGGCCTTCTCGATAATGGCCAGCTTGAAGTCGATTTCCTCCAAAAGCCGGACGGAGACACCTCCCAAGAGCATCTGCTCGACCGGTTGGAAAAACTGATCTTCCAAATCTCCATGGTAGCCAATATTTCAGACGAGAATTTCGGGACGTCTTCCGGGATCGCGCTGAAATACAAGCTGCAGGCTATGAGCAATTTGGCGCTGACCAAGCAGCGGAAGTTTACCAGCGGCATGAACCGGCGCTATATGCTGATATTCTCTAACCCGGTGAGCGGGATGAAGAAGGACGACTGGGTCAAGCTGACCTATCAGTTCACCCAGAATATTCCCTCCAACCTTTTGGAAGAATCCCAGATCGCCGGAAACCTTGCGGGAATTGTCAGCCAGCAGACACAGCTTTCTATCCTGTCCTGCGTAGACAATGTACAGCAGGAGATTGAACAGATCAAACAGGATGAGGAGGAAGGCATCACAGATGGTTTCCCGACCAATCGAACGGTGGAGGTAGAAGATGTCGTACTGGACGAGACGACAGGAACAACTGAAGCAAACGGCTGAGAAGGACGAGGCTAAGCTTAAAAAGCGGCTGTCGTCCTTTTTTGACGCTGAATTCAAGCGGTTGGAAAAGGAGATCGCCGCATATTATCAGACATATGGCGTGGATAATGTCATCGAATACCGCCGGTTGTTGGAGTCCCTGTCTGACGAGGACCGGCAGCTGCTCATAGAGCGTATGGATGAATTTGCCCGGAAGTACCCTCGGTACGCTGATCTTATGCCGGTACGGGAGACTATTTACCGGCTCAACCGACTGGAAGGGCTGCAATACTCCGTATTCATGGAGGAGGCCAACATTGCCGGATACACAAGCGAGCAGATGACCACCTATCTGACTGGTTTATCTCAAAAAGGTGTTAACATGGCCATGGAAACCCTGGGATTCGGAAAAAGCTTTTATGCCATCAATGCAGCGGTAGTGAAGCAGTTTGTAGATGTGCCTTGGTGTAATGGGGAAAACTTTTCAACGCGTATATGGAACGACACCAGGAAATTGGCCCAGTATCTCAACCAGGATATTGCCCAGGGATTTGCGAGAGGCGACAGCTATGACAAGCTGGTGAGGCAGCTGCGCAAACGTTTCAGCAATGTCAATCGCCGGGACGCTTACCGGCTGATCTTCACCGAGGGGACTTACGTCATGGCGGAAAGCTCCATGCAGCCGTTTACGGAGGATTTTGAGAGGTACCGGCTTTCCCCTGTCATGGATGGGCGTACCTGCCCGATCTGCAGGAGCCTGGCAAGACAGGTATTTGAAATTAAAGACCGCCAGCCAGGGGTAAACTTCCCGCCTATCCACCCGTGGTGCCGCTGTTCCTGGGAGATCGTCGTGGATGACTGGGACAGATGGATCGACGATTATGTAGCCAAGCATTCCGGAGAGAGAAAGCGGGCGGAAACGGTTGCAAAGCGGGTGGATGATGGTATAATTAATAAAAAGGAAGATATGCTAAAGATAGACTTACAGTTTTTTGCAGAGAAAGATATAAAAAATCAGGAGTCTA
>NZ_JBBEWN010000032.1:0-3578 GCF_038739695.1 Zongyangia acetica | reverse complement strand
AAACAGAAGGAGGATGCGGGAATGAAACTGTATGAGATAGCAGCGGAATACCAGGCGTTCCTGGACGCGGTGGAAGCGGGAGAAATCCCGGAGGAAGCAATTGGGGATACATTGGATGGAATTGTAGGAGAGTTTGACCAGAAAGCGGATAACATTGCCTGCGCTATCAAGGGATACATGGCAGAAGCGGATGCTCTCAAGAAAGAGGAAGGGGCGCTGAGAGATCGCCGGGATTCCAAGATGCGAAAGGCTGACCAGATGAAACATTACCTGTCGGAGCAGATGCAGAAGATGGGGAAGAAGAAGCTGGAAACCGAAAGAAATCTTCTTTCATTCCGGAAATCGACAGCGCTTGTCATAGAAGACGAAGAGGACTTTAAACAACGTCATGGGGATTTATGTAAGCGGGAAGTGGTGGTAAGCATTCCGAAAAAGGAGGTTACCGACCGTCTGAAGGCAGGGGAAGAGATTAGTGGCGCCCTGTTACAAGAGAGGCAAAACCTTCAAATCAAATAGGAGTCTAACCCAGAACAAGGGATAGGGCTCAAATGCCCTTTACACAATTTTAGCGAATTAATTGAAGGAGGAAACAGCATATGTCTTTAGTGGCCAAGGCGGCAACAGGGGAAACGAGAGAACCGGTAACGGAGGGAGTGCATATCGCCATCTGTGTGGCGCTGATAGACGGCGGGGAACAGATCGTGGATTACAAAGACCAGCGCAAGCTCCAAGAGAAAATCATCATCACCTGGGAAATTCCCGACGATACCTATGAATATGAGGGCGAAACGCACCCAAAGCAGATCAGCCGCATATACACGAATTCTTTAGGAGAGCGGGCGACACTCCGGCAGCACCTGGAGGCGTGGAGGGGGAGATCCTTCACCGATAAGGAACTGGCTGGGTTTGACCTGCGCAATGTGCTGGGTAAAGCGTGCCAGATGCAGATCATTCACCAGGAGCGGAATAATCGTGTATACGCCAACATTAAGACGATCATGGCCGTCCCCAAGGGGATGAAGGTACCGGAGCCAAGCAACGAGCTTGTAGCGTTTGACTTAGACGAAGAGAAGGCGCTTGATAAGCTGGAGACACTGCCCTCATGGGTGCAGCAGTATGTAAGAGGATCTGTCACCTACGAGAAGATGGTGGGGAATGAAGAATTCCAGGAATTAGAGGAAGACGACCTGCCCTTCTAGGCAGGGGAAAGCGGTGAAGGTGAATGGCGAGGCCGGCAAAAGTGGGGCTGGACTACTACCCCATGGACGTCGGGTTTCTGCGGGATAAAAAGGTAAGACTCCTGTTTACCGAGTTTGGTGCGTCCAGTGTGATATTCGTGCTGTACGTGTTGGGCAGAGTATACGAGGATACTGGATACTATCTGAGATGGGACAGGGACGAGGCGTTGATGGCCGCCAATGACATCCATGTCACACCTCAGTACATAAGCGAAGTATTGCAAGGGTGCCTGTCACGTTCCATCTTTGACGATGGGGTTTTTCAGGTGTTCGGCATACTGACAAGCGCGGGTATCCAGCGCCGCTACCTTCGCGGATGCGAAAAGCGCGACGAAATAGAAATGATTAGGGAATACTGGCTTCTCGATAAGGACGATAAAAAAGACGTTCCGGCCAGTGTTCGAGCGAAGCTTACCTTTTTTGAGGTTTCCGGGGGAAAAAACGAGGTTAATTCCCCCGGAAACCCAGTTAATTCCCCCGGAAACCCACAAAGTAAAGGAAAGGAAAGTAATCTATACACCGAAATCATCAGCTATCTCAATGAGAAGGCTGGGACAGGTTACCGGAGCACATCGAGGAAAACAAGGTCCCTCATTGACGCCAGGATCAGGGAAGGGTTTGGAATATCCGACTTTCAGCGGGTGATCGACAACAAGGTTGCCGACTGGAACCATCCGCCCAGGGAGGGGCGGGAGGACATGCGTCCCTATCTGCGCCCGGAGACCTTGTTTGGCACCAAGTTTGAAAGCTACCTGAACCAGCGAGGGGCTGAGGAAGGAGAGGAAAGGAGATGGAGACGCCTTGATTGAGGTAAGCAGAGAAGCGGAGCAGTCGGTCATCGGGGCTATCCTGCTGGATGGAGAGCGGGCCATGCCGGAGGCCTTGCGGCTGTCGCCGGAGGACTTTAAGGTGCCGGAGTACCAGCATGTCTTCCGGGCCTGCCGGAAGCTTTACAATGAGGAAAGGCCCATTGACCTGATTACGGTGCTGGAGCAGGTGGGCAGCGGATACAAGCCGCTGCTGGTCCAGGCGGCGGAGGCCACGCCCAGCATTAAGACGGTGGGCAGCTATGTGGAGATTGTCAAGGACACCTCCCGCCGGATGGAGGCCTGGGGCAGGGCGCTGGAGCTGATGGAGCTTTTGGAAGGGGGAGACGAAGAGGCCCAGGATGTGGCGGCGGAAATTTGCAAGGCGCTGTCCGACACCGAGACGGGGCGGGTGCTCTCATCGGAGGAGGGATTCGTGGAGTTTTACGCCTCCAAACAAAATCCCAGAACCTACATAGAGACCGGTTTTCAAAAGCTGGACCGGTATTGCTATATCGACAAAGGGGACTATATCATCATCGGCGGGCGTCCCTCTACTGGAAAGACGGCGTTTACCCTGCAAATGATGCTGCACATCTCCAAGTCCTACAATGTGGTGTATTTCAGCCTGGAAACCGGTGGGATCAAGCTCTTTGACCGGATGGTGAGCTGTATGTCGGGAGTGCCGCTGTCCCAGATCAAGCGGGGAGACCCGGAAATGGATTGGGCGAGGATCGCGGAGTGCGCCGACCCGATGAAGCGCAGGCGATTTCATGTGGTGGAGGCGGCGGGCTGGACGGTGCCGCAGGTCAAGGCCATGGCGGCGCGTCTGCGGGCGGATGTGATCTTCATCGACTACCTGAGCCTGCTTCGCGGGGAGGGAAAGAGCCTCTATGAGCGGGTGACCAACATTTCCATGGAGCTGCACACCTTGGCCCAGCAGAGCAAGCTTGCTGTCATCGCCCTTTCCCAGCTCAACCGGGAGGGGAAGGGGGAACCGGACATGACCAGCCTGCGGGAATCGGGACAGATTGAGCAGGACGCCGACGTGATCCTCCTGCTCCATCAGCAGGATTCCCATGAGGAAGGCGCCCAGCGGCGGGACCTGATTGTCGCCAAGAACAAGGAGGGCATGACGGGAAAGATAGAGCTGCTGTTTGAGGGAGACGTCCAGCGCTTCAGCCAGTTGGAACGGGGGCGGGGCGGATGACGGAGCTGGAACAATTGTGGGAGGACGTGGCCTTCTTCGCTCGGCACCGGAAGCTCAACGCGGCGGACTACGAAATTTACAAGGGAAAGCTGGCAAAACTGGTGAAAGAAGGAGAATATGAGGCGGCGGTACAGCGGTTAGCAGAGGTGATGAACCTATGATGCGCTTTGTGATCCCAATAGCGCCGGTAACCAAGAAAAATCATCAGCAGATCAGAAGGACCAAAGAGGGACGCTGTTTCATCGCCCAGTCGGAGCAATACCGGAAGTACGCCAAGGATTGCAGGAGGGTGATCACCGGAGCCTACCGGAAAAAGATCAACGT
>NZ_JBBEWN010000031.1:0-3914 GCF_038739695.1 Zongyangia acetica | reverse complement strand
GCGTTGGTAAACATATACGTATCGAAGCCGAGATTGGACTTCTTGGACTTATTGCGGCGGGTGTGAAATTTATTCTCGACAAAGTTGATTGGAACAACGCAAAAGAATCAAACACAGGCGACTGGTCAGCGGCTACCAATACAGGCGACCAGTCAGCGGCTACCAATACAGGCGACCGGTCAGCGGCTACCAATACAGGCCACTGGTCAGCGGCTACCAATACAGGCGACCAGTCAGCGGCTACCAATACAGGCCACCGGTCAGCGGCTACCAATACAGGCGACCAGTCAGCGGCTACCAATACAGGCGACCAGTCAGCGGCTACCAATACAGGCCACCGGTCAGCGGCTACCAATACAGGCGACCAGTCAGCGGCTACCAATACAGGCGACTGGTCAGCGGCTACCAATACAGGCCACCGGTCAGCGGCTACCAATACAGGCTACCAGTCAGCGGCTACCAATACAGGCGACCAGTCAGCGGCTACCAATACAGGCGACTGGTCAGCGGCTACCAATACAGGCCACCGGTCAGCGGCTACCAATACAGGCCACCAGTCAGCGGCTACCAATACAGGCTACCAGTCAGCGGCTACAGTTAAAGGAAAAGATAGTATAGCGATTGTAACTGGATACCAGAGCAAAGCGAAAGGATCGCTTGGATGTTGGATCGTGCTTACCGAGAGAGATGAAGAAATGCACATTCTTGATGTAAAAGCTGTATGTGTAGATGGAGTTGAAATTAAGGAGGATACGTTCTATATATTGAAAAACGGCAAGGTTGAAGAAGTCGAGGATTGAGAGACGGGAGGATGAATGAGATGACAAGGGAAGAAGCGATTGAATGGTTTGAAACACATATGCCGACAAAATTAATGCCTGTGGCAAAAAAAGCGTATGAAATGGCCGTTTTCGCGCTTACGCATCAGCAGGGTGAATGGATCAGTGTCAAGGACAGGCTGCCGGAACCAGGGCAGATCGTTTTGGTGTACCAGACATACAGTTGGCAAAGATTCGAGGATGGGGCTGAAATTACGATTGGCAGATTGCGGCGTTCAAATACCAGATGCAAATCGTACTGGGAATTCCAGCATTATCGAGCGGATTTTAAAAGTGGTACGGTCTTGGATAATGACATTATCTGTCCGGGAAACGAATACATTACCCACTGGATGCCGCTGCCGGAGCCGCCGGAGGATAGGGGGTAAGGGAATGAAGTGCAAATTTGAACATGACGGTGACTGTTGCAATTGTGGATCACCGCAGTACATGTGCAAGTGTAAGCCGGATATATGCAATAGCATCGTGTCAATGACCAACGCCGACCGCATTCGGGCCATGAGTGATGAAGAACTCGGAAAATTCCTGTGTGATTTCAGGTCTTGCAATTCAAGTAAACATCCATGTGATGGATGTAAAGCAGAACCTCATTGCCATACAGGCCACAATGGGATGATTGATTGGCTCCGCCAGCCGGCAGAGGAGGACTGACATGAACTACAAGGAACTGATTGAGAATTTAGAGAGGCGTGGAATGAAAAACGGGTCGTCTCTCGGTGAACATTCAGGGTTGTATGAGCAAGCCGCCTACGCCATCACCGACCTACTTGCCCGTTCAGAAGAGGCGGAGGCCAGAGCGGAGAAGGCGGAGAGGGAGAGGGATACCTTAATTAAGCGAACGAGCGGCGATTGTTGGTCTTGCATCAGGCGTTATGAATGTAACTCGAGACGCGGCCCGCATAATAGATGCTGGGAATTTGATAATTGGTTGCTAAAGGAGGACAAGTGATGGAGAGGCTGACGAAAGAAGGAAAATTCTGCGACGTCATAGAGTGCGAGTTGACGCCAGGCGGCTCATTTTGTGAGAGAGGTACTTGTACGGAACGGAGGCTGTGGGAGCGCCTTTCTTTCATTGAGGATATCTTGGGAAATGACTACGACCTGGACCGCCTTCGTGAGCTGGTAGAAGCTGATAAGGATGGGCGGTGTTTTATTACACCCGCAAAAATCGGTGACACGGTATACCATATAACGACTTGCAAGTACTTTCCGAGAGTGCTTGACGGGACAATGTACGATGCTGATGGAGGACATGGAACTGCAACAGGGCTGTATTGCCCGTGTGAACTTATGGAGAATTGCCCATTCCAATGTGACGATGATGGAGATTTTGACTGCGATAAGCACAAAAACACTCTTGCAATATTCGAGGACATTGTGGACAGCATTCGCATTGAAGATATGGAGGATTATATAGCTTTTAACTATTCGGGCGGCGCTGATTTTGAGGACATCGGCAAAACCGTATTTCTCACCTGTGAAGAAGCGGAAGCTGCATTGGAGGAAATGAAAAATGGCTGAGTATATCGAGAGAGCAGCAGTTTTAAAAAGTCTTGGATATGAGGAAAAGAGGCGAAGTAATGTGCTTCCGGGTTCTACGTTTGATATCATTCTTAAGGAACCCGCCGCAGATGTTGCGCCGGTGGTGCATGGGAGGTGGATTGGAAAGCCACTCTGTGGAAACGATAACTGCCGTTGTTCTATTTGCGGTAGTTGGTTCAATGTTCATGCAAGCTTGCGTGGAGATATAACGCAAATTTATTGTCCCAACTGTGGGGCTAAAATGGACTTAGATACAGCTAACGACACGCAACATATCTATGAAGCCGCCCTCAATAAATATGGCAAAGAAAATCAAACGCGGATGATGTTCGAGGAGATGGCAGAGCTGCAAAAGGAGCTGTGCAAGGAAGCCAGAGGAGAGGACAACAAAGACGCCATAGCGGAAGAGATCGCAGATGTGAAGATTATGCTGGAGCAGATGACGATCCTCCACAACTGCAAGGATATGGTGGAGATGCAGATGAAGAGGAAGCTTCAGAGGCTAAAAAAGAGATTGGAGGGAGAACAGTGACAGAGATATGCGCTTTTTGGGACTGCGGGAAATGCAGAGCACTGACCGAGACAGACTGTCAATGGTGCAAGTTCTTCAAAACCACAAGGCAGGTTATGTCGGAGTCGGAGAGGGCAAAGAAGCGAATTGATGGTTTGAGTTCAGAGGAAAGCAGGTACATCCGGGAAAAATACAATCTCAGGAACGCATACCGTTAGGAGGGTGATGGGGTGACCAGGAATGTGAAACTGGACGACGATGTTTACAGCAGATGCCTGGCAACAGCAAAAGGATATTACACAATGCTAAGGCGGAGGAAAAAGATTGAAGACGAGATTATCCATGCTGGACATTGCCCAGATGGTCAGCCCAGAGGAAACGGGATTGGGAACCCAACAGCCCGCAAGGCGGAGCGCATTATGATCCGGCAGCAAAAGAACGAGGAAAGGATTAGAGCGGTAGAACAAGCTTGGTGCGAATGCCAGGACGACTGGGAAAAGGAGTTTATCAAGCAGAATTTGTTTGAACACCAGCCAATGCAATACATAAACCTACCCATCTCAGAGCGTACAATGAAGCGATACCGAAAAAAATTCCTTGTCAGGCTGGCGCAAAATCTCCATGAGATTTAGAAAACATGGCACCTTTTTCCCGAAAAAAGGGTTTAAAATGATAATATAGGGTTCTAAGGAAAAGGCCCTATCCTCACACATCCCTTCTCCTCCTTTTTAGAGAGCGCCTGCCGGAAAATTGGCGGGCGCTTCGTTATACCCGGAAACCCGAGGTGATCCAGTGGAAGACATAGATAAGCTGATCGAAGAATACCAGGAGTCCCTGGGCAGGGTGATTGCCCGCCGAATAGAAATCCGGGCAAGATTACCAGAGAAAGAGCCGTGGAAAGGTGATCCCGCTTTGTGGAAAAGATACATGTACTTATGCAGGATGGAAGGGGATACCCGGTACGCGTTGTGCCAGATGCTGAGGAGCAAAGAGGGGAATGTGAGGACATAGGCAAAAAGAAA
>NZ_JBBEWN010000030.1:0-7321 GCF_038739695.1 Zongyangia acetica | reverse complement strand
CCGGCCATCAGTTGGTCGGAAAACTGTACCTGTGGCACTCGCGGCACTTTGACATAAAGCCGGTTCGGTGCGGAGAAGCCGCCCCGTTCCCGTTCCAGCAGCCCCGCCATGTCCAGTTCTTTCAAGGCTCCCTTGATGGCGGTACAACCCTTGTCCAGCATTTCCGCTATCTCCGCAACGGGGTAGACAATGAATATCCTGCCCTCGCCGTCCTGCCAGCCGTTCTTCTGTGACAGGGTGGAGCGGTCTAATAAAAGCGCATACAGCAGCTTGGCGGTCTGTGAAATCTCCATTTTCAGCAGGAAACGGGGGTATGGAAGATAGGCGGGCAGCGTGGTGTCTGCCCTGATATAATCAGCGATAGTATCACCTCCCTCTGTGTTGTGTCGTTTTTGGGCTTTGTCACGCATTAGGACGGCATTTCCGGGGGGAAAGGATAAATGTATCGCATACCCTTTGACACCCACGAAAAAAGCCTTGATTTATGCGGGTTTGAAAGGCTCTAAAGCGTGACATTTCTGCCTTTGTTTCCGCTTTCTCTCGGCGGCTTTGCGTTTCTTCATGCACCCGGCGCAGCCGGGGCAGTATTTCCCCCGGTTGGATTTGGGGACAAAGGCCGCCCCGCAGACCGCGCAGCGTTTCCGGCTCCCCCGGTACAAGAGGGCTGCGGCCAGCTCCCCGTCAAGGGGCAGGACAGCCACACGGAACCAGCGGCACATGAGGGAATAGGAAATGCTCTGGACGCACACGCAAGGCTCCCCGTCGTCTAACAGCAGGCAGTTCCCCTCGTCGTAGTTACAGCACTCATGCACAAGGCGGCGGGCTGCCTGGTGCTGGCGGTAGTCCATGCGGGACGGCTTATCGTTCATGGCTCTGCTCCTTTCTGCGGTGCGGCTCTTCCCGGCGCAAAATCTGGTCGATGTTCCGCTTGACGGTCTGCAACTCCCTGAACCGCTGCTTCTGTTCGTGATAGGTGTTGTACAGGCCGTCTTTCTCGGAGATAAGCTGCTCGATCTCGGCCTGCAACGCTTTTCGGCCGGGCAGCTTGGTAAGCCCCTGTGCCTTGAAATACCGGGCGGCGGCTTCGGCTATGATAAAATCGCTCTCGTTTGCCTGGCGGTATGCGGCGCGGGCTTTCTCGGATTTCTGCGCTTTCAGCCCCTCGCGGATGGGCTTGGTCTTGGCATAGGCAAGTACCTGTTGCCGCAACTCCCTTTTCCCTTGCAGCTTCGTTTCCAGTGCTTTCAGTTCGCCGCTGGTCTGGCGCATTTCCTGATAGGCGGTAGCAACGGCGGCTTCAAGCTGTTCCGGGGAAGAAAAGCCGTACTGTTGGTAGATGGTCAGGGTCTTGGCGGCCTGTTTCAGATTGTGTATCTTCGCCCATCGTTCATAGCCTTTGCCCTTGCCCTCGGCCATCTTCTGCTCAATGTCCACAAGCCGCTGCACACTGTCCTGTCTGGGGTCGATTTTCCCTGTCTTTTCGCCCTGTAAGCGGCCTTTCCCGGCGTGTAGGTATTCGGGTATGGCTGCGGTCTGTTCGGCGGCTCTGGCGGCTTGGTGCTGCGGGGTGTAGCGAACCGTTACGCCCCTCTGGGCGTTCTGCTCCAAAACGGCAAGGACGGCGGTGCGGTCAAAGTCGCCGCCCAGCTTCCGGGCGGTGATAGGCTTCGTCCTGTCTGGCGTGAGGTAGGACAGCCGCCCCCGGCTCTCCTTGACGGTCACACCCTCCCGCAACAGCAGAGAGGAAAACTCGTCAAAGCTGGCAGCGGTGGCAAGGGCTTTCCGTAGGGTCTGCCGCAGCTTCTCCTTGTTCGTTTCAAACTTGGTCTGCCGGGGCGTGATACCGCCTGCAATCATGGGGGCGTTCTGCTTGTCCAGTGCGGCCTGTCCCTTTTTCTGCGCCCAATATTCCCGGTCTGTGACACGGTTCTTGCTGCCGTTCAAGAGGTCGATTTGGTAAAGTCCTTCCCGGTGGCACATCTCCATGACCTCGGACTTGAAGTAGCGTAGGGCTGCGTCGGTGCAGCGGTGCTTGCACCCGGCTTTCGTGTCCGCTGGCCTGTCCATGTAGGGCAGGAACGGCACTTCCTCTATCCGCAGGCTGTTAATGACGATATGCACATGGATGTTGCCGCTGTGGTTATGCCCGTCCGGGTGGGTGCAGACAAGGGCCTGATGGCCGGGGAAATGCTCTTTACAGAATTGCTCCCCCAACGCCTGCGCCCGGTCTACGGTCAGGCCGTTGTCCGGCCCGTCCCGTGGGTCAAAGCTGATGATATAGTGGTGGCTTTTCACATCCTCCCGCCGCTGATTTTTCTCATAGCGGAGATTGGAGCGCATACACGCAACGGCAAAATCCTCGCCGCCGCAGTTCAGCGTGGACAAGCGATAATCCTCACGGGGGATAAGCCTGCCGTTTTCATCAAGGACGGGCTTCATAGTAAATTCGTCATGCTCAAAGAGCAGGTATTGTTCGGCGGCTCCGTAGTCGGCGTTTTTAGAGTTGATATGCTTGAGTGTTGCCAACCGCGTCACCTACTTTCTTGAGGACTTCATACTTGAGGACGGCAAGGTCGGATATGGCGGCGCGTACCTCGCCGGAAAGGGTGTTGTAGGGTACGCCGTATTCGTTCAGATACCGGGCAATCTGATTGAGGTTGCCGCCGATCCTGCCGTACTCGGCTGTCAGCTTCCCGACAGCGGAAAGCAACTCGTCATTGACCGACGACACATGGACAACCGGGCGTATGGTCGCCCGCCGTATCGCCTGCCGGAGAAATTCCGACTGGCTGATACCATAGGGCGCAAGCCGCGCTGTGAAGTCGGCATACTCATCTTCGGACAGCCGGGTTTTCACAACGCGGCTGCGGTGGGGCGTGTTGTATTTCTTTCGCATGGTGTGACCTCCTTTCTCGCCCGTAAGGGCGCATGAGCAGGGTTTGGGGAAGGCACTCCCCAACAAGTTTCCCGCGAGGGGCAAAACTGCAGAATTGCGGATTTTGGCACCGTGGTAGAAACTTGCTCTCCGTGACTGCAAACTTTCTCTCACTTCCGTCCGCCACTTTTTTGGAAAACTGCAACCACAAAAGTTTGTTTCTCTTTTTCTGCTACTACTAATCCTGTAAAGGGCATTCCTGCCCGCTTTCGCTAAAATGACACCGGACGCAGTGGTTTCTACCCGGTGTTGGAGAAATCCTTTCTCTTTGCCCTCTACTACGGGTAAATGCTCCAAATGCCAAACACCAGGGCAGAAAAATTCCCTCCTCGCTTACTACTACAACCGGCAGGGGGCAAAATGGCCGGGAGCGGAGCCGGACAACAAAAAAAGCAGTAAATCTTTTTCAAGACTTACTGCTTTCGCTGGCCGCGTCGGTGGCGGCTGGTATTCAGTTTTTATGACTTGTCCGGTGGTTCGTCAAGCCGGAACTTGAATTGACAGTCAATTAACCGCTGCTTTACATAGTCCTCCACCTCGGCGTTGACCTGCCCGTTCACTTTTGAGAAATAGCGGATATATCCGGCGTAGTGGAGCAGGACAGCGTTCACGGCTTCTGGGTCGCCCTCACGGGCTTTGAGGATTGTTTCATAGGGGAGAAGTCTACTCATACCGGCTCACCCCCATTTCTTCGCGTAGCCGCTGCAAGGCAAGCTGGATATGCCGCCCCGCTGTGCTGCGTGACCGGCCAATACACGCGCCGATCACGCGCTGCGGCTGGCGCAGAAAGTAATAGCGCAGGATTTCTTCCCGCGTCTGCTCCGGCAAAACAGAGATCGCGTCGGCAAGGGCGGCGTTGCAGAGCAGGACGGTCTGACCGCAGACGGTAAATGGGTATTCCTCGTCCGGCTCCGACGCGGCAAACTGGACAAACTTCTCGTTCATCAGATAGTCAAGGGAAACTTGCCGTTCCCATTGCCGTTTAAGCTTCAAAATCTTGTCCAAGGCGGCACAGCGGATAACAGTCTTGCAAAAGGCGTTGTACCTGCGCTGGATATATTCTTGATAGGCTATCTGGTCGGTCATGGAAATTCCCCTTTCTGAATAATAGTGCGGGGCGGTGGCACTTCTTGCTGTCGCCCCTTGATTGCCTACCAGCAAAGGCGGGCGGGGCTGTCAACGGCTGCGCATATGCGCCGTTCATCTTGACCGTTGACTGGCTCGGCTGGGTTTGCTATTTACCCGACAAACTTGAATTTATTTTAAGCTATCACGTTTTACCTTCTTAAGCCTTACTATCATTACCATAGGAATTTCTTTGTTGGTTTTAAAACATTCTTCATAAAATCCATCAATGACAAATCCAGCTCTAAAACAAAGGTTAAAAATATCTTGTATGGAACGATGATAATAAATCTGCTCTTTCGGTTGCCCTTCAATCGCTATATCATAGTAACTGTGCGGTGTCATATATTTTTCAGTCAACGTGACAAAACAAGGGTGTTGCGTTGCAAAGACAAAAATTCCGCTTTCCTGCAACAGTTCATAAACAGCCATAAGAAGTGGTTCAATATCCGTAATATCCATAATTGCCATATTAGAAACTGCTTTCGTAAAGGCTCGATTTCTTTTTAATTCTAATATACTTTTTCTATCGGTCGCATCCGCCACACAAAATTCAATTTGTTTTGCATATTGTGATTGCCGTCTTTTAGCCAATTCTATCATTTTTTTGCTGTAATCAAAAGCGACAACCGAAGCGCCTCTTTGTGCAAGATACGAAGAATAATTTCCATTGCCACACGCAATATCCAAAATGTAATCCGCAGGATTAGGAGATAGAAGTTCCGTTACTTTGGGACGCACTACCTCTCTGTGAAATTCATTAGATTCGTCACCCATTGCATTATCCCAAAATTGTGCGTTCTCCTCCCAGATTTTTTTACTTTCCTCTGTTCCCATGTTCTCTCCCACTCCCCAAATTTGCTTTTTTGCTTCCATTAAATCTTCCTTACTATATTCCATTGTTACCCTCCATAACTTCTGATTGTTGCCGTCTTGACGATTATGTATCTTTACATTACCTTCTGAAACATATGGCGCACCTTGTCCAGGCGGCTGTTTGGACGGCGGGGCTGGATGACCGGCTGACCGACAGCGGCCTGATATCCTTTCAGCTCTGTAAGGCATACGCTCCGCCCGTTGGTGTAAAAGGCCAGATCAGTACGGTATGCCTGTATACAGCGGGCGGGAATCTCGCCAGTAAAGACAACTTCATCCTTTTTTACCTGGGCCGTTTCGATGGTGGCACAGTATTTCGGTGCATCATGATAAGCCCTGGAAAGGTATTCCTGGGGCGCATAGAGGATGAAGGAGAGATAAGGTTCCAGCAGCTGCGTCCCCGATTCCTTCAATGCCTGTTCCAATACAATCGGGGCCAATGAGCGGAAGTCCGCCGGCGTGCTGACCGGACTGTAATAAAGCCCGTATTCAAAGCAAATCTTACAGTCCGTTACGTTCCAGCCGAACAAGCCCTGCTCCAGCCCGTAACGGATACCATCCCTGACAGCGTTTTGAAAACTCTGGTTCAAGTATCCCAGCGAAACCCGGCTCTCGTATTGTACACCGGAGCCAAGCGAGAGTGGTGTAACAGACAGTCCTATGGATGCCCAAAACGGGTTGGGCGGCACCTCGATATGGATGGTGTGGCTGGCTGCTTTGAGCGGCCGCTCCATATAAATGACGGAGGGTTCCTTTACCACTGTTTCAAGCTTGTATTTTTCCGACAGCAAAGCGGAAACAACCTCCAACTGCACCCGGCCCAAAAAAGAAAGAATGATCTCATGGGTGATGGAATCCACTTCGCAACGCAAAAGCGGGTCAGTATCCGCAAGTTGCGTAAGAGCGTCCAGCAGCCGTTCTCTTTGCGCTGCCGTTTTCGGCGCAATCGTCGTCCGCAGCATGGGGAGGGGGTCCTCGCGCCACCTTTTACGAGGGAGCCGGGTTTGGTCCCCTAATACATCGTTTAACCTCACGCTGTCGCTGGGAAGGATAACAATTTCACCCTGATAAGCGGTGTCTGTCCGAACAATTTCCCCTTTGGATGGAATACGCATCTCTGTGATTTTCAGCTTTTCTCTCCCGGCCAGGGCCACCGTATCCCGCAGGCGCAGCGTTCCGCTGTATAACCGTAGATAGACACGCCGCTGGCCGCAATCGGTGTACTCAACCTTGAAAACGCTGCCGCATAGGGCGGCGCCCCCCTGTTCCCCAATCGGTTGGAACAGCCCTGTCACCGCATCCATCAACGGTTGAATGCCAAGGCCATTTTTGGCGCTGCCATGATAGACTGGGAACAGGGAGGCGTCTTGAACCCGCTGCTGTTCCTCCCGCGCAAGTTTTTCCCGGCTGATTGGTTCTCCTGCGATATACTTTTCCAATAATTCATCGTTATTTTCGATGACCGCATCCCATGCTTCTATGTCGGTATTTTCCTCCAGGACTATTTCCGGGGACAGCGACACCGTCTGCTTGATGATAATATCGGCGGAGAGCTTATCCCGAACAGACTGAACCACGCTCTGCAAATCAACGCCAGCCTGGTCGATCTTGTTGATAAAGATAACGGTGGGAATGTTCATTTTCCGCAGGGCATGGAACAGAATACGGGTCTGGGCCTGCACGCCATCTTTAGCGGAGATCACCAAGATGGCCCCATCTAAAACAGCCAAAGAGCGGTACACCTCCGCCAAAAAATCCATGTGGCCGGGCGTATCCACAATGTTAACTTTACATCTGTGCCACTGGAAGGAAGTGACTGCCGCTTGAATGGTAATCCCACGCTGCCGCTCCAAAAACATGGTGTCCGTCCTCGTTGTCCCTTTTTCGACGCTCCCCGGTTCTGAAATGGCTCCGCTGGCATATAGCAGGCTCTCCGTCAAGGTCGTCTTTCCAGCGTCTACATGGGCAAGAATTCCAATATTGATTATTTTCATGTGATTGTCCTCCCTTTACAGCCCCAAAGGGCATAAAAATCCCCAGCAGTAAAATACTTTTACCACTGGGGATTATAAGTTGCGGACATACACATATACAGCATACACCTGTTTGTGATTGCTGTTTTTGGGGATATGTCAAAATTGATAAGGCAAAAGTATTCTTAAATTGGGTACAAAAAACTAAGCCCCTACAAAAGGAGCTATCATAATCCTTTGTTCCCACTATTTGATTATAGTTTTATTTAAGAATACCTTGCCGCATATTTTTTACTCCTATTACAATAAATTTGGACAGGAAAGCCGGGCAGCCAGTCCGGCTTTCTTTCCATCTCGTGCCTAAGCTACAATGAGAGGAGCAACTGGCTGACCTATCACTCCTTGGGTTTCC
>NZ_JBBEWN010000029.1:0-8532 GCF_038739695.1 Zongyangia acetica | reverse complement strand
TACCATCTGGCTGGCCGCCGTTTTAATTTTGAGATGCTCAGCGGCTTGATTTTGTATTGCATTTTTTCGCCTCCCTAAAAATCTGAAATTTCTACTTGACTTTTATTAGCAGGTCTTTCTCATAAATCGGCCTTACCAGTTCATCAGGCCGTAGCCCTTGATGCACTCGTAGGACAGGGAATAACTCTTGATCTTGCAGGCGTCGCCAGAATTGCCCTCCACGGTGTAGACCCGGCTGCCGTCTGTGCCGACCACAAGGCCCACATGGTCGGCGCTGCCATCCAGGTCCCAGTCAAAGAAGATGGCGTCGCCGGGGGCGATATTGGCGTAATCACGCCCGCCCCATTGTCCGTGAGACTGGAACCACGGAATACCCTGGGACTGGCAGGCGGCAAAGCGCGGCTCGGACAGCCCCATCTGGCCGTAGCACCAGGACACGAAGCAGGCGCACCATTCCACACGGGAATTGAAGCCGTACCAGCTCCAGTAGGGCTGACCGCCCACATTGCCCACCTGACTTTTGGCTATGTCCACCACGGCCTGATTGCCGGGGCGGGTGCCGTTGACGAATACCACGCCGGTCAGGTCCTCGGAGTTGCTCGTATCCGGGGAGCCGCCGCCGAAGATCAGCGGCTTGTTGCCCAGCGTCTGCCGGTACACCTGGTACATTTCCAGCTGTTCCGGGGTTAGCAGCTCCGAAGCCACGGAAGATATGGGCTTGCTGGTGAGCTTCACATTCAGAATGTAATACTCATACGGGACTTCCTCGGTGGTCGTCTCGCCGGTCACGGGGTCCGTGGAAGTTTCGGTGCGGTATCGTATCTCCACTTCCTCGGTAAGCGTCAGTTCATACTGTGCGTCGAACACGCGCTCCAGCTCGGCCTGGGCGCTCTGCCGGGTATAGCCTTGCAGCACGGCGGACAGGTAGGCTGCCAGCTCATGGGGGTCATGCCCGATCATATCCAGGTCATAGCGGTACTCGTCATACCCCGGATGGCTGCTTTCGATGTTGTCGATCTCGGCTTGCAGCGCCGTTTCTTTGGCAGCGTAGTCGGCCTCCACCGCCACCAGCTCAGGATCATCCGACGGGTAGGTGGTGCCGGACACCACGGAACCGATACTCTGCGCCATCATGGAGCAGGAGGACATGGTGTTGAGCAGCATACAGACCAGCAGGAAGATCGCACCCGCAATCAAAAAGCCCTTTTTGTGGCGCATGACAAACGCGCCCGCTTGCTGGGCTTTCTCCTTGACCGCCTTGGCCGCCATGCCGGTGGCCTCCGCAGTCTTGGCGGTGTTCCCGACAGCTTGACCGGCGCGCTTGGCGGCAGCGTATTCCTTTTTGATGGCCTGTTTCTGCTGCCAGCGGGAGATGGGGTTGCTGGCAAGCTGGGGATTTTCCCGCAGGGACTTCTGATACAAGGCGTTCACATTGGCCTTCTCCAGCTTCTGCTCGGCCTGGGCCGCCTTGCGGTAGGGCTTCAACTTGTGGCTGCGGTAGCCTTCCCGTGCAAGCCTAACGCCGGTCTCGGCAGCCTCCTCGGACTTGTGGGCGCTCTCCACGCCCACATTGTCCTGTTCGGTCTCCCGGATTTCCTTGTGGAGCTTCCCCAGAGCGGCATTGGCGGGGGTATCCCGCACCGCATGGGACAATTTGGAGGGCGGCTTCTTCTTGTCCTCCAGCACCAGCTTGGTGGTCACTTTGCCGGTCTCCGGGTCCACCGTCTTTTGCCGGACCTGCTTTTTGGGGATTTTGGCCTGCGCCTTGTCTGCTTTGGCGGCGGCCTTGTCCGCCTTACGGATGGGCTTCTCCAGAGCCGGGTCAGCCCGTTCCTCGTCCGTAAAGCGCAGGCGCGGTTCCTTATTCAAACCATTCCCCCAACATGAGGGAGGCCGTCATGTAGCGCAGCTCCACATAGACGGCCAGCCCCACAGGGTCACGGGAGGGGTGCTGAAGCAGATGGGCGTAGATCTGCGCCACCACATTGGCCAGCAGCTCGGACTGCCCGCCCTCGAAGATGACGATGGCCGGGACGCCGTTCATGGCGCACCAGATTTCCGTCAGGCGCAGCAGGCCCGCTTCGCCGTCCTCGTTCAGCTCCGCAGCCTGATCCGCCGCCGTGCGGGTCTCGCTGACGGCATCGGCCAGCTCGGTGAGCAGCTGGGTGCGCTCACCCTCCAGGGCATCGTCAAAAAACATCATGGTATTCAGTTCGGTGTTGGGTTTCATGGTCATTCATCCTCCTTTTTCAGTTCCTGGGGTTTGGTGGTCATAATGCGGTACAGCTCGGTGTTCTTGGGGAAATGGTCCACGAAAGGCAGGATCGTGGAGCCATAGAACAGCAGGCCCTCGCCCTCGCTGGAGTGGGTCACATAGGAAAGCTGGTGAGGGGAAATGCCCAGCTGCTTGGCGAGAATCTGCCGGTCCCCGCCCGCCTGGTTGAGCATATACACGAAGTCGGAGTTCTCAAAGATGTTCTCCACCTCGCGGGAAGAAAGCAAGTCTTTGACATTCTGCGTGATGCCGGTGGGGATGCCGCCCCATTTTCTGAACCGCTTCCAAATCTCCACCGTGTAGGCGGCGGTCTGTTCCTCTTTCAGCAGCAGGTGCATCTCGTCGATGTAGTAACGGGTGGATTTGTGGGCAGCACGGTTGATGGTAACGCGGTTCCACACTTGGTCCTGGACCACCAGCATACCGATCTTTTTCAGCTGCTTGCCCAGCTCCTTGATGTCGTAGCAGACGATACGGTTGTTGATGTCCACATTGCTCTGATGGTTAAACACATTGAGGGAGCCGGTCACATAGATTTCCAGCGCCGTGGCGATGTACTGCGCCTCTTTCTCGTCCTGCGCCCGCAGCAGGTTGTAGAGGTCCTCCAGGATGGGCATATTCTCCGGGCGGGGGTCATTGAGATAGTCCTGATACACCAGCCGCACACAGCGGTCAATGATGGTTTTCTGAACCGGCTGCAAGCCCTCTTTGCCGCCTACGATCAGCTCGCACAGAGACAGGATGAAGTCGGACTTGAGAGACAGCGGACTTTCATCGTCCGAGTAGTCCAGGTTCAAATCCATAGGGTTAATGTAATTGCTGCTGGTGGGCGAAATCTTGATGACCTGCCCATGCAGGCGCTCCACCAAGGGCGCGTACTCGGCCTCCGGGTCGCAGATAATGATGTCATCATTGGTGAGCAGGAAACAGTTGGCGATCTCGCGCTTGGCGCTGAAGGACTTGCCGGAACCAGGGGTGCCGAGAATCAGTCCATTGGGGTTTTTCAGCAGCTTGCGGTCCACCATGATGAGGTTGTTGGACAGGGCGTTGATACCGTAGTACAGCGCCTCTTTGCCGTTCTGGAAAAGCTCCTGGGTGGTGAACGGAACAAAGATAGCCGTGGAACTGGTGGTCAGCCCCCGCTGAATCTCGATCTGATTGAGGCCCAAGGGCAGCGCAGACATCAGCCCTTCTTCCTGCTGGAAGTCAAGCCTTGTCAGCTGGCAGTTGTACTTCTGTGCGATGGAACTGGCCTGGAACACATTGTTGCCCAGCTGCCGGGGATTGTCCGCCGTGTTCAGCACCAGGAAGGTCACAAGGAACATTCGCTCGTTTCGGCTCTGCAAATCCTGCAAGAGCTTCTTGGCCTCGGCACCGTAGGTGGCAAGGTCGGAGGGAATGATGTCCATGTCATATCCGGCGCGGACGGCTTTTTTCTGTTCCTCAATTTTGGATTTATCCAGGTCGGTGATTTTCCGCTTGACCGTCTTGATGGCCTTGATCTGATCTACGGACTGGATATGCAGGCTGACGATCAGAGAGCTTTCCATATCCAGAAAATCCGCCAGCATCCGGTCATTCAGCTCCGGGGCGAGGATCTGCAAAAAAGAAACAGCCCCGTATTTTTTACCCATACGGAACTGTTTGCCGGTGCGGAACTCGAAGCCGGACGGCGCGATGAAATCCTTGGTGGACAGACCGGACGGAGCCAGCCAGTCCCATTCAAAGCGGAACGGCACCTGTTCATCCATGTGGAAAATGCCGTGAAGCTGTGCCAGCCGCGCCTTGCCGTCCAGGGTCTCGGCGGCCACGCCCAGGCGTTTGAAGTTGTTGAGAATGTCGGTCTCAATGCGCTCCAGACGGGGCTTGGCGGCCTTGAGGCTGTCGGCGTCGATGCCGAAAGTCAGGTACTTGGTCTTGATAAGACCGTTGTTGCCTCTTGCCAGCTGGTTTTGCAGCATGGTGGTGTACTCCACCCGGATGCTGTCAAAATCATCCCCCTGGAGAGGAATGTTGATGGCGCGGGCAAAGGTCTCCTCAGAGGCTGCCAGGTTCAAAAAGGACAGCTGGAACTGAATGGAGCTGTCGAAGTAGTTGAGGAAATCGCACCAGCCCTCGAAGATCGCTGTCTTGTCCTCGTTCTGCGAGAGCTGATAGTTGATGTCCTGGAATTGGATGGTCTTTGTGTAGCGGCTGCCTGCCACACGGCAGATGCCGTCCGGCCACATCCGTTCATAGGGGATACTGTCCTGAGCCGATTTTTTCTTTTTGTCTGTGCGATTGGCACGGGCAATGGCAGCCTCGATCTGCTTTCTGTCGGCGCGGGACAGCTTTTTCATCTTTTTCTGATTAACCGGCTGCGCGGTCTTTTCGTCTTTTCCGAACAGCCGGTGCAGCCAGCTTTTGATTACCGTGAACAATGTCATACACCTCCTTGTCGAGTTTTTCCTGCCGTTCCAAAACGGCATAGAAGTTGTTGGTCTGATACGGGCGCTCCTTGGGCCGGATGACGGCCACCTTGATGATATTGCCCACGATCTTTTCCAGGGGCTGACCGTGTTTTTCATACATCGCCAGCATGAAGAAGGGCAGCATGACCAGCATCATACACATGGCAGCCACGCTGTTTCCCACAGGCCCCCGGAGCAGGAAGAAAAGCGGTACGCCGATCAGCGCACCGCCGCCGAAGCAGACAAGCTGCCTCTTGGTTAAGTTGAACGCGACCTTGGTTTTGACTTTCGTAAGATCCTTGGGTACAGGTACATAAGCCAAAGGGATTACCTCCTTCCTGGTTAATGTGCATTGAAAACGGATTTTGCGAGGCTGCCGGTCTTAAAGAGCGTAAAGCACAACAGGACCGTATAGCCCACGCAGCTCCAGATGGCCATAATGATGTCGGATTCGGTGGCAATACTCTGCACCAGCACGGCGTAGATCGCCACACAGACGATGATGAGAAATGCCTGGAAGCCCAGGGCGATCAACGAGCGCAGATAGTTCTGGCCCATACCGCCCCATTCCTTGCCCATCATGGTGGCCATAGGGATGGGAGCCACCGAGGTCACAAGGTAAATCTCAATCATACGGCCATAAATCACGATAAAGATACAAATGTAAAGCGCCCACATGGTAATGCCGATAAAGAGCGACTGGAACCACAGGCCGAACAGCGGCCCCAGGTCCATATCCATCAGCCGGGACTCCATATCGGTCATGACAGAGGAGATGTCGATGGAAGCGTCGGAACCGATGATGCCCGCCGCCTGCGCCACCACACTTTGAGCTGCGTCAAACACGCCCATCACGATGTTCCAGGTGTTTGAGACGATGAGGATGGCAGCGGCAGATTTGAACACCCATTTGAAGATCATCCAGGTGTCCACATCATGCAGGTTGTTCTTGTCGGTAATCATCTGAATCAGCTCCAGCGTCATCACGATAGCCAGGATCACGCCAGCAATCGGCACCATGATGGAGTTGGAGAGATTTTGGATCATGCTGAAAATACTCCCGTTCCAGCCCTGAGGGGTCTGGCCCACCTGTGTCGCAATGTCTGCGACCTGCTGGTTCACGCTATCGAACATCCCCGATAAGTTGCTCATAATGCCGCCTACCAACATTTCCTTGAGCCAGTCAGTAAGGGCATCGAGTAAGAAATCCATACGGTGTCAACCTCCTTTCAGCCGCCCCCGCTTGGGGGCAGGGGCGGCAAGGATTTCTTATGACAGCTTAACGACGGGAGCGATCAGACGGTGAACAGGCTGGAGAGCAGGGGTACGAGGACCATGCCGACCACGGCGACGCCAGCGCCAGCCATGAGCTGCTTCATGCCCTGGGACTTTACTGATGTGCGATAAAGAAGTAATAGAAATGTAAAAAATTTTGCCGTTCCTATCCGGCACTTGGCCATTGTGTCGGATAGGTCGGGCGTTAGGCTTCGGGCAAGTCAATCTTGCCGACAAAGCTGTAATAAATCTCAATGTCCTGCCTGCGGGTGCCGTTCTCGTCATAGCTACACTCATGCACGACGATTTTTTCAATCATTTCCCGCAAGAGGGTGGGGGTCAATTCCTCAAAGGCAAGGTGCTTTCGGACGATACCCATAAACTTTTCCGCGTTGACGGTGGCGGCCTGCGACTTGTCCAGTTCGGCCTGCAAAGCGGCGGCGCGGTCTTTCAGTTCCCGCTGTTCCTGCTCATAGTCTGCTGACAGTTCCATGAAACGCTCGTCACTGATTTTGCCGTTCACATTGTCCTCATACAGCCGCTTAATAATGCGGCTCACTTCGGCAATGCGCTCCTGCGCCTGTTCAAGCTGCCTGGTGGTTGCGGCGGTCTTTCTCTTGCCGCCGATCTCGTTCTGCTGGATAAGCAGCTTCACAAAGCGGCTCTCATGCTTGGCGGCATACTCCGTCACTTGCCGGAGATTGGAGAGGACACCGGCGGTCAACAGGTCGGTGCGGATAAAGTGCGCCGTACAGTCGCGGGTGCGCTTCTTGTAGCTGCCGCAGATGTAACAGTCCTGCTTGCGGTTCTTGTTCTGATACCGCTGCTGGTACATCACATGGCCGCAGTCGGCGCAGAACAGCATACCGGAGAACAGCCCCACTTCATCATAGCGGTTCGGGCGTTTGCGCTGCTTGCGTAACTCCTGCACGCGCTCCCATGTTTCCCGGTCTATGATAGGCTCATGGTGGTTCTCAAAAATGGCCTGCTTCTCCACGGGGTTCTCTACACTGTGTTTGACCTTGTAAGAGGGCTTTTCCGTCTTGAAGTTTACCAGACAGCCGGTGTACTCCCGGTTTTCGAGGATATGAACGACGGTGTTTGTCGCCCATTTACACTCATAGCCGGGGTGGTAGCGGCGTGTGCTGCCTGTCCTGCGGTATTCCAGCGTCCCCGGCGTGGGGATTTGCTGCTCCGTAAGCATACGGGCAATCTTGGTCGGGCCATTCCCGGCAAGGCAAAGCTGGTATATCTGCTGGACAACCGGCGCGGTTTCCTCGTCAACGATATAGTTCTCGTCCTCGTCCATGAGGTAGCCATAGACCGGCTTGCTGGTAACAGGCTTGCCGCTCATGCCTTTTGCTCGTTTTACTGCCTTGATTTTCTTGCTCGTATCTCTCACCAGCCATTCGTTGAACAGATTTCGCAGAGGGGTAAAATCGTTGTCCATGCTGCCGTTTGCGCTGTCCACATTGTCGTTGACAGCGATAAAACGCACTCCCTTTTGAGGGAACAGCATTTCCGTGTAAAACCCTACCTGCAAGTAGTTTCGCCCTAACCGGCTCATGTCCTTGACTATGACGGTTCCGACTTTCCCGGCTTCAATGTCTGCAAGCATGGCTTGAAAACCGGGTCTTTGAAAGTTCGCGCCGGAGAAGCCGTCGTCGGTGTACCAGCGCAGATTAGTAAAGCCGTTCTGCTTGGCGTAGGTTTCCAAAATCCTTTTCTGGTTCGATATGGAATTACTCTCGCCTTGCAACTCGTCCTCATGGGACAATCTCGGATAAAGGGCGGTAATGAGGTTTTGGGTGGCTTGTCTTAACATAAAATCCTCCGTTTCCGACAGCCAGCCCCACTATTCCGTGGTTTCATTGTACCACGGAATAGGGCGGGCTGTATAGCGGCAAAAGTGTAAAATCTGCTTCTTTATGATTTGTCAAATTGCCGGTTTTTGTGTAGCAGCGGCTTCCGCTTCCAGTACCCGCGCCATTTTGTCGGCGGCGGTGGTGGTAGTGTCTTTCTTGAAATAGCCGGACACGACAAGGACGGAATTGCCCATGCGGATTTCCGTCACGCAGTCGGGGCGGCGGGTGGTGCGGGTGTCGGGCTGCTTGTTATCTGCCATAGGCAATACTCCTTTCAGTCGGTAATCAGTTTCTTCATGCTCTCCATTTTCCGCTGCGCGGCTTCCTGCCGGAAGTTGTCGCCGGTAAAGCGTACCGGGACGCACATGGAAAGCAGGCGGTCATAAATCCGGGAATGGGCGGTGTCCTCCGGGTTCCGCAGGTCGTCCAGCGTGAGGTTGGTCGTGACGATCAGCGGCTTGCTGCTGCGGTAACGGCTGTCAATCACATTGAAAACCTGTTCCAGCCCGTATTCCGTCCCGCGCTCCATGCCGAAGTCGTCAATGATAAGCAGCGGATAGCGGCAAAGGCGGGAAATGTACTCGTTGCGGTTCTCAAAGCTGGCGGCAAGGTCGTTGAGGATAAGGGCAAAGTTCGTCATGTGGACGGGGATTTCTTTCTCCATGAG
>NZ_JBBEWN010000028.1:0-10075 GCF_038739695.1 Zongyangia acetica | reverse complement strand
TCGGTTTTGGCCCGTCTTAAACTGTTGTTTCCGTAGTCATGCACCAGCATTGCATTGATTACCGAGACATAAAGGCCCGCGTCGTGGAGCAGCCAGGCCACCGGCGCGTGGTAATTACCCGTGGATTCCATCACCACACGGGTCTCACCGTCCAGGCTTTTGAGCAACCCTGCCAGCTTGCTCAGTTCACTGGCGGTGTGGCGCACTTCAAAGGGTGAAACCACCACTTCTCCGAAGGGCCGCATGACGGCGATCATGCTTTTCCCTTTGGAAACATCAATGCCAACACAGTTCATTCGCGTTCCTCCAATACCAAGGATCTGCAACCGGAATCCATCTTTTCTCGCTGCCGATTCAATCTATTATGTGACGCGAACTCTCCGACATTCGGTGGCTCAACCTGCTTAAATCGAACGCTACAACAAGAGGATGGCTAACAGTCTTTCGCACGGACATATAAGCCCAAGGAGTGATTGGTCAGCCAGTTGCTCCTCTTATTGTAGCTTAGGCACGAGATGGAGGGAAAGCCGGACTGGCTGCTCGGTTTTCCTGTCCAAATTTATTGTAATAGGAGTGATCTTATCTACCCGCCTCAACCGCCCCGGATGGGGCCATCGGCGTACAAAGCGGACAATCACCAAAAAATAATGAAAAAAGGAGGACAGCCGGAATCAGGCCCCGGAAACCGGGTGCCGATTGTTCCGGCTTTTGTATGCCTATGAATGACTAAATCAAACTTTTCAAATGATTCCGGCTAACTATAATTTATGGCATTTTTCAATCAGGCTATCACCGTTCTTCAGACCCTCGTTATCGCTCTGGGCGCTGGTCTCGGCATCTGGGGTGTCATCAACCTGCTGGAAGGTTACGGCAACGACAACCCCGGTGCGAATGCTCATGTGTCATAAAGAAACACACAAGAGATTGATAGACAGCAGCCTACTATTCCGTAAATTTTGTTTCAGGACTTTCTTTTTCAATGCCGATATGCTATAATATTTCTATTCCAAGTAAGGAGTTAAAAATATGCGGCAAGGTATTCTTAATTAACTATAATCAAATAGTGGGAACAAAGAATTGTAACCGTCCCTTGCAAGGGGCTTAGTTTTTTGTACCCTTTTTAAGAATACTTTTGCCTTATATATTTGACATATCAAAAGAGCGACCGCTGCTTGCAGTGCGTTGTATGTATGTGTATGTCTATTCGCTATATCCCCAGCGGTAAAAGTATTTTGCTGCTGGGGATTTTTATGCCCTTTGGGGGCTGAATGGAGGACAAACACATGAAAATAATCAATATCGGCATTCTTGCTCATGTAGACGCAGGAAAAACGACTTTGACAGAAAGCCTGCTCTATACCAGCGGAGCCGTTCCGGAATTAGGGAGTGTAGATAAGGGAACAACGCGGACAGACACCATGCTGTTGGAACGCCAGCGTGGGATTACCATTCAAACGGCCGTCACTTCTTTCGGCTGGAAGAATTATAAGATCAATATTGTCGATACCCCCGGCCATATGGACTTTTTGGCGGAAGTATATCGCTCACTTGCTGTTCTTGACGGAGCAATTTTAGTAGTTTCCGCAAAGGACGGCGTGCAGGCACAAACACGGGTACTGTTCCATGCGCTCCAGAAAATGAAAATCCCAACGATTATTTTTGTAAATAAGATAGACCAGGAGGGCATTGACTTACAGAGCGTTTATCAAAATATCAGAGAAAAACTTTCTGATGATGTCATGGTTATGCAAGATGTTTCGCTCACTCCGGAAGTGTCTCTGACAGACATTGAGGATATAGAAAAATGGGATTCTATTATTGCTGGAAATGATGAACTTTTGGAAAAATATATTGCGGGGGAACCTTTGAAAATACAAGATTTACAGAGGGAGAAATGCAGAAGAATGCAAAACGGTTCCCTGTTTCCTATTTATCATGGGAGTGCAAAGAACAATATCGGAACTGAAAAGCTGATTGAAGTGATTGCAGAAACATTTACTTCTGGTGCGGACAACGATCAATCCGAGCTATGCGGAAGCGTTTTTAAAATCGAGTACACAGACCAGAAAAAGCGGCTCGTTTATTTGCGGTTATACAGCGGGACACTTCATTTACGGGATACGATTCTCCTGCCCCAAAATCAAAAACTAAAAATCACAGAAATGAGGATTCCGTCAAACGGAGAGATTATACCGGCGGACACAGCCTGTTGCGGAGAAATTGTTATTTTGACCAATGACACTCTGAAGCTGAATGATACTCTCGGAAATGTAGAACTTTTGCCGCGCAAGGCATGGGAAAAAAATCCGATTCCTTTGCTTCGGACGACGGTGGAGCCGCAAAATCAGGAACAAAGAGACCTCCTGCTGAATGCCCTGACGGAAATTGCAGATACAGATCCGCTGTTGCATTACTATGTGGATACGATAACGCATGAAATCATCATTTCTTTTTTAGGAAAAGTCCAGTTAGAGGTTGTATGCTCTCTGTTAGTAGAGCGATACCATGTGAACATAAATGTGAAAGAACCTACGGTCATTTATCTGGAAAGGCCATTAAAAACAGCCAGTTACACGATTCATATTGAAGTGCCGCCGAATCCGTTTTGGGCATCCATTGGCTTAACTGTAACGCCACTTCCTGCCGGAAGTGGAACCCGGTTTAAAAGCAAAGTATCTCTCGGCTATTTAAACCAAAGTTTTCAAAATGCCGTTATGGAAGGGGTGCGTTATGGAATGGAGCAAGGCTTATACGGTTGGGAAGTGACAGATTGTGAAATTTGTTTTGACTATGGAGTTTATTACAGTCCAGTTAGTACCCCCGCAGATTTTCGTTCCCTTGCTCCTATCGTGTTAGAACAGGCATTGAAAAGAGCAGGAACACAATTATTGGAACCATACCTTTCCTTTACCCTTTTTGCACCGCAGGAATATATTTCACGGGCTTATAATGACGCACCGAAGTATTGTGCAGTGATTGAATCAACCTTGCTTAAAAATGATGAAGTTATTTTTACGGGAGAAATCCCCGCCCGCTGCATCGGCGAATATAGGAATGATTTAAATTTTTATACAAATGGGAGAAGCGTCTGCCTTACCGAATTAAAAGGGTACCAAGAAATTTCCGGGGAGCCTGTATTGCAGCCACGCCGTCCCAACAGCCGTTTAGATAAGGTTCGGCATATGTTTCAGAAAATAACGTAATATTTTGTGCGTTATCACGGATAAAAATCTTTGAATATAAGGAGAGTCTATGTTAGTTTTGTTTTCAAGTCGGTTTTGTGTAAACTTATATTGAGCAAACGGCCTTTATTTATAACCCGACTAATTTTGTATGCTAATGTCGAGCATATCTTTCTAAATTGTGATATTCGTATTCGGAAGGAGGGGCAATGTGTTAAAGAAATTGAATGACGCGATGGACTATATTGAAGCGCACCTGGAGGACGAGTTTTTACTTGAGAAGATTTCTGAGCATATAAATGTTTCAGATTATCATTTTAGAAAAATATTTTTTGCGCTTACCAATATGACGCTGAATGAGTATGTAAAAAACAGACGACTTTCAGAAGCTAACAAAGAATTGTTGCAGGGGGCGCAGGTAACAGATGTCGCTTATCAATATGGGTATCAATCCGTAGACGGATTTACACGTGCCTTTAAAAAATGGAGCGGTATCTTACCGTCACAAGTCGCAAAGTTGAAACAATGTAAATCATGCCAAAAGTTACAATTTGTTGTAACTATGAAGGGAGGAACTTTAATGGAATATAAAATTGTTGAAAAACCTGCTTTTACGTTTGCAGGTGTAAGTAAACGAGTGCCGTTACAATATGAGGGAGTAAACAACGCTATTTTGGAACTGGCACAAAGCATAACACAGGAACAGAAAGAAGAAATGCACCGGTTGCAAAACATTGAGCCATATGAAACTGTAAATGTTTCCTATGAATCAGATACGAACTTTCTTGAAGAAGCTGGTGAATTAACGCATTTAATTGGAGTTTTAACAACTAAAAATGACATTAGCAGTAATCTGGACACATTTCCTGTTAAAGCTCATACGTGGGCAGTTTTTCCAAATGAAGGAATCTTCCCGTTTACTTTGCAGGATACAATGGCAAGAATCTACTCCGAATGGTTTATGACGGCAGATTATGAACTGGCAGAGCCGTTTTCTTTCTCTTTTACAAAAATGGACGACAAAAAGCCCAACTACGCATACAGTGAAATTTGGATTCCAGTAACAAAAAAAGAATAAGCAATTACACTCAAATAGGAAAGCCAGCCGAGCCAGCGGGCAGTCAAGATAAACGGCGCATATGCGCCGCTGTTGACAGCCCCGCCCGCCTTTGCTGGTAGGCAATCAAGGGGCGACAGCAAGGGGTGCTGCCGCCCTCTGATATTATAAATGAAACCCGTCAACCATACAACGCCCTATGTGGGAGAAAGGGGGAATCATCTATGCCTTGCACAGAAGCATACAAAGAACACATCATGTACACGTTCAATGGCTTTGCAAGACCGTCATACACTATGCGGCTATCAACGCATGGCGTGACAGGAGCAGACGGCGGCAAAAAGAAATATCCCTTGAATACCTCACAGAAGAAAAGTTTTACCCTTTAGGCACAACAGACGAATATTTTGAAGCACCCCATGAAGAACACCCTATAACGATATGCGGTCAGGCAGTTATCCTCACCAATGGAAAACTTGCCGCCGTCCTGTTATCCCTGCCACAGAAAAACCGGGAAATCATTTTCCCTTATTTTTTCAAAAATGGGCTTACAATGGGTGAAAAATTCGAAAACCAAAGTATGATGAGGCAGGTATTGAAATGAAAGTTGTTTCTATATTAAATAAAAATAATGATTACCAGAGATTTGAAGTATTGAAGCATAATCGAAATAAAAGATATAAATATAATCAATTTATTGTTGAAGGCGTAAGAAGTTTAAATGAAGCGGTTAAAAATAACTGGAAGATTATTTCTTTTATTTATGACAAGAATAATCTGTCAGGCTGGGCAAAACATATGATAGAAACAGTAAAAACAGAAGTCAATTATACTCTTACGGCACAGTTGCTAAAGGAATTAAGTGGAAAAGAAGAAACTTCTGAATTATTGGCTATTATTGAAATGAGGGAAGACAGGTTAGAAAATGTTGCGTTATCTTCCAATCCATTTATTGTGTTATTTGACAGGCCCTCTAATAAAGGAAATTTAGGTACGATGATACGTTCATGTGATGCGTTGGGAGTAGATATGTTGATAATTACTGGACATGCGGTTGATTTGTATGAGCCTGATGTAATTGTTTCGGCGATGGGTTCTTTTTTCAATCTTCCGGTGATTCGAATCATTCACAATGAGGATTTATATAAATTCGTTGAAAGCCTTAGAATAAAATACCCTGGCTTTAAGATCATAGGCACAACAGCCCACCACGAAAAGCCTATCTATCATGAGGACTTGAAAACCCCGGTTATGTTAATGATGGGAAATGAAACCATGGGATTAAATAAGGCATTTAAGGAATATTGTGATGTTTTATGTACGATTCCTATGGCTGAAGATTCCTATGCCAGTTCTTTCAATGTCAGTTGTGCTGCATCTATAATGATGTATGAAATAGTAAGACAACGAATGAATTAGACAGCATAACCCTTTTGAGAGTGAGCCAGAGAAAAGGGAGGAGCAGGCGTTCTACCTCAAAAGTCTGCAAATAAAAAAAGAATAAGCAATTACACTCAAATGGCAAAGCCAGCCGAGCCAGTCAACAGTCAAGATGAACGGCGCATATGCGCCGCCGTTGACAGCCCCGCCCGCCTTTGCAGATAGGCAATCAAGGGGCGACAGCAAGGAGTGCTGCCGCCCCGCACTATTATTCAGAGAGGGGGAATTTCCATGACCGAAGATGAAGCCTACAAAGTGCATATCCAGTACACATTCAATGCCTTTTGCAAGATTGTCATTCGTCACGCAGCCATAGATATAATCTTAAAGCTGCGCCGGAGGTGGGAACGGGAAGTTTCTCTTGACTATCTGATGAATGAGAAGTTTGTCCAGCTTGCCGAACCGGAGCAGCTTGAAGAATATCTTTTTACCGCCTGCGGCCAGACCGCCGTTCTGTACCATGCGGAACTTGCCGCCGCCCTTGCCCTCTTGCCGGAGCAGACACAGGAAGAGATTTTCCGTTACTATTTCCTGCGCCAGCCGCAGCGAGTGATCGGCGTACATATTGGCCGGACACGCAGCACAGCGGGGCGGCATATCCAGCTTGCCTTGCAGCGGCTACGGCGGCTCATGGAGGGAAAAGACCATGAGTAAACTTCTCCCCTATGAAACAATCGTCAAAGCCCATGAGGGCGACCCGGACGCAATCGACACCGTCCTTTCCCACTATGCCGGATATATCCGCTACTTTTCCAAAGTACACGGTCAGGTTAACGCCGAGGTTGAGGAATATGTGAAGCAGCAGCTAATCTCCGCACTATTCAAGTTTCGCTTTGACCGATAAGCCCCAAAACTGAATACCAGCCGCCCACCAGCGGCCAGTGAAAGCAGTAAGTCTGAAAAAGATTTGCTGCTTTTTTTGTTGTCCATTTGGCAAAATCGCAAAGTCACCCGTAGTAGGTAGGTGAAGCCAGAAAAAGCTGCCTGCTCCGTTTGGCAAATTTCAAAACGCAGTGTTGTAGGGAGTGAAAGGAAAAATTCTCTGCCCCGTAGGTTGCCAAAATCCTGTTTCCCGGATTACTAAGGCAAAAGAAAATTTGAAAAATCCCCGGACAGCGGGTAGCTGGCGGCCTTTTGAATGTATCTTTGGCGAAAGAAAAAAAAGACCGCGCACAGCGGGCTGAAAGCCCCGCCCCGTTCGCTCTATGTACGGAAAAGCCCGGACAGGGGCAGTCTGCGGCTTACTAAGAGCAAGTTTCTACCACGGTGCCAAAATCCGCAATTCTGCGGTTTTGCCCCTCGCGGGAAACTTGTTGGGGAGTGCCTTCCCCAAACCCTGCTATACGCCCTTACGGGCGAAAAAGCTGAAAACAGTTTTTGTTATTTTCCAAAAAGTTGCCCAATGGGAGGTATAGAGGGATTTTTCTGCCGAAATGCAAAAAAAAGTTTTTGTAATTTCCCGAAAAGTTAAGCAATGGGAGGAGTGAGAGGAAATTTTCTCCGCCCAAAATCCGAAAAAAGTCAGCAATAAGAATAGTGAGAGGAGGTTTTCAGCCTATGCGAAAGAAATACAACACGCCCCACCGCAGCCGCGTTGTGAAAACCCGGCTGTCCGAAGATGAATACGCCGACTTCACAGCGCGGCTTGCGCCCTATGGTATCAGCCAGTCGGAATTTCTCCGGCAGGCGATACGGCGCACGACCATACGCCCCGTTGTCCATGTATCGGCGGTCAATGATGAACTGCTCTCCGCTGTCGGGAAGCTGGCCGCCGAGTACGGCAGGATCGGCGGCAACCTCAATCAGATTGCCCGGTATCTGAACGAGTACGGCTCACCCTACAATGCGCTGTCCGGCGAGGTACGCGCCGCCATAGCCGACCTTGCCGCCCTCAAGTATGAAGTCCTCAAGAAAGTAGGTGACGCAGTTGGCAACACTCAAGCATATCAACTCTAAAAACGCCGACTACGGAGCCGCCGAACAATATCTTCTCTTTGAGCATGACGAGTTTACCATGAAGCCCGTCCTTGATGAAACCGGCAGGCTTATCCCCCGCGAGGACTACCGGCTGTCAACGCTGAACTGCGGCGGGGAGGATTTTGCCGTTGCCTGTATGCGGGCAAATCTCCGCTATGGGAAGAACCAGCGGCGGGAAGATGTGAAAAGCCACCACTATATCATCAGCTTTGACCCACGGGACGGGCCGGACAACGGCTTGACCGTAGACCGGGCGCAGGCATTGGGCGAGAAGTTTTGCGCCGAGCATTTCCCCGGCCACCAAGCCCTTGTATGCACCCACCCGGACGGCCACAACCACAGCGGCAATATCCATGTGCATATCGTCATTAACAGCCTGCGGATAGAGGAAGTACCGTTCCTGCCCTACATGGACAGGCCAGCCGACACGAAAGCCGGCTGCAAGCACCGCTGTACCGACGCTGCCTTGCGCTACTTCAAATCCGAAGTCATGGAGATGTGCCACCGGGAGGGGCTTTACCAAATCGACCTCTTGAACGGCAGCAAGAACCGCGTGACCGACCGGGAGTATTGGGCGCAGAAAAAGGGACAGGCTGCGCTGGACAAGCAGAACGCCCCCATGATTGCAGGCGGTATCACGCCCCGGCAGACCAAGTTTGAAACGAACAAGGAGAAGCTGCGGCAGACCATACGGAAAGCCCTTGCCACCGCCGCCAGCTTTGACGAATTTTCCTCTCTGCTGCTGCGGGAGGGCGTGACCGTCAAGGAGAGCCGGGGGCGGCTTTCCTACCTCACGCCGGACAGGACAAAGCCAATTACCGCCCGGAAGCTGGGCGACGACTTTGACCGCACCGCTGTCCTTTCCGTTTTGGAGCAGAACGCCGCCAGAGCCACAGAAAAGGCCGCAGCCATACTCGAATACCCCCGGCATGGGAACACAAAAGCCCCACAAACCGCCCCGAAGCAGGACGGTGTGCAGCGGCTTGTGGACATTGAGCAGAAAATGGCCGAGGGCAAAGGCCGGGGCTATGAACGATGGGCGACCATGCACAACCTCAAACAAATGGCCGCGACGCTGAATGTGTATCAGGAATACGGCTTTACTTCCCCGGAGCAGTTAGAAGCCGCCGTTGATACCGCCTATCAGGAAATGCGCCAGACCAGCGGCGAACTGAAAGCACTGGAAACGAAGCTACAAGGGAAAAAGGAGTTGCAGCAACAGGTACTTGCCTATGCCAAGACCAAGCCCACCCGCGACGGGCTGAAAGCGCAGAAATCCGAGAAAGCCCGCGCCGCCTACCGGCAGGCAAACGAGAGCGATTTTATCATAGCCGAAGCCGCCGCCCGGTATTTCAAGGCGCATGGCATCACCAAGCTGCCCGCCCGGAAAGCGTTGCAGGCAGAGATCGAGCAGCTTATCTCCGAGAAAGACGGCCTGTATAACACCTACCACGAACAGAAACAGCGGTTCAAGGAGTTGCAGACCGTCAAGCGGAACATCGACCAGATTTTGCGCCGGGAGGAACCCCACCGCAGAAAGGAGCAGAGCCATGAGCGATAACCTGCCCCGCATGGACTACCGCCAGCACCGGCGGGCGCGGCGGCTGGTACATGAGTGCTGTAACTACGACGAGGGAAACTGCCTGCTGTTAGACGACGGGGAGCCTTGCGTGTGCGTCCAAAGCATTTCCCTTTCCCTCATGTGCCGCTGGTTCCGTGTGGCTGTCCTGCCCCTTGACGGGGAACTGGCCGCAGCCCTCTTGTACCGGGGGAGCCGGAAACGGTGTGAGGTCTGCGGGGCGGCATTTGTCCCCAAATCCAACCGGGGAAAATACTGCCCCGACTGCGCCGGACGCATGAAGAAACTCAAAGCCGCCGAGAGAAAGCGGAAACAAAGGCAGAAATGTCACGCTTTAGAGCCTTTCAAACCCGCATGAATCAAGGTTTTTTTCGTGAGTGTCAAAGGGTACGCGATACATTTATCCTTTTCCCCCGGAAACGCCGTTCTAAGGCGTGACAAAACACCACAATCAACCCGAACACAGGGAGGTGATACTATCGCTGATTATATCATGGCAGACACGCCGCTGCCTATCTATCTGCCCTACCCCCGTTTCCTGCTGAAAATGGAGATTTCCCAGACCGCCAAGCTGCTGTATTCGCTGCTGTTAGACCGTTCCACACTCTCCCAGAAGAACAAGTGGCAGGACGACGAGGGCAGGATATATATTATCTATCCAATCGCGGAGATAGCCGAAATACTGGATAAGGGCAGCACCACCATAAAGGGGGCGCTTAATGAACTGGACATGGCGGGGCTGCTGGAACGGGAACGGGGCGGCTTCTCCGCACCGAACCGGCTTTATGTCAAAGTGCCGCGAGTGCCACAGGTACAGTTTTCCGACCAACTGATGGCCGG
>NZ_JBBEWN010000027.1:0-12293 GCF_038739695.1 Zongyangia acetica | reverse complement strand
TTTCATGCCTATTTTGAGGAGGAAGTCATGATTATTCCCGAAAAAGTGAAGATATTGTATAAGGATTATGCCGTCAGGGAAGAAAGCAATCTACACGATAACAAAAGTGAGCTTTATGGGATCGCGCGATATCTGGAGGAGGAAATTGTACTTAACGCAGGGGCCTCCCTGAATCAGAAGAAAGCGACCCTGATCCACGAGATCATCCACGCCATTGACGAAATATATTGTGTCGAGCTTTCCGAGGGACAGGTGGAAAAGCTGGGAACCGGCTTTTTTATGCTGTTAAGAGACAACCCGGACATGTTTATAGGTGGAGACAAATGAGGCAGCTTTACTTTTTCCACGCCCCTTGGTGCCCTCCTTGCCGCTTCTTTGAAAAGCAATTTATCTCTCCTTTGGCGTCCATGGCAGGACAGGATAAAATCGTCAGGATCGATGTACAGAAAGAACCCTTCCGAGCGGACCGCTACGGAGTCAGCCGGGTTCCGATGGCAATCTTGATGGAAGGTGGAAAGGCGGTGGATTACGTCGGCATGGCAGATTTGGAAAGATGCGCCCAGTTTCTGAAAGGAGAGTGATCCGCATATCTCCCACCGGCAGGGAACAGCCGGGTAGAAAAGAGGTGGTGTGATTTGATTGCCGTTTCCGCCACAGACGGCGGAATCGCCTTAGAAGGCCACGCGGGCTACGCCGAGGCGGGCAAGGATATTGTCTGCGCCGGAGTGACCGCTTTGGTACAGACGCTGATCGTCTCACTGGAGGAGCTGACAGCAGATCAAATTGAATACTCCATATCCCCAGGGAAGGCGGATATACGCTATAGGAATCTGTCAGAGGCAGGAAGGCTTCTGGTGGGTTCCTTTTTTGTTGGCCTTAAAGAAATTGAGAGGGAATTCCCGGAGTATATCCGGTTATCTTGTCCGCAACGACAATAAACTACGGGCAACGGCGCGGACTCGTGACGGGCTGGGGCAGAAAGGATAACGCATGAAAAACAGATATTTTTTACAACTCTTCGCGGAAGGCGAAGGGGGCGGGGCTGCTGCAGAGGGCGGCAACGCAACCGGCGCGACAGGCGAAGGAACAACGCAGACGAACGCACAAAATACTATGTCTTTTGACGACTTTCTAGCACAGGAGGGCCATCAAGCAGAATTTGACCGGAGGGTCAGCAAGGCCATCCAAACCGCTGTTGCGAATGCTCAGAAGAGATGGCAAACACTGACGGATGATAAGGTGTCGGAGGCCGAGAAGCTGGCGCAGATGACCGGCGAGCAAAAAGAAAAATACCGGGCAGATAAAGCGGAAAAAGAGCTTGCTGAGCTGAAGCGGCAGATTGCTTTAGGCGATATGGCCAAAACCGCGCGGAAAATGCTGGCAGATGAGCAGATTTCTATTCCAGACGAAATGGTGATGCATCTGGTAACAGACGATGCGGAAAAGACAAAAGAGATCGTGGAGAGTTTTGCTAAATCCTATAAGGCGGCATTGCAAGCAGGTATCAAAGAGGCGTTCCGAGGCAATCCGCCCAAAGCCAACCAAGGCGAAACCACAGTGACCAGAGAGCAGATTCTCGCTGTAAAAGACACCAATGAAAGACGCCGCTTAATCGCGGAAAATCCACAATTATTTGTTAGGAGGTAACTATGAATAAACTACAGTTATTTGCTGCTGAGCCCAATGTTATTACGACTCAGCAATTTTCTATCAACCCGAGAGAGGTTGATTTCGTCACCAGCTTTGGCCGCGAAATTACCGCGCTGACCGAAGTCATGGGGATTAGCCGCCCCATCCGCAAGGCCAACGGCACCACCCTGACCGCCAAGAAGGCCACCGGTGAGCTTCAGAGCGGGATTGTAGCAGAGGGCGATGTAATCCCTCTGTCCCAGTTCGAGGTGGAGCCTGTGGAGTATGCGCCCATCCAGCTGCAGAAATATCGCAAGGCGGTGACCATTGAGTCCATTGAAAAATACGGGCTGGAAACCGCTGTGGGTATGACCGATGATGAATTCAAGGTCCAGCTGCAGGATGAGGTGCTGGCGACCTTCTATAACTTCCTGCTCACCGGCCAGCTGACCAGCGAGGAAAGCACCTTCCAGATGGCGGTGGCTATGGCGATCGGTCGGGTAAAGGACGCGTTTAAAAAGATGCATCGTTCTGCAACAGGCGTGGCTGTGTTCGCCAATACCCTGGATATTTACGAGTATCTGGGTGGCGCGCAGGTTACAGTCCAGACTGCTTTTGGCATGGACTATGTGGAAAACTTCCTGGGCGCGGATATCCTGTTCTTCTCCTCTGAAATTCCCCAGGGCCGGGTCATTGCAACACCTGTCAACAATGTGGCCGTGTATTACGTGGACCCGGGCGACTCTGAATTCTCCCAGGCCGGTCTTTCTTATACCACTGATTCCCAGGTGCCCTATATCGGATTCCATACCGAGGGCAACTACCAGCGGGCACAGTCTGAGTCTTTCGCCCTCATGGGTTTAACCCTGTTTGCGGAATACCTCAACGCTATCGCTGTAATCACCATTGCGGATGCGCCAGAACTGAAGGCCATCACCGTAACTCCTGCTGAAGGCACAGCAGTAGGAACCACAAAAGCATCTGTATCCGGGAACACCACAACGAATCTGAAATATAGGCTGGCGGATGCGGCTGCAGACGTGGAGTATGGCCAAAATGTGAGAAACTGGACGAATTTTACAGCGAATGCCGACATCTCGGCTACAGCGGGGCAGACCATTACGGTGGTTGAGTATGACGATTATTACAAGGCTGTTGGACAAGGCAGCGCTGCGGTTGTTGTAAACGACGGCCAGTAAGGAGCCGCTATGGATGAACTGCTTACTCGATTGAAAACACGGCTCCCAGACACCGAATTGACGGATGAGCAGCTATCTGAGTATCTGCAGACCATGAGCGACAGACTCTGTTTGCGTCTTGGGGTTGATACGCTTCCAACGCTATTTCAATCCATCTGCGTAGACGCCACCGTGAAGATGGTGCGCAGGACATATTATGAAGGTATTTCCTCGGAGGGTGTGGCCAATATTTCCACATCCTTCGTGGACAATATCCTGGCGGAATACGACGATGAAATCGGAGATTGGAAGGCCATCCAAGCATCATCCGGCAACAGCAATAAGGTGGTGTGCTTCCTGTGATATGGAAATCCTGTCAATTACAGATTATCACCGGGCAGACAGAGGACGCCCTGGGCAATATGGTGGGAGGTGAATGGCAGACGGTGAAAGACACCTTCTGCCGGTTCACCCCCTGGACAGATGAACAGATCGCCTTGGAAGGCCGTGACGTCACCAGGAACCAGCAGCGGTTCGCCGTCCCCATACCCTTTGCAAGATTCCCGGAATGTACCCACGCCGTCATTGATGGAATCCGCCAGCAGATCACGGAAAAGATTGACCTCACCCCCAGATATACCGTGATCCAGGTCAAGGCGTATAAGGAGTGATAGCGTGGCAAGGTTTAGATTTAAGGTCAAAGGAGCTTGGATACTTCCTCTAGAGCAAGAATTAGAACGCTTGAATACTATCCGTTGGGACGCCATCCGGGAAAAGCAGGTCACTGAAATGCTCAACCGAGCCAGAGCTTCGGGCGGTACGCCGGTGGACACTGGAGAGCTCAGGGAGTCGTCGGTTGCTTCTGGTGATGAAATGGGATATACGGTGGAATATGCGCCTCATGTTGAGTACGGCCATCGTACTGTAAACGGTGGATATGTGAGAGGGCAACGGTTTCTCAAAAATAATGCCGATGAACAGCGCGGCATCTATTACCGCGATCTGCTGACTGCCATCAGAAAGGAAGGAAAATAAATGGCCTATCAGAAACTGTCCCCCATCGCCTTAATGGCGGCAGTACAGGACAAGGTGGAAGCGGGGACGGGGCTTCGATGCTATGACGCGGTGCCGCTCAATGCTGTCAGCCCTTTCTATGTTGCGGAGGTTGTCAGAATTCGGCCTTCCAACACCAAAACCATGTTCCGGGATAACTACACGGTATGGATTCACTGTATTGCCGCAGCGCCCAAGACAGGGGAAGCGCCTTCATCGGTAGAGGTGTACAACCTCATTGAACAGTTGCAAGAGGCTTTGACGGAGGACATCGCTCTGCCAGAGCCTTTTGAACTGATTATGCAGACAGACGGAGGCGTCCAAACCATTAAAACAGACGAGACAGAGGAAAAACACGCCGTGGTTACCTATGATTTTATGGTGTGCTATGGGTTCAAATGCAAGCTTTAAAGGAGGCTAAATATGAACAAATTACAGCTATTCGCTTTTGATAACAACAACTACTGCGATTTTTCCAGCTCCGCGGCCAAAGCGGTGGCAGGCAAGGATATCCTGCTTGCCATCTGGAGCGCGGACGGTTCTAAACTGCTTGCCATCAGCGGCCAGCAGGGGCTGACCATCAACCGCTCTGCCGACTCCATTGAAATTACTTCTAAGGACACCCAGGGCGGATGGAAGTCTAAAATTGCCGGTATGAAGGAATGGAGCATCGACAACGATGGCCTGTATGTGCCAAACGACGAGTCCCATTCCATCCTATCCCAGGCCTTTGATAACTCTGATCCGGTGTGCATCAAGGTCATCAACGGCAAGAGCAAAGAAGGCATGTTCGGAGGTCTGGCAGTCATCACCGACTATCCCTTAGAAGCTCCTTACGACGACGCTATGACCTACTCCCTGACCTTGGAGGGTATGGGCGCTCTGGTGGACCTGCTGGCTCAGCCGGTGGATCCCGATACTATGCCCGACGGCACCGCCGCTTTGGAGGGGCTGACCGTGGTATCTGTAGCAGGTACTGCTGACGGAGATACCGCCGTCTATGTCAATCCAGCCCTGGGAGCTTCCAATAAGTATTTCTATAAGACTGGAGCAGCCCCTCTGGCCTATCCTGCTTACGGCGAAGTGATTACCCAGACCAGCTGGGACGGCGCCAGTGAAATTTCCGGCTTGACCAGCGGACAGCAGATCATGGTCATTGAGACGGATTCCGCTGGTAAGGCGCTGAAAGCTGGTGTCGCTACGATTACTGTAAAAACTGCCTAGGAGGTGCCGTCATGTTTGAACATAAAGGGAAAAAGTATGAGTTGGCTTTCAACATTGGCCGCCTCAAGCTGGTGGAAAGCCAGATAAAAACATCTGTGGTGGCTGACATTGTGGCGACCAATGGAGCTTTGTCCCTTTCCTCCCTCGAAGCGTATTTCGGATACTGCTTAAAAGAGGCCGGAAGCAACGATTTTGTCCCCAGGGAAAAGGCCGTGGAGATCGCGGAAGCCCTGATGGAGGAAAAGGGTTATATGGCGGTCAATAACATGGTGGTCACAAAACTGACCAAGGATATGCCTTTTTTATTCCGCACCGCCTGATTGACTATCGATATTTCCAATCAGGAGAGCAAGATAAAGCTTTAGCAGAAATGGCGAAGCCTTACAGCGATGTAATGGACTTCGCCTTTTTTGCTGCCAATTTTCATTATTCACGGGCGGATTACGACGCCATTACCCCCACAGAACGGGCTTTTATCTACAAGGCGTGGGAGGACAAGACGGTGTCGGAGTCTACCGTGCTGCGGGACGCCGTATTCAACGCTGTTTCCAACGCCTTCCGCAAGAAGAACCAGAAGTTTAGGAAGCTGTGGAAAAAGCGCCAGGAAAAAGCGGATATGGAGGTTATTTCCCAAAACCTTTCCATCATCGAAGAGGTGGAGGAGAAGGAGGGAAAGAGCTGGGTGTCATTGATTTATGAGAAAAATGGGCTGAAGATGCCGGAAAGGAGGAAAAAGTTTGCCTGATTATACCCTATCGGCAAAGGTTACTGGTGATGCGTCGAATTACGAAAAAGCCATGCGCGACGCCGAATCGGTTACCGAAAAGTTTTCTAATACTGCGGATAACCTGGGCTCGAAACTAGCTGGCGGATTGGCGAAAGGGTTCAAGGTTGCCGCAAGCGCCATTGCGGGAGTATCGGCCGCTCTTGGCGCCGGGGCGGTGGCAGGTGTGAAATACAACGCCACCATCGAACAGTATGAGACCTCTTTTGAGGTAATGACAGGTTCCGCCGAAAAGGCTGCGGAGGTGGTGGAACGCCTTAAGAAAATAGGCGCCGAAACCCCTTTTGAACTTCCAGAGTTGGCCGATGCAACCCAGCTGCTTATGAACTACGGCTTTACCGCCGATGAGGCTATTGACCGAATGATGATGCTGGGCGATATTTCGCAAGGCTCCGCGGACAAGATGCAGCGCATTGCCACTGCCTATGGCCAGATGTCCAGCGCGGGAAAGGTACAGCTGGAAGATATCAAGCAAATGATAGAGGCTGGATTCAATCCTCTGCAGGAAATTTCTGAGAGTACCGGCGAATCCATGGAAAGCCTCTATGAACGGATCAGCGACGGTTCCTTGGCGGTAGAAGAAATTACCGAATCCATGCAGCGGGCGACCTCTGAGGGCGGCAAATACTTCCAGTCCATGGAAAAGCAGTCCCAGACCCTAAACGGGCTGATCTCTACCCTCAAAGACAACGCCCAGCAACTTCTAGGCGAGGTAGTACAGCCCATCTCTGATTCCATCCGGACAGAATTACTTCCTGCCGCTATCGATACGGTGGACGAGCTGTCCAACGCCTTTAAGGCAAACGGGCTGGAAGGGCTTGTAAAAGAGGTCGGAGACGCGTTGTCCGACGCTGTGACCGGAGTGGCCCAAGCCGCTCCCGATATGATTGACGCCGCTGTGGACGTGATCGAGGGATTTATTGACGGCATCAAGAAGAACAAGAACAAGCTCCTTCGGGCAGGCGGAGAAATTGCCACTTCCTTGGCTGACGGCATTGCTGACTTGTTGCCCAAAGAAATCAGCCGTCCCATTAAAAAAGCTATCGACGCCATATCGGATTCCTTTACTAGCGGCGGCCTCAAAAAAGCCCTCAAAACCATTGAAAATCTGTTCGAAGGGTTCATGGACATTGTTTCCAAACTGGCCAAATCCGTACTGCCTTTGGCTACTGATGCTTTAGACGCGCTAGGAGAAAACTTCGACAAGATAGCGGGTCTTATAGGAGCGGCAACCGGCGCCATGGTCGCCTATAATGCAGCGATGAAGGCGGCAGAGATCATAAAGACTGTAACCGGGTTTCTGGAGAAAGCCAAGTTTGCCTTCGATCTTTTTGCCGACGGAGTAAAGGCGGCAGAAGCAATACAAACTGCGTTTAATATCGCAACAACAGCCGCTTACGCCCCAATTTTCGCAATCGTGGGAATAATCGGTGCTGTTGCGGGCGGCTTTGCGGCTTATAGCCTGGCGGCGGGAGACGCCTCCGAGGCTTCCAGCCAGTTTATCGACGATAGCAACGAACTCATCGAGAAGGCCAACGAAACGTCTGAAGCGCTTCATAACCTGGGAACCACCCGCGAGGAATCCATGGTGGATATCGACGGGGAAATCGCAGGCATCCGGGATTTAGCCGATCAGATATTCGAACTTGGAGACAAGACGGATAAAACTGCAGAAGAAAAGGAGCTTCTGCTACAGATGATCGATAAGATCAACGAAAAAATGCCCGATTTAGAGCTGTCTTATGATGACGCGTCGGACAGTATTTCTCTAACCAAAGATGAGGTATACAAGCTCATCGACGCCTTTGAGGAACAGATGAAAACCCAGGCCCTTATGGATCTCACCCAAGACGCCATCAAAGAGCGCACCAAGGCGGAGATGGAACTCAATAGAGTATTGGAGCAACGCAAGAAAAACCAAGCTGAAATTGACCGATTGGACGACCAGATTCGTGATGCGGAACTGGCTTTAGGGGACGCCTATGCGATTAGCACCGCCGAAGGTTATAAGGCTGAGGATCAAATCATGCAGCTCAAGCGTGACCGTGATGAGCTTGTGGAAACAAACAATACTTTAGGTGCCTCAGAAGACACGTATAGGGAATCCATCGCTAAAGCCAACGAAGAAATCCAATTCTGCAAAGATTCCGTCAACGACCTTGCCACCTCCATGGACGACGCGGGCACATCCGCGGAAGAATCGGGAGAGAAGATCGAAACCTCGGCCAGCGAAGCCAACGAGGCGGTGGAGGCTGTTTCAGTCAGCGCCGCCTTGGCCTACACCGGCACAGGGGACGCCGCTGAGAATATGTCAAACCGCGTGGCGGGCTCTTATAGGACCATCCAGGGGAAATCCGGTGAAATGGTTGTGTTCACCAAGGGCAAAACCGATGAGATGAACGCAGCCCACGACAGCGTGGGAACATCTGCAGAACAGATGGCCAGCGATATTGATTATTCCACCACAGGGATTATGTCTGCGTATAACGGAACAGCTTCCACTGCTGAAGACTACGCAGACCGCACTAGTTCCGCAATGTCAAGGGCTGCCAGCGATATCGATTACTCCACTACCGGAATCATGTCAGCCTACAACGGCACTGGAGACGCGGCAAAGGATGCTAGTTCTACCGTATCCAGCGCTACTAAGGAGATGTCTGATAAGTCTGGCCTGGATCTTGAAAACATCGCCCAAAACTGCCGGGATATGGTCAACAGTATGATTATCGCCATTATTCCCGGCATGAACGACTTCCGAAGCACTATCAGCGACGGCCTTACTGGAGCGTACACCATCGCCAAGTCTAAGTTTCACGACATGGTGCAGGTGGGAAAAATGGCCGCTAATGATATGTATGGCGTAGGGCAGGAGATGGCCAACGGCATTGCCAGCGGGCTTAACAGCCGCAGCGGCTTTTTGATGAGCACCATCCGGGGCATTGTCAATCAGATGGTGGCGGCAGCTAAGGCAGAGGCAGATGTAAATTCTCCATCTGGAGTGACTCGAGATGAGCTGGGCGCTCCTTTGGCCCAGGGCATAGGGGTAGGTTTTGCAGACGCGTTTCCCTTCGCTAAGATGCGGGAGACGTTGTCAAACGGCATCAGCAGGATGTCCGACATGGTTCAGCCAATCAACCAACGGGTGAGCCCGGCAGGCGTCGCAGTAGGTACAGGAGGGGCCGCGTCCTATCAAGCCGACGTCAGCGCTGTATTCGATGGTATGGCCATCCAGATTATCAACAACACCACGGTAGACGGTACGCCGCTGAAAGAAACTGTCTCCGACTACACCATCCGTAAGATTGGGAACCAACAACGGGCGATTCTGAGGGCGCAAGGAGGCTTTGCATGATCTGTACACAAAATACAAAGCCGTGCGGATGCGGCTACGATATTCAGTACAACAACACGGTAGGAAAAGATATGGGGGTCATCCTATATGACTATCCAACGATCACATCCTCCAAGAAAAGCTTTACCTCCTACGCTATTCCAGGAAGGCAGGGAGAGCTGGTTTCTGACGATGAATCCTCCAGCAACATTACCATTACCTGTAACTTTACCATCCTGACTGAGGATGTAAACGTGGTGATCCGAAACCTCCGGAGATGGCTGACGGGTACAGGGGAACTTATCCTCAGCGATTCCCCTTACTGCTATTATGAGGTGCTGGCCGTCCAATTGGGAGACCCAGAAAGGATTCTCAACCATTACGCCAAAATCTCCGCCGTGTTCACCTGTACGCCCTATGAGTTTGAGCGGGAGGGGAAAAAGCCGAGATCAAACATCGATTATAACGCCTATGATCTATGCAAACCCACCTATCAGATCGCCGGTGAGGGTGTTTGTACCTTAACAGTCAACGGAAAGGCCATGACGGCCAATATCGGGCAAAACCTGACCATCGACAGTCGAAAGATGCTCGCTTACCGTGCAGACGGCACACTGATGAATACCTCTGTCACCGGAAGATATGAGGATTTATGGATTCCGCATGGAGATTGCGAGATCAGCATAACCAGCGGCTTTACGCTGCAAATCATCCCAAATTGGGGGTATGAGGCATGATTCAGATTTACAGCCCCTCCAACACGGATTACACAAAAAACGGGGACATGACCCTCATGGCTACCCGGTGCGATGTCCATGCTGTTTTAAACGGTGCGTGGGAGCTGGAGCTTTCCCATCCCATTGATGCAGACGGGCGGTGGAAATATATTGAGGGCGGCGCTGTGATTTCGGCTCCGTCTTTCAATGGAGACCAGCTTTTCCGCATCAAGGAAACAGACAAGGATGATTCCGGGGTCACCGCCACGGCGGAGCCTATCTTCATGGATGCCAGAGACGATTGTTTCTTGGTGGACGTTAGGCCCACGGATAAGACGGGCCAGCAGGCCCTCGACATCATGACGGCGCCAAACAGCAAATATACCGGCAGCTCCAATATTACCAAAATAGCGACGGCCTACTATCAATTTAAAAACCTGATTGAGGCCATCAATGGCAATGATGATAACAGCTTTGTCAAGCGGTGGGGCGGAGAGATTTATTTCAACAACTACCAGGTCATCATCAATAACCAAGTGGGCGGAGATTATGGGGTATCCGTACTCTATGGGAAGAATGCCTCCAAAAACGGAGTATCAGAGACTATTGATACTTCCAATGTTATTACCCGCATTTATCCAAAGGCCTACAACGGATATACCATGACAAACAACGGATACGTAGATTCCCCTCTCATCAATACCTATCCGGTCATAAAGGCGCGCACCATCACCTTTGACAATGTGAAGATGCGGGAGGACGCCAACGAGGACGACGAGGAAAACGGAATCATTATCTGCGACACCCAGGAGGAACTGGACGACGCGCTGGAAGAACAGTGCCAGGCAGAGTATGAAGCCGGGGCAGACAAGCCCAAAGTGACCATCAGTGTGGATATGGTGCTTGTTGAAAATACGGTAAACTATGCGGAGTATAAGGGCCTAGAGACTGTTTCTCTAGGCGATACTGTCCACTGCGAGTATTACCGCCTGGGGATTGTAACCGATGCAAGAGTCAGGGGGATCACCTACGATTGCCTGCGGCAGAGGACGACAAAGGTTGTGATCGGTGACGAACCCTACCAATATTTCAACAATGTGTCATCAGGTGTCAATCGGATTGATGGGGCGATCCGCCCAGATGGTTCTTTGATTGCTGAACAGATTCAGGGCTTTATCAACAGCGCCTATGCACAGCTGCGGCTTCAAAACAGCGTGGCCCAAAAGCAGGATGTGCGCGCCATCCTCTTTGAGGACCTGGATCCCAACAGCGATCTTTTTGGCGCTATTTCTATCGGCACCCAAGGCCTCCAGATTGCTGACAGCCGCACTTCAGACGGGCGTGACTGGGATTGGGGAACGGCGATTACCGCAAAAGGAATGAATGCCAGCTTGATTACTGTCGGGCTCATCAGCGCCAATATGGTGCGGGCCGGTGTATTGGCATCGCAAAACAACAAACTTAAATTTGATTTGGATAACGCTCTGCTACAGACGTTTGACGCCAACGGGAATATAACAATGGAATTCACAGAGCGCGGTCTCTCATTCGCTCATGAAGGAGTTACACTATTGGAAATCAGCGCGGATGATGTCGGGAACGTCAATTTTGCTTGGCGTGGGCCAACTGGTAAACTTGCGTTTCGTCGAGAGTCCACAGCGTATCCTATTGAAGAGTTCTTGACTATCTATCCATACGATATGGGACCGGAACAAGAGGGTGGAGTTCACACATTCCATCTCTATCCATATAGCATTGATATGAATGGAGAAAATGTGGGAACCAGTAGCAGTAAGGGCAGCATTTCTAATGTGAATAGCATTAGCGTATGGGGCGAGATCACGGCGGTACGGAATAACCGGAATGTTTATGCGGTGTTATCCGCGCCGTCCGGAGAGGGCAGGGTCCTGCAAATCGGCATAGAAAGAGGCAGCAACCTGACCTTACACGGGACGGCGCAAACCTTCTACATCGCCATCACGTCCTCCGATGAGATGCTCAAGGACAATATTGCCGACACGGCGGAACAGGCCCTTCCTCAGGTCAACGCCATCCGGCATAGAAGCTTTACATGGAAAGAAGGATCTGTTAAGGAAAAGCTGGGATATGTTGCCCAGGAGCTGGAGAGGATCAACGCACGGTGGGTGGATCATGTGCCTCAGCCAGACGGTGAAGACATGGTTCAGCCTAGAATAGACCGCATTGTCCCTTACCTAAGCAAAGCGATCCAAGAATTATCCGCGAGAATTGATGAACTGGAAAGGAAGGTGAACGCGGATGGAAATTAACGACAGCATAACCCTTGATCTATCAGGAAAGACGCAGATCGTACCAGTATACGCCAAACAGGGAGACCAGAACAGCCGTACCTTGACCGT
>NZ_JBBEWN010000026.1:0-13601 GCF_038739695.1 Zongyangia acetica | reverse complement strand
CATCTGGCTGGCCGCCGTTTTAATTTTGAGATGCTCAGCGGCTTGATTTTGTATTGCATTTTTTCGCCTCCCTAAAAATCTGAAATTTCTACTTGACTTTTATTAGCAGGTCTTTCACATACCATAAATTACGATATATCTGCTTGCTATCCGAAAAAGGCCGCCTGAACAAAGTTGTTCAGGCGGCCTTCAACATTATACCGTTTTATTCATGGATATCCACCTAAAAAGGCTACTTTTAGACGGCTTTATAATAGATCGTCCATTTCCTCTACACCGTCCCATTTCTGCAGAGCCTGCGTCCGCTGCTGGCTTCTGGAAAGCGAGCGGTAATATTGCTGCACCGAGTAGAGGGCAAACACCGCTCCATACAGTGCCAAGGCAAAAAACAGCAGGTTTTCCATTGAAAACGGATCATAAGCCCCATCTCTGCCTACCAGAGAAGCAATGATTCTAGAAACGGTGTAAATCAGCCCGGTGAGTCCCATACCGAAACCATAGGCCACGGCGCCTTTGAGTCCCCGGCCGCTGCCCACCTTGGTAACCACACGGGCATGACCCAGAAAGAACATCGCAGCAACCGCCAAGAAGACAATGAGGAGAAGTCGGTTGGAGATGGTGACGATGTTGGTGAAGGACAAAAAGTAGTACATCAGCCTGAGCACACACCACACCGCAGGCAGCATCATAAGGGGCGCTACCATCCCGGTCACCGGTCTGTCAAACAGGGTCAGCATCCCATAAAAGACCAAGGCAAGCCCACTAATAAAACCGAGAATACCTGCCGCCGCCGACAGAAGGGCCTGCATATTGCCCGGAGTACCTAGATAGCCTCCCATATCCCCGAAACCACTGGACACATTGTCCACAATCATCAGAAAGCCCAGGAGCAGGCCTAAAGCACCGGTCAGCTTATTGCCTGCCGGCACCGGATGACGGCTATCCTCTCTGCCTATATGGGGCAGGATGGCCAACGCCAATACCACCACAAGCCATATGATGTTAAAAATAAGCCCTAGGGGATGTTCCCGCAGATAAAACCCTGTCTCTTGGTCAATGGACGAAAGGCAAAGGAAAATCCGCAGCGGCATCAACACAAGAAAAGAAAGCAAAAAGACCCAAAGGGAAGCCTTAAATTTCAAGACAGATCAGCTCCGAACCTTATTTTCTGTCCCCCAGCGGCACATATTTCTGGGCCGCCGCAATGCTTTTGTATGCCGGCCGCATAATACGGGAGGTGGTGGTCATTTCCTCCAACCGGTGGGCACACCATCCCGGCATTCTGGAAACGGCGAAGAGGGGGGTAAACAAATCTTGGGGGATGCCCAGCGTCTTGTAGACCATACCAGAGTATAGATCCACATTGGCGCATAGGGGCTTATTGCTTCCCCGCACCTCAGCAAATACGCTGGGGGCCAGCTTTTCTACCAGCTGCAACAGGTGGAATTCCTTCTCAAAGGGGCCTCCTTCCACCAGCCGCTTGGCATTGCGTTTTAATATTATAGCACGGGGATCGCTTTTTGTATACACCGCGTGCCCAATGCCATAAATCAGGCCGGAGCCGTCTCCCTCTTTCCGCTGGAGGATGCGGCGGAGAAATTCCCGCACCTCCTCTTCATCCTCCCAATTCTCTACGCCTTCCTTGATGTATTCCAACATCTCCATGACCTTCAGGTTGGCGCCGCCGTGGCGGGGGCCCTTGAGGGAACCGATACCGGCGGCAATGGCCGAATAGGTGTCGGTTCCCGAAGAAGTCAGCACCCGGGTGGTAAAGGTGGAGTTGTTTCCGCCGCCGTGTTCGGCGTGGAGGATTAGGCAAAGGTCCAGAAGCTTTGCCTCCTCGTCGGTAAAGTGCTTATCAGAACGCAAGGTATACAGGATACTCTCCGCAATGCTCTGGCTTTCCTTGGGAATATGAAAGTACATGCTCTTGTGATCGTAGCTGCGGCGCTTGACCTGGTAGGCGGCCACCATGATGTTGGGGAGCCTGGCAATGAGCTGGACACACTGACGCAGTACGTTTTCTAAGGAATTATCTTCAGGGTTGTCGTCATAAGAATAGAGTGCAAGGACACTTCTCGCCAACTTGTTCATCACGTTGGGAGAGGGCGCCTTGATAATCATATCCTCCACAAAGTCGTCAGGCAGTTCCCGATACTGGGCAATGATCTGGGTAAAGATATGCAGCTCCTCTGGGGTGGGCAAACAGCCAAACAGCAGCAGGTAGATGGTTTCCTCAAAACCAAAACGGTTTTCCCTGGTGCATCCGTCAATCAGGTCACCGATGCTGATACCCCGGTAGGTCAGCTCCCCGTCGATGGGGGCTTTTTCCCCTTCGTCGATGACGTAGCCGTGTACATTACAGATCTGGGTCAGCCCCGCTACCACGCCGGTTCCATCAGCATTGCGCAGCCCCCGCTTGACATCAATGCGCTCATAATTCTCCGGGGCAATCCGATTGTTCTCCCGATATTCTCCGCAAAGCCGATCCGCATACTGGCTCCATAGAAGGTTTTCATTCTGGCTCTTATCCAATGCACTCACCCACTCCATTCTTCCTTATTTTTATTTTATACAAAGGCCCGCCGTCAGGGCGGGCCTGTCAAACTTTATAAAAATATTTTATCCCCACCCTATAATAAAGTCAACAATTTTCCTGTTTTTCGCTTAAGAGTATGCATAATCGTCTATCTAATTATGCAAACTATCCTCGAATTTTAGGCATTCTTCCGAGAAATTGCATTATTTTCTCGCATTTTATGAAGGATTCCTACTCATGTTCTTTCAATAAAAGCCTCATCAAAATGAAAGGCAAGGGATCTTTGATGTTCAAATGGAAGATTTGTTTTGTATGCTTGCTCTCCCTTATGCTTTTTACCATCCCCATGCTGGCGCTGGTTGGGATATCCAGCCCTTCGCCGGATGTGGATCAAGCAGGACTTGCCATTTCCTCCGAAGGGCAGTCCGCCTCCATTGAAACGGATACGCAAGCCCAAGAAGATGATTCCCTGGCTACTCTGGCCGAGGCCGGAGTATGGCACAGCGACGGCTATTTCCAGATTCTGGACGAGAGTACCGGCAAAGTAAACAAGGTCTCGGAACGGGAATATGTCATTGGCGCTGTCTGTGCTGAAATGCCCCCTACCTTTCACACCGAAGCGCTGAAGGCCCAGGCGGTGGCAGCCCACACCTATGCCCTACGGCTGCGGGATCAGCAGAAGCACTCCCCAGACGAATCCCTCAAAGGCGCCGACTTTTCCGCAGATCCCAGCAACTGGCGGGGATACGTGACCAAGCAGCAGGCCAAAGAGCGTTTTGGGGACAACTTTGACCTGTATTATGGAAAGATTGAGGAGGCCGTAGACCAGGTGCTCCACATTGGCTTGGCTTACGACGACTACCCCATTGTGGCAGCCTATCATGCCATTTCCTCCGGTATGACCGAGAATAGTGAGAATATCTGGACTTCCAGCTGCGACTATCTCAAAAGCGTGGAAAGCAGCGGAGACGCCATTGCCCCAGGCTATGAATCTGTCGTTACCCTTTCCAAAGAGGAAGTGCAGCAGATTCTGACCACCGCCTACCCTGAAAACCAACTGGATCCCAGTGAAAAAAAGTGGTTTCAGACCGATTCCCTCTCTGACAGCGGCACCGTGCTTTCTATTTCTATAGGAGATCAAACCCTCACCGGCTCCCAGGTTCGGAATTTGTTTGGGCTTCGTTCCCCCAATTTCACCGTATCCTATGAAAATGGAAACTTTACCTTCCTTGTCAAAGGTTATGGCCATGGAGTGGGGCTCAGCCAATACGGGGCCGACTATATGGCCCGGCAGGGCAGCGACTATATCGAAATTCTCACCCATTATTACACAGGGGTGGAACTGGTAAAAATCCAGTTCTAATTGAGGAATGCTGTCGCAAACGTTCTCATAAACAGGCAAATAGACATCTTTTCAGACATCTCCATGTTGATCGTACAACTTCCCCAAAGATCTTGGATAAATTGTATTTCCATCGACATCTTTTATCTCTATTTTATAAAAAAATTATAGTTTCGGTAAAATTCTTTTCTTTTCAGATAGATTTTTTCTTATTGATGGTGTAATATAGGGGTGTCGGTTTCAGTAAGTGATTACTGTTTAAGATGAAATAAAACAGGAGGAATTGCTATGAATAATATCCCGCAAGTCAAACTGGGAATCGTCGCAGTCAGCCGTGACTGCTTCCCTATGGAACTTTCTACCAACCGCAGAAAGGCTGTCGTCAAGTCCTTCCAGGAAAAAGGCGGAGACATCTACGAATGTCCCACCACCATTGAAAATGAGCTTCATATGCGCAAGGCACTCTCTGAAGTCAAAGAGGCCGGCTGCAATGCACTCGTCGTCTACCTGGGCAACTTCGGCCCTGAGACAGAAGAAACCCTCCTGGCCAAAGAATTCGGCGGCCCGGTCATGTTTGTCGCTGCAGCGGAAGAGAATACCGGCATCCTGGCAAGCAGCCGCGGTGACGCCTATTGCGGCATGCTCAACGCCAGCTACAACCTGGGACTGCGCAATATCAAAGCTTACATTCCCGAATATCCTGTAGGAACCGCCGATGAAGTAGCGGACATGATTTTTGATTTTATTCCCGTGGCACGTGCCGTCATCGGCCTGTCCAAGCTGAAAATCATCACCTTCGGTCCCCGTCCGAGAGATTTTCTGGCCTGCAACGCCCCCATTAAACAGCTCTACAACCTGGGTGTTGAAATCGCAGAAAATTCCGAGTTGGACCTGTTTGCCTCCTTTAACGAGCATGCCAACGATCCCCGGATTCCCGAGGTTGTGGCGGACATGGAAAAAGAGCTGGGCGAGGGCAACAAGATGCCTGGCATCCTGCCCAAGCTGGCACAGTATGAAATCACCCTCCTCGACTGGGCTGAGAACCAGAAAGGTTCCCGGGAGTTTGTGGCCTTCGCCAACAAGTGCTGGCCCGCATTCCAGACCCAGTTTGGCTTTGTTCCCTGCTATGTCAACAGCCGTCTGACCGCCCGCGGCATCCCCGTCTCCTGCGAGGTGGATATCTACGGCGCTCTCAGCGAGTTTATCGGCACCTGCATCTCCGACGACATTGTCACATTGCTGGATATCAACAACACTGTTCCTGCCGATATGTACGAGAAGGAGATCAAGGGCAAATACAACTACACCCACAAGGATACCTTCATGGGCTTCCACTGCGGCAATACCTCTTCCCAGAAGCTCACCTCCTGCGAGATGAAGTATCAGCTGATCATGCACCGCGGTCTGGAGCCGGATCAGGAACCCGATATCACCCGCGGCACCCTGGAAGGAGACATTGTCCCTGGCGATATCACCTTCTTCCGTCTGCAATCCAATGCCGACGCAGAGCTCACCGCCTATGTGGCAGAGGGCGAGGTCCTGCCGGTACCCACCTGTTCCTTCGGCGGCATCGGTGTCTTCGCCATCCCGGAAATGGGCCGTTTCTATCGTCATGTGCTCATTGAAAAACGGTATCCCCATCACGGCGCTGTGGCTTTCGGACATTTCGGAAAGGCGCTCTTCAGCCTGTTTAAACTGCTGGGCATCAAGGATTTGGGGTACAATCAGCCCAAAGGCGTCCCCTATCCCTCCGAAAACCCCTTCGCATAAATTCCATCTTTCTCATAAAAACGGCATGGCTTTAAGGCCATGCCGTTTTTCATTCTTTTGGCCAAAAAAAACCTTGAATCCCCCGCGCAACCAATAGTTGACAGATAGTTGGTAGACAGAGGGGGCACTTTTCCGCTATGATGAGGACAATTCCAAAAAGCAAAGATCACTGTAAAGGAGCAGGTTATATCATGGACATCGGATCCCGGATCAAAGAACTCCGCAGGGAACGGCATCTCTCCCAGGAAGGGTTAGCTCAGCGGTTGGGCATCTCACGACAGGCAGTAGCCAAGTGGGAAAATCACACTGCCTTTCCCAGCACCTCCAATCTGCTGGCTCTGTGTGAAGCTCTGGATGTTTCTCTGGAGGAACTGATACCTTTGGAAAGCGGCGGCAATCCTCCTTCCAAAAGCATCTGGGAACGGATGCGGATTCCGCTGCTCGTTGCCAGCATTATCTTTCTACTCTTGGTTATTTTCCTGTGCTCTGTCTATTTTCAACAGCGTCTGCCCTCCAATACCATTGGATATGCTGATGGGGAGACTGGTATCTGGGTTTCCGGCCCGCCGGTGCTTCTCTATCTCCTTGGCGGCGTCACCCTTCTGCTTGTGGCCATCACCATCTTTTCCTTTGTCCGGGTGCAAAACCAGAGAAAGGGGCCAAAAGTGTGAAAAAGCTTAGGTTCGCGGGGATCTTATTCGCGGTTGCGATCCTTTTTGCAGGCTGTATTCCTTCTCAAACTCCGTCTGCATCCACTGCCTCCGCCCCCATTCTGGAGGAGATTGATTCCTGGCCGGTCAATACCTACACCCAATCCATCCCCAAACCTGAATCGGGTACTCCCCAATTTCAGATTTTCGATGAGGAGAAGGGCTATTATGCCATCACCTTAGAAATTGAGGATAGAGCCCAGGGAGAGGCCTATCTGCAAACTCTGTCCTCCCAGGGCTTTCGAGAAGTAGCCGGGGAATCTGAGAAAACCGCCATTGGCCAAATATATCGCAAAGAAAACCTTTGGTTAAGCGTCAGTGTCTCTGACCATGCTCTTGGGATCTATGTTGCGCTGGAACAGGATTACTAAGGCCAATATTCATCTGATTCCATCTGTTTTTCCCATCTGGATAAAAACAAAAGGGAGGTCCCCCACGGGACCTCCCTTCTTATATGGTTAAGATGTTTTCTTTAACAGATGGATCTCAAACTGGATCGGAGTGGACAGTGTATGTAAGCTCTCCAGTCTTTGGCATCCCTCTTTGGGCGACTTCCAGTAGTAAGGGGTCATCATAAAGAGATGGGCAATGTCTTCTTCGCTCTCAAGCCGCATTTCTCCCGAGACACGGATGACTTCCAGCGGGGAAAAGCCCTCTAACACAAAGGAATTTTTCTCATTTTCATAGGGCGCGTTATAAAGGATCTCTTTGAGACCAAAGAGATGCCGGGGACCTGGCGCTCCGATAGCCAGAACGCCGCCGGGTCGAAGCACCCGGTAAAACTCCCGGTCTGCCACCGGTGCAAAAATATTCATCACCATATCCGCGGTTTGGTCGAACAGGGGCAGCGCAAAGATACTGGCCGCCAGAAACCGGACGCCTGGCTCCCGTTTGGCCGCATAGCGCAGGGCAAATTTAGAAAGGTCAACCCCCACCAGATCTCCCCACCGGCCCGCCTGCTGCAATGCGGAAAAGATGCCGGCGGTGTAGTAGCCCTCCCCGCAGCCGGCATCCACCAAAGTACCGTCCTGCGGCAGATATTTTAGGACCTGGGCAGACAGGGCATCCAACAGGATCCGGTAGTGATCCCCTGCGAAGAATCGGTTGCGGGCACGTGCCATATCCTGGTTGTCCCCCGGCGTTTTGCCATGGCGGCGGCCGGAAAGGATCAGGTTACAGTATCCTTCCCGGGACAGATCAAAACTGTGTCCTTTTTTGCAGCGATAGCTTCTCTGCTGCAAAAACAGCGGCTCCCCGCAGACCGGACAGCGAAGGGATGTCATGTTTCTTCCTCCCTCAAAGCTTGATGGGGACCCTCTGTCCCAAAACGATTTCTTCCGGGGAAACCTGGCAATCATAGGCCAGCAGGCGGACTCCTTCGCCTGCCGCCTGCCGCAGTGCCTGACCAAAGGCGGGATGGGTTCGGTCGTTGGGGGCAAAGAAACGGGCGGGAGACAGCTGGATGACAAAGACAGCATAGGCGAGATACCCTTCCTTGGCGGCATCCACCAGCTCCCGGAGATGCTTGACCCCCCGTTCGGTGGGGGCGTCAGGGAAATAGACGGCGCCGTCCTCCTCCAGGGTGACCCCCTTCACCTCCACAAAAGCAGACTGCCCAGGCCCTTCCAGGTAGAAATCGAAACGGGAGTCCCTGTAGACAGTTTCCGGCCGGATCAAGGACAGAGGGCCTGGTAGGCCGGGAAGCTGTCCCCCGGCGGAGAGCCACTCCCCCAGCACCTTGTTAGGCGCCTGGGAATCCATGTTGATGAGCAGCCCTGCTTTGTCCACCGCGATGAGGGAAAATGGGGTTTTGCGACGGGGATTCCGGCTTTTTTCCAGATATACTGTAACGCCGGGGATCAGCAGCTCCCGGCATCTTCCCGTATTTTTGACATGGGTTACAACCCGCTCCCCCCACTCCGTTTCACAATAGGCGATAAACCGGTTGGGACGTTCTAAAAAGCGTGCTGGTATGATCTCTCCGTATCTCACTGGGCGTCGTCCTCACACTCCAGGAGGATGCGGAAAACAGGCTCCACCACACCAAAGCAGAGGCTTGTGTCGTTAAAATACTTCGGTTTTAGGTCACAGCACATATCCGTGCCTATCTCCTGACGCACCCTGTCGATAAATCGGGTGACATGCTCCTTGAGTTCCGGACATCCGTGGGCATCAGTCTGGATATAGCGGGCGCTGATAGCGGCAATTCCGCCGGAGATCGCGCCGCAGACACTGCCGCACTGCATGCCGCCGCAGAATCCTCCAATGAGGTGGAAGGATTTTTCGTCAAGTCCTAAATTCCATAGGTCGTTTGCCGCATAGAGCACTGCCTCTGAACAGGTCAGCCCTCGATCCAGATAGTATTGTTTTACGGTTTCAAGCTGTGTCATGATACGCTCCCTCCCGCCGCTTGCCGCGGCTGCATTTTTTTGCAAATGGCATTCACACCATCTGCAGGTGATAAAAGCTTATAGCAATATTATAGCATAAAACCGCAAAAGGATGGGCTGCTTCCTGATTTTTGTCCAACGGGAGTAAAATTGTCTGAATCCAAACAATGAAGCCGTAAGTTTGAAGGACAATCCTGGGATTTCGCCTGAATTTTCGTCAAGAAAACTGTGCAACTACACAGAAATGTGTTAGAATATGGTTTGGAAAAAAAGAAACAATACACCAAGGAGTGTGTAAGGAATGCAAATCCGTCTGAAAACTGTAACGAATGAGAATGATATTGCCCTCGCTGCCCAGCTGGCACGGGAAATCTGGCATGAGCATTATGACGCCCTGCTTGGTTCGGCTCAGGTGGACTATATGCTCTCCCATTTTCAAAGCGAAACCGCTATCAAGGAGCAAATCGGCAACGACACCGTCTATCTGCTGGCCTATTGGGATGACGAACCGGCAGGCTACTGCGCTTACCGGCCGGAGGAGGAGCGGATGTTCCTCTCAAAAATTTACGTTAAAAACGACCTGCGGGGCCGGGGGATCGGCAAGGCTTTCTTTGACTACGTAGAAGGCCAATCCAACGGCAAAAAATCGGTATATCTGACCGTCAACAAACACAATGACCATTCCATCGCCGTCTATAAAAGGGTAGGCTTTTCCGTCGCAGACCAGGTCAAAACAGATATCGGCGAAGGCTACTACATGGACGACTATATTATGGAAAAGGCTCTGGCCTAACAGCAAAGGAGTTTCACTATGATCATCGAACCGAAAATCAGAGGCTTTATCTGCACCACCTCCCATCCAGTGGGCTGTGAAGAAAATGTCCGCCGGCAGATCGCCTATGTCAAAAAACAGGGGAAAACCAATGGCCCTAAAAAGGTGCTGGTCATCGGTGCTTCGGCAGGCTATGGCCTTTCTTCCCGGATTGAAGCGGCTTTTGGCTGCGGCGCCGCCACCATCGGCGTCATCTTTGACAAGCCTGCCAGCGGCAAGCGTACCGGCACCGCAGGCTGGTACAACACCGCCGCCTTCGAAAAATGCGCCGCGGAGGAAGGCCTTTATGCCAAAACCATTAACGGGGACGCTTTTTCTAAAGCGGTAAAGGAAGAAACCATTGCCCTGATCCGGAAGGATCTGGGACAGGTGGATATGGTGGTCTATTCCCTGGCAGCACCTCGGCGGGCTATGGAGGATGGCACCGTCTATTCTTCTGTGCTCAAAACGACAGGGGAAGCTTATACCAACAAGACCATTGATCTGAAAACCCGCACCATTTCTGACGTGACCATTGAACCGGCCACCGAGGAGGAAATCCACAATACCGTCAAGGTCATGGGCGGCGAGGACTGGGAGGATTGGATCCGTGCCCTGCGCAGCGCGGGTGTTCTGGCCCAGGGCGCCATTACCTTGGCCTATTCCTACATCGGGCCCCAGCTGACCCATCCCATGTACTATGACGGCTCCATCGGCGCCGCCAAACAGCATCTCTATGAGACAGCCCGCCGCCTGACGGCAAGCGATCTGGACGTGCAGGCCTATGTGTCGGTCAATAAGGCCCTGGTCACCCAGTCCAGCGCCGCTATCCCCATTGTGCCGCTGTATATCTCGATCCTCTACAAAATCATGAAGAAAGCCGGTACCCACGAGGGATGCATCCAGCAGATGGAACGTCTTTTCCGGGAAAAGCTCTTTGGAAGCCAGGGTCCTGTGGTAGACGAAAACCAGCTGGTCCGGATGGACGACTGGGAGATGCGGGAGGAAATCCAGCAGGAGGTGTCCCAGGACTGGGAGTCCGTGGACACCGCTACAGTACAGTCTCTCTGCGACATCGACGGCTACTGGGAGGATTTCTACCAGATTTTCGGCTTTGCCGTCCCTGGGGTAGATTATGATGCTGATGTGGAAATCCAGGTGGACATTCCCAGCATTTCTGCCCAGTAACCTGATAATCTCCACCTTTTGCAACACAAAGGCGCAGGAAAAAATTTTTTCTGCGCCTTCTTTCAGTCAAGGTTATTTTCTGCCAGATGGGGGACATGATAAGCCTTGTGCCGTCCCCCATACAAGGGAAAGGTGAAAAATGGAAAGCATTACTTATACCGTCCGTCGCATTGACGGGGATTATGCCATCCTTCTCAGTGATGACGGAATTGAAAATACTGTAGCCCGGGCCCTGCTTCCCTTGGAGACAGATGAGGGGATGCGCCTTTTGTGGGAAAATTTCGTCTACACTTTGATCGACTGATCCAATGGGATCTCCGGGCTCTAACTGCAAAAAGTTATATCGTGTGAATGGTCACACGATCTTTCACCGTCCCTCGCCCGGCTCTATAGAGTATCTGGCGATGGATGGCGCGACTTCTCTTTTTGCATGAGATTTTAGTTCTATGAATACCGCTTAAAGCGGCGGAAGGGAGGATTCTTATGAAAGCAGAAATTTTATGCGTGGGAACGGAACTGCTGCTGGGCGACATTGTCAACACCAATGCCGCCTATATTGCGAAGGAGCTGGCCAACCTAGGCATTGATGTTTATAACCAGGCGGTGGTTGGGGATAACCCTGATCGGCTCAAAGAGTCGCTGGAGCAGGCCTTCCAGCGCAACGACATTGTGGTGATGACCGGAGGGTTAGGGCCCACCTACGACGATCTCACCAAGGAGACGGTGGCCCAGCTCTTTGGCAAAAAGATGATTCTGCATCAGGAGTCTTTAGAGCGGATTGAACGCTTTTTCAAATATTACAACCGGGTCATGACCGAAAACAACCGTAAGCAGGCCTTTATGCCGGAGGGTGCTACTGTGTTCCCCAACGATAATGGCACGGCGCCTGGGCTGGCAGTGGAAAAGGACGGAAAAATCGCCATTCTCCTTCCCGGGCCGCCCAGAGAAATGATCCCTATGTTTAGCAGCTCGGTGGCGCCGTATCTCCAGCAGTTTTCCGGCAGCACCCTGTATTCTTCCAACATCCATCTCTTCGGCATCGGCGAGTCTCAGGTGGAAACCATCCTCCGGGAAATGATGGTTTCCCACCGCAACCCCACCATTGCCCCCTATGCCAAGGAGGGGGAGGTCCGGCTCCGGGTAACCGCCAGCGCCAAGACCAAAGAAGAAGCCAAAGAGATGGTCCTCCCTGTGGTGGAACAGATCCGGGATATCCTGGGGAAATATATCTACGGCATTGACGTGGGAGATCTGCAGACCGCCTTGGTCCAAAAGCTGACAGAAAAGAAAAAGAAGGTGGCCTGCGCAGAAAGCTGTACCGGCGGATATATCTCCAAACGGCTGACGGAAGTCCCAGGTGCTTCTCTGGTCTTTGACTGCGGGGTTTGCTCCTACGCCAACGAGATCAAGGAGCGGGTACTGGGCGTTTCCCATGAGACCCTAGCCGCCCACGGCGCCGTTTCCAGAGAGACTGCCATGGAGATGGCCCAGGGAGTACGGCTTCTTTCCGGCGCCGACATCGGCGTCTCCACCACCGGTATCGCAGGTCCCGGCGGCGGTTCAGAGGAAAAGCCGGTAGGGCTTGTCTATGTCGGTGTTTCCGCCCCTTCCAGCTGTGAGGCTTTCGAGCTCCACCTGAGCCGGGGCTACAGGGAGGAGCGGGAGTACATCCGCTATCTGGCGGCCTCCCATGCCCTCTATCAGTGCCTGAAGGCACTGGAAAACCTCTGATGGCAAGGCAGGAAAATCCCTTTCCCTATTCTCTGGACAATAAGCGCTATCACACCTATAACTACGAGCTGCAAAAGGTTTTTGGGGGAAAGGTGTGCAAGATATCCTTAAACGCGGGCTTCACCTGCCCCAACATTGACGGGACCCGGGGCGTTGGGGGCTGCACCTACTGTTCTAGCGCCGGCAGCGGTGACTTCGGGGGAAACCCAAAGGAGAGCATCCCGGAACAGTTTGAAAAAATCCGGGCCATGCTCTCTCAAAAATGGCCCCACTGCCGGTATATCCCCTATTTCCAAGCCCATACCAACACCTATGGCCCTCTGCCCTTGCTCCGGCGGCTCTTTGAGGAAGCCCTTTCCCTCCCCGGCGTGGTCGGTCTTTCCATCTCCACCCGGCCGGACTGCATCTCAGAGGAGACGGCGCGGTATCTGGGGGAGCTGGCCCAGCGCACCTATCTAACGGTGGAGCTGGGGCTGCAAACCATCCACGATGAAACGGCCCGGCGGATCAACCGGTGCCATACCTACAAAGAATTTTTGGAGGGCTACTCCCTGCTGCGGGAACAAAATGTACCGGTGGTGGTCCACCTCATCGACGGCCTTCCCGGAGAAGACCGGGCCATGATGCTGGAAACGGCGAAAGCTGTCTCAGAACTGGATCTTTACGGGGTGAAGCTTCACCTGCTCCATCTGCTTCGGGGCACCAAAATGGCCCGGGAATATGAGGCGGCTCCCTTTCCTCTTCTCTCCCTGGAGGAATATGTGGATATTGTCTGTTCCCAGCTAGAACTGTTTCCTCCCCAGTTTGTCATGGGGCGGCTCACCGGAGACGGCGCCAAAGAGGATTTGATCGGCCCTCTGTGGAGTCTTAAAAAATTTGTGGTCCTCAACGAAATCGATAAGGAACTTCTCCGGCGGAATAGCTGGCAGGGAAAAGGGCGAAAAACAATACCAAAAGTATAAATCAGTAAAAATAATACGAAAATTCAGAAAAAATACTCCCTGTGAAAGACCTGCTAATAAAAGTCAAGTAGAAATTTCAGATTTTTAGGGAGGCGAAAAAATGCAATACAAAATCAAGCCGCTGAGCATCTCAAAATTAAAACGGCGGCCAGCCAGAT
>NZ_JBBEWN010000025.1:0-14674 GCF_038739695.1 Zongyangia acetica | reverse complement strand
CCCATCGGGTTTCCCCTTTTGGATAAGTCGGGTGACGATAGGGTGCGGATTATTCCGCTTTGATACCTTGCCCTATTACTTGCTCAAGGTAAGATTATTACAGCCCCTTACGGGCGCACGGTCATGCTGTTCGATACGGGGGTGCCAGTGGCGAAAATCACACCACGGTTTCCGGTCAGTTCATCCATATAGCGACACTTTGCAAACATATCGCTGGACTTTTGGGCATCGCTTGTGGAGAGACCTGCCACATTCCGCATCTTGGTGTATAAAAACAGGTTTTTATAGTTATGCGCCTCATCGACGAACAGGCGGTCCACACCCAACTGCTCGAATGTTACCACATCGTCCTTGCGGCTCTCGGCCTGCAATTTCTCCAGCCGGGCTTCCAGGGACTTCTTGGTGCGTTCCAACTGCTTGACCGTGAAACGCTCACCGCCGCTGTACTTCACCTCGGCAATGCCCTCGGTGATCTCGTCGATCTGCTCCTGAAGGAGCCGTTCCTGACGCTCTCGGCTGATGGGGATTTTCTCAAACTGGCTGTGTCCCATGATGATGGCGTCATAATCGCCGGTGGCAATGCGGGCGCAGAACTTCTTGCGGTTGTGGGTCTCAAAGTCCTTTTTGGTGGTGACAAGAATGTTGGCGGAAGGATAGAGCCGCAGAAACTCCGACGCCCATTGTTCGGTCAGATGGTTCGGCACCACAAAGAGGGATTTCTGACACAAGCCCAGGCGCTTACTCTCCATGGCGGCAGCCACCATTTCAAAGGTTTTGCCAGCGCCTACCTCGTGTGCCAGCAGCGTATTGCCGCCGTACAGCACATGAGCGATAGCGTTTTTCTGGTGTTCCCGCAAGGTGATGGCCGGGTTCATACCACCGAAAGTAATGTGTCCGCCGTCGTATTCACGGGGACGGGTGGAGTTCATTTCCTCATTGTACTGGCGGACCAGAGCTTGGCGGCGGTCCGGGTCTTTCCAAATCCAGTCTTTGAAAGCGTCCCGGATCGCTTGCTGCTTTTGGGCGGCCAGGGTGGTCTCTTTGGCATTCAACACCCGGCGCTCTTTGCCGTCTGCATCCTCTATGGTGTCGTAGATACGGACATCCCGCAGGTTCAGGCTGTCCTCCAGAATCTTGTAGGCATTGGCACGGCTGGTTCCGTAGGTGGTATAGGCTGCCACATTGTTCTGGCTTACAGAGCTTTTGCCGGTGATCTGCCACTCAGCGGTGAAAGAAGAATAGTTGACCTCGATATTGCGCTGGAGATAAAACGGCGTGTCGAAGGTCTCATACATAAACTGCTGGATGTACTCTTTGTCGATCCAGGTAGCGCCCAGGCGCACCTCAATCTCCGACGCATCCAGGTCTTTGGGCTGGGCAGCGGTAAGGGCCTCCACATTGACTGCAAAGGAAGGGTCCTGCTGTGCGGCCCGCTGTGCCTGACGCAGCTTGCGCCGCACATTGCCGGACAGGTATTCGTCGGCTGTTACATAATGGGGAGTGCCGTCTTTCTCCAACTGCCCAGGTACACGGAAGATCACGCCTTTTAGCTCGGCGGCCAGTTCGTCGCCGGTCTTGCCGGTCAACTCCGCCATATACGCCATATCGACAAAGGCTTTTTCGGAAATTGATACGGCCAGAGCTTCACTTGCGGTATCCACAGTGTCCACCGCCTTGTGGGGCTTGATGGTGCGCTTGGTGAACATATCCGCCTTGCGCTCCAGCTTGCCGTCCTCGTCAATGACTTCCAGCGCGCAGAGCAGATAGTAGCTGGAATCATCAGCAAAGGCCAGCCGGTTCGCCCGGTCATTGATAAGACCATATTTTGCAGAGAAGCTGTCATAGAGCCGGTTCAGTTCGGCCTGTTTGTCCTGGATGGCGCTGTCCGGTGTGGCGGCGTCCATTTGCAGATCAATGAGCTGCTGGACACATTCTCGCAGACCCACCAGTCCTTTCACACGGGCTTCGGCGGTGGCATTCAGGTCAGGCCGTACCATACAGCTGTTTTCACGGTAATACACATCGCCGTCCACAACGGTGTAGGAGTAATTTTTCACATTGGGGTCAGCAGGGATAGAAGTGTCGATGGCTTCGCCCTCGCCCAGCTCCGGCAGCTCGGCCTCCTGGTAGGTGCCGCGAATGTACTTCACGGCATCATGCAGCTGATCGGCAAGCTCCAGCCCCTCGATGGGGTTCACGGTGTAGTCCATGCCGTGGGCGGTGCTTTCCGGTTCCTGTCGGCCCAGCACCATTTCCGGGTGGTCCAGGAAATAGCGGTTGATGGCAAAGCCGTCCTCGGTCTGCCCGGTCTGCGTCCACTCCGGCACGATGTCCAACGGACGGTCACGCTTTTGCAGGAAGATGATGTCCGAAACGACCTCGGCACCTGCGTTCTTTTTGAAAGCGTCATTGGGCAGACGGATGGCCCCCAGCAGTTCGGCGCGCTGAGCAAGATACCGGCGCACGGTGGAATCCTTGGCGTCCATCGTGTAGCGGCTGGTGACAAAGGCCACCACGCCACCGGGACGAACCTGATCCAGAGCCTTGGCGAAAAAGTAGTTGTGAATGCTGAAATTCAGCTTGTCATAGGCTTTATCCCGAACCTGATACTGGCCAAACGGTACATTACCCACCGCCAGATCGTAGAAATCCCGCCTGTCGGTGGTCTCAAACCCTGCCACGGTGATGTCGGCCTTGGGGTAGAGCTGCTGGGCAATCCGCCCGCTGATGGAATCCAGCTCCACGCCGTAAAGACGGCTGTTTCGCATTTCCTCCGGCAGCATACCGAAGAAATTGCCTACACCACAGGACGGCTCCAGGATGTTGCCGGTCTCAAATCCCATGCGGCCCACAGCCTCGTAAATCGCTTTGATGACCGTAGGGCTGGTGTAGTGCGCGTTGAGGGTGGAACCTCTGGCAGCAGCGTATTCCTCCGGGGTCAGCAGTTCCTTCAGCTGGGCATATTCCTTGCTCCAGCTTTCCTTGTCGGGGTCAAAGGCATCGGCAAGGCCGCCCCAGCCCACATACCGAGAAAGGATTTTCTGCTGTTCCGGCGTTGCCTGCTCGGTGGTTTCCTCCAGGTATTTCAGCAGCTTGATTGCCTCGACATTGGCCTGGAACTTAGCCTTGGGGCCGCCTTCGCCCAGGTGATCGTCAGTGATACGGAAATTCTCGGCGGTGCGACGCAGATTGGCCTTGTATTCCTCATAAGAGGCTTCCTCGGCAGCTTTGACATTGGGGAAGGTCTGCCACTCGCCGTTTACCTGAATGGAAACGGGGTGTTCGTCCAGTACCTCATCCAGAGTCTTTTCCGGCTCGACAGCAGGCGTGGGCGGCTCCGGCTCATTGGTTCGCAGGGTCTGAACAACCACATCATAGGGCAGATTGTTCTTATCGCCCGGATAGACAGCCACAGTCTCGGCTTGGAAGGCCGGGGTTTCGGCAGCCGGTTCGGGGCGTTCCTGCTCAAAACCGTCCAACTGACGGGCATACATCCCGCGCAGCAAAGGCGCAACCTCGCTCCACTGGAAGAACAGCATGGCCAGACGCTTTTCATCTGCATCCAGCACTTCCAGCTCGATACCTTCCGGCATCGTGCGGTAATCGGCGGTCTCGCCGGTCTCCAGCTCCATCGTTTCCACGATGTTGGGATAGGCCCGGCTCAGCCACAAGGCTACCTCCTGGTTACTCTTGCCGTTGCGAAGAAGCTCGGAAAGCTCCGCCTTGTCCGCCTCACCAATCAGGCCATGGGCCAGCACATCCCGAAGGTCCTGGTCCACCGTATCCAGATTTGCAGGCAGGAATTCGGTATAGAAGTCGTTGCGGTTATCCTCCCGCAAAAGCTGCTCAAACCGTTCCCGGCTCTCAGCCCGGTAGATGGGATAGCTCATGCCGGTGGGCAGCAGCTGCACCGTGTCATCCCGCAGCTCTGTGATCTGATGGGGCCGGTCATCCAGATAGACAATATCACCCACATTGTAAGGAGGAACCGCTGGATCGTAGGAGGTTCGCTCCCGGAGTGTGCCACGAGCCGCAGCGTATTCCTCATCTGAAACCAGAACACGCAAATTATGGGGAGAAGGCTGTTCCGGCTCATCTGCCGGGACGCTCTCTCTGGATATGGCCTCCACATCCGCCATAACACGCTGGATGAATGGGTCATTATCCAGTTTTTCCTCATCCACCAGTTCACCATTCACAATGCCGCGCTCGGCCAAAGCCTCCCGAATGGCGATGGGGTCGATGTTGTCGAACCGGTCCTGTTCCGCTTCGGTGTAGAACCGGTCCTCCTTGATAAGCTGAGCGATCCGGCGCTGTACCTTGGGCCAGGGCAGCACCGTTCCTTCGGGGCTTTCCGGGCGAACCGAAAACGGGGTTTTGCCATCGCCGCCGTCAAACTCATGGGCCAGCCATGCAGCGGTATCTTTTTCCCGCCCATGTTTCTCCATGTAACGGACAACGGCGTGTTTACTTTCGATTTTGCCGTTCCAGTCCTGGATAGCCTTGTCGATGTCATTGTCCGTGAGAGGGTGCAGCAGCTCATGGAGCTTGGGATAGGTCTCGTCGATGATTTCTCGATGAAGGCGCTGGCGGAACTCCGGTGTGTCGGAATAGAGGCGGAGCAGCTCCATGTTGCCAGATCCCAGGACAGCACGGCGAATAGCGGCATTGCCCTCGATCACGGCGTTCTCATGGTCACTGTGACCGCAGGCATTGCGATATGGCACATCTTCCATAACAGCGGCAAGTACAATGGGCTTGTATTGCTCATGCAGTTCTCGAATCGTAGGGGCTGCGGCTGCTTCGGTCTCCTGAAATACTCTGGTCCCGTCTGCGCCAAACTCCGCTTCCTGGGCATTGATGTGCTGTTCCGCCTCATGGTCGATAGAGGGCATGGAATACTCCTGCCGCTCCCTGCCGCCCTTCGGGACAGCGGAAATGGTCACATCATGCTTATCCCGCAGCTGTTCCACAACCTGCTCCAGCCGGTTTGCCGGAAAGCCGCACATTTCCACACGGCCACCGCCGGGGATAGCGCGGGTCGTGAGATTGAGGTCCAGTTCCGCAGCAGCAGTTTTGGCGTCCTCACCGTACAGCTCAAAAAAATCCCCCATTTGGTAGAGGATTATATCATCCGGGTGGCGCTCCTTGACGCCGTTGTATTCCCACACAGCCGGGTCCGGCTGCTGGGCTTGCAGGGCATCTTCTTCCGCCAGGGCCTTTTCTGCCTGGATTTTGTCATACTCCGCCTGTTCCTGTTCTGTGAGATAGCGTCCCTTCTGGATCAGGTCGGTAATCCGTTTGGCGACTTTCTCCCAGGTGAAATGCACATCCGGGCAGCCGTCTTTTTTGTAGTGCAGACCTTTTCCGTCGTGGCTTTCATCGCTTTTCATTGCACCGGACAGGGCATGGGAGTGACCGCCAATACCATACTTATGTTTGAGAAAATCCACCTTTTCCTTATCCGTATGGGGTTCCTGGAAAAAGGTGAAAACTCGGCCCTTACCGCCCTCAAATCCGCTGCCTCTGGTCATGGCGGCGTCGATCTCGTCCTCAGAGATAAACTGCTTGACCGAAGGTACTTCCGTCAACTGAGAGGTAAAGGTGGTGCGAGGCAAGGACAGATCTTGCAGGTTCTCCCAAATTTCTTTGGGTTTATGGTAGTGGAAGCGCAGCAAATCCCGATCCTGCTGGTAGGCCGTCCAGAAGGCAGCATATTCTTCCGCAAGGTTCTGGCGAAACTCCGGGCTTTTCAGTTGTTCGGTGAGCCATGCAGATTCCTCCGGGAAACCGCGCCCCGGATTGTTGGAAAGGATGGGCAGATACCCAGCTTCTCTGGCTTCCTCGCTGAAATCGTGGTACAGATTCCAGAACTTTTCCGCGAGGAGGGAGCGTTCATAGCCCGCAGCCTCAGCCAGCTCCACATTGGTGGCAAACTGGCCGTCCTGCAAAAGCTGGCCGATACGCTCAGCGGCACTCTCCCAGGAAATGACCTGGGCGGACTTATCGTAACGGGCAGTTTTGCCGTGGGAAAGATGGATTCCATCCTCGGCATACCATGCAGTGATGCTGCCAATCCCGTTGCCGCCATGGTACAGGGTTTTCAGGGTGTCTGCGATCTCGGTGGTGGACTTCTGCTCCTCAAAGGCCGCGACAATGCGCTCTCTCTGGCGATAGGTGTTGCCGCCCAGCCGCAGCACATGGTCGATGTCAGCCTGGGCAAAAGAAAAAGCAGAGGATGTTTTCACATTCTCTGCTTCATCTATGATTCTGATTTGTTCTGCTTCGGAGAGGAAGAAACTCAGCTGTGAATAAGCTCCGCCATCAGAATCTCCTCGGCCTGTGCTTTGCAGGTGTTCATCAGGCCCACCCAGCGCATCGGGTCGCTGGCTTTCAGCTGCTCCGTCGCGCCCGCGTCTTTCGCCAGCTGGGGCATCATCTGCTCCAGACGGCTCTGCGCTGTCTCGTCGATCTCGATGAGGTGCGGGTACAGCTTCTCGGTCAGCAGCAGCTGATTGTAAATCAGGGGCCGGTGTTCCTTCAGGTACGCTTTCCGCATCCTGCCGTACTTGCCCAGGGGCTTCTCCGGCTGTTCGGTCAGCTTCAGGTCGGGAATCTGATAATCTCCGTTCATCGTGTAAGTCAGGCTGTTCTCCATGTGTAACGCTCCTTTCCGCGAGTTGCTCGCGCTCATAGATCTGGATGGTGACGCCGATCTGCCGCAAAACCTGCTGGTTAATCTGGCTGACCGCCGCGCCCAACGCCCCAACCGTGGCCGGGGTATTGAAATCGAAAATCGGCATGAAGTCCTCATGCTGGAAATATTGTTCCGTATCCAGCCCACAGCGAGACATCAGGGCATAGGCGATACTGACGGTGGCGGCGGACTTAAATTGGACTTCGATGTTGTAATCATCGTACTCCGCCAGGAACGAACCGTCAACGATATAGCGGAAATCTCTCTGATGATCGTCCCAATACTCACTCGCCAGCTTTCCGGCTACATCCGTGAGCTGCTGGGCGAGATTGTCACCGGCAACGCCGTAGTTTTGCTCCAGCATGGCCGACACAGGCCCAATGTGCTGTTCTTCCAGCTGCCACAACCAGGGTGTACGGGAATGTTCACGGGTGCCGGTATCGGAAATATCGAACACATAGCGCAGGCGAAGCTTGTCGCCGGAATCGTCCACCAGGGCAATACCCTTGGAGCCACGGCGCACATACCGTCCCATTTTTTCATTCCACAGGTCATACTCGGCGCAGGCGGTGGCATCCGGGCGCTGGGCGTAAATCATCATTTGCTCGTGGAATGGGTATTTATAAAGGCGGGCGGCGGTGGTGAGAAAAGCCGTCCACTCCTTCCAGCTGCCTACAAGCTGGGTCGATACCTGTTCGGCCATCTGCCGGTAAAATTCAGCTTTGGATGGCATGGTTTTCTGTCCTCCCTTCATGTTGAATAGAAATGGGACGGCATATCAGGCCGTCCCATCAGGTCTTTATGTGTGTTTTTTACTCGTCGAAATCTGGGTACAGCTCCAGTTCGGCAAACTCGGTGTCGTTCATAGCTTGGAGTTTACCCAGGGCGCTGTCCGTCAGTTCCCGCAGCTCGGCTTCCTCCGGCGAAAGCTCACCGCGCATCTCCGTCAGAGCGTCGATCAGCCCGGTGCGGCTGCCGGTGTTGTAGATGCAAAGAAGGTTCGTTTCCTCAAAGGTGAAGTTGTTCATATCAAAGCTCCCTTTCCGCGCTCTTTTTTTGCGCTGTCTTTTTGTGTTCCGTCTTGGGCTGGCTTTTCAGCTGCTCCATTACGGACTTTTTCTTTTCCCGTTCCTCTCGATGGACGGCTGCTGCCAAGTCCATAAGAGAAATGGGCTGACCACTGCGGGCCTGTTGTTCCAGCTGGGCCACTGTCGGCTCCTTTGGGCCGTTATTGATGATACCGTCGATCATGCCGTAATCATCTTCCACCGTCATTTCCGCATTTCTCAGCGAATTTTCCGGCAAGAAACCTTGCACCTGGGTGAAACCAACACTGTCGCAGTAATGACAGGATACCTGACCATTCTGCTTGATGGCAACGATGTCACTGACGCTCATAGACGGGCTGTGAAAATCCACCGGCTTTTGCAGATTGAACTGCTCATACAGCCTTTCCAGCTGCTCCATAGTGCTGCCGGAACCGTCCAGAGGGGCGGTATAGATAAGGTCATAGTTACTCCGCTCTACGGACAGATTGTGCGATTGCAGCCAATCCAGATTCATAAAACGCACATTCTGCGGGTCATCCTTGCTCACCTGATAAATAGCAAAACAATTTCCCTCATGGGAAAGAAACGCCTGTTCCCGTTCCAACTGCCGATCCTGTCGTTCCAAAACTTTTTCGTGAAAGTCCGGGCTTTGCTCCCATTCCTCGCGGGACACAGCAAAGATACCGTCATGGGCGTCCAGGTCGGCAGTGTTAAAGGCCATTTCCGGGTTTTCACCCTCCTGGACGATATAAACGGTCAGGTCTCGCTCCATCAGCTCATAGGCTCGCTCTTTGGAGAGGGGCAGAAGGTCACCGTCCAGGTAGCCGCATTTCTCCAGATCATCCTGAGTCAGTGCCGGGTCCGGCATGGGATACTCGTCCAACGCCTGCTCCTGGGCATCCGGCAGCTGGGTGGCGGCAGCTTCTGTGGTCTGCTGGCTGACCTGTTCCTGCATCTGGTGGTAAGCCGCCTCCTGCAAAGTCTCGATCATGGACAGCGGCGCATACTTGATGGACTTGCCGCCCATCCCCAGGTCCTCGCAGATATGGCTAACCGCTGTGGAACGGCCCATATCCGGCCCGTCCAACTGGCCGCCGTCCATCTGCTTCATGGTTGCCACATCGTAGAGCGTGTAGTCCCAGCCGGTGTCGCAGGGCTGAACATGAAGGTAGCTGGTATCATCCAGCACCAACAGGGCCTCCCGGTACTCGGCGCTGGGCTGGACACTTTCGGTATTTTCCGGCTCGGTCAGCTGTTCCGGTTCAGTCATCGGCACCAGCTGATCCAAGCGTCCCATAAGCTCGGCAGCTTTTTGGGTGGTTTCATCCGGTTCATCCTCGTTCACGATATTCTGGAGCCATTCGCGTACACCGCTGGCATCTCCGCTTCGGAGTGTGGCAGTCAGTTCGTGCAGTGCGTCCTCACGGCTATCTGCATTGTTCCGATACTCATAAGGGTCATAATCGAAAGTGAACTGGTCGATGTCTGCTGCCAGCTGCTCGATAGAGTCCTGCTGCGGTTCCGTGGCGGCAGTCAGGTCAATGCCGCGCTCCTTGCAGATTTCCTTGTAGTTGCGCTCGATGTCGTTAATCAGCTCGCAGGAAGTCTTGTTGATGGTCTCCAGACTGGCCCGCAGCTCCTTCAGCTCCTTGTCCTTCGACCAGGAAGCGATGTAGCCAAAACTGTTCTCGCCGGTCTGGATGCCGAAATACTGGCAAACCGCATAAGAAATGCTCTCGGCCTCCACTTCCTCGGTGTTGCGGTTCTTGGCGGCCTGTTTCACCGCCGTCAGATCTTCCTCCACTTCCAACCGCCACTCAAACCGATTCTCGTCCACATAGCGCCAGCCTTCCTCGGCGGCGGCCTGTTCCGCCTCTGCTTCGGTGGCGAAGTCCAGACGGAAGTCATGCTTGGTGCCGCCCTCGCTCACCATCACGATCTTCCAGGTCGGCTCCGCTTCGTACTTTTTGGGGTCGTGGAGCTTACTGTGCGCGGTCTCATGGACAGCGGCGGAAACAGTCTGCACCTCGCTCATGCCTTCCCGGATGGCGATCCGCTGCTGGTCAGAGGAGAAATAGCCGTCCATGTTCTCGGCCATCGGCTCAAACTCGATGGGAACCGGAGCCGAGCGGCGCAGAGCTTCCATGAAAGCCTCATAGTGCGGCACCGTCCCGGACAGGCTGGAGGCCAGCTCTGGCAGGGGCTTTCCGTCCGTCTGGCTCACATCGAACACCTTCACCGGACGGAACATGGGGATTTCAATTTCTTTTTCCTCCATGACCGCCTTGCCATCCGCGTCCAGGATGGGTGCATGAGTATCCGGGTCGCGCTTCATTTCCTCGATCTTCTTTTTGTAGGGCGTGGGGGCAATGATGGTGATACCATGCTCACCCTTTTTCACATGGCGCTCAAACTGATTTTTCCACTTGTTGAACCCGGCCACCAGGGTGGCGTCCGGGCGCTGCATATAGATGAGCATGGTGTTGTTGACGGAGTAGCGGTGGAACTTGGACATGACGGACAGATAGCGCATATACTTCTCGCTCTCAAACAGTTCCTTGATACCCTGTTCAATGCCCGCTGTGATCTCTTGTAACCGTTCTCGATTGGTGGTCTTATCAGCCATGAATTTCACTCTCCTTTCCAATTTGGCTATTTCTGATTGATGTTCGGCAATCCACAGCTTTTGCTCCTCCGGGCTGTTCTCCAGAAAAAAATCCAGCAGATAGCCCACATAGTCCTTTTTCTGGATTGCCTCCATGAATCGGGGATGTGGATTTTCCTCCGGTGTTTTGGGTGTGTAGTCCGTTTCCCACTTGCGGAGCAAATGAAAGTAGTCGGCCAGGACACGAAAGGCATGGTCTCGGTCCTCCTTGAATTTCTGCGCCTCGGATTTCTGGCGGACATGGCGTCGCCGGGGAGGGGCCTGACTGTCATAAGCCAGGCCAAAATCCTGGGCCAGCTTCTCGGCGGCCTCTTTGGGGGACAGATTGTAGAGCCTCGCTGTGAAGTCAATCACATCGCCGGTGGCTCCGCAGCCAAAGCAATAAAAATATTCCTCGTTCAGCTTCATGCTGGGATTTTTGTCATCGTGGAAGGGACAACAGGCCATGCCGCTCCGGTTGACCTCGATTCCGTACATCTGCGCTGCTTCTCGGACGGTGATGGACTGCTTGACAGCCTCAAAGACACTTTCAGCCATGCTTACTCATTGCCTTTCTTGGGGGTGGGCGGCCTGTATCCGGCAGCCTTGGCCAGTTCACTGGCTGCCTTACGGCGCTCGGCGCTGTAAGGTTCCCGGACGGACACACAGCGTTTGGGAACGAGAAAGGTCTGGCGGTCCTTTTTCACAATCTGGTCCGGGTATTTCTCTGCCAGTCGCCGCAGCTTCTCCAGCAGCCGGGGGTCATGGGTATAGACCTCGGCGGTGGCTTCGGCCTGGTTGTAGAGGATGATGGTTTCCTGTTCATAGCGTGAGAGCTTCATCGTTTGCCACCTTTCTGCTGGTCAAACTCCAGCTTGAAGTTGGCGTACTGCCCATCATCCGCCAACACCACAGTGGCATCGTAGGTCTTGCCGGTTTTCTCGGAGTACAAGCCCCTCACATGAGCGCGGCCATCTTTGAGCAGTGCCGTTACGATGGCTTTGGTAGGTTGCTTGTGCTTCATCTCCCACCACTTGTTGTTTTTCCAAATTGCAAATTTGCAAGATTCTGTCTGACAGAAGAAGCCTTTTTGCATTTCTGCAACCTCTCCGCCACAGCGGGGGCATTTGCCCACCACTTCGTGGGAAGGGCTGAACAAATACTCCGTTCCCTTGATAGCTTGATAGGTTCCCACAAGTTCTTTGAGCATGGCACTAATCCCAGCCATGAAATCCTCCGGGGCCAGCTCGCCACGCTCGATCTCACCCAGCCGGTACTCCCACTCAGCAGTCAGAAGGGGCGATTGCAGCTGCTCCGGCAACACGGTGATAAGGGATACCGCGTCATGGGATGGCATGAGCTGCACGGTTTTCTTGCTCTTTTTGCGCTCCAAAAAGCCGGTGGAAACCAGCTTTTCCAGAATCCCGGCGCGGGTGGCCGGGGTCCCCAGGCCCTTGCGCTCGGCATCCTCCGGCATATCGTCCTTCCCGGCAGTCTCCATTGCGGAGAGTAGCGTATCTTCGGTGAAGTGCTTGGGCGGGGTGGTCTTGCCCTCCTTGACGGTAGCACCAGAAAGGGGCAGCGTCTGACCTTCAGACAGCTCAGGCAGAGCCTTGTCCTCGGGTTCTTTGTCCTGCTCCACATTCTTCAGCCCTGCGCGATAGGCAGCGTCCAGCGCCCGCCAGCCGTAATTTTTCACTGTGCGGCCTTTGGCAGTAAACTCCGCTCCGGCGCACTCGACAACAACGGCGGTTTCCGCAAAGGTATAGGGCTGGGCCACGGCGCACAGCAGGCGCAGAGCCACCAACTCCAGCACCGCCTTTTCGCCCACCGGCAGGCCGGACAGGTCCGCGCCCTGGAGGTTGCGGGTAGGGATCACTGCATGATGGTCGGTCACTTTCTTGTCGTTGACAATCTGGGCGGCATTGCAGGCAATCTCCATGCCATTGGAAAAGGGCATCGCCCCGGCAGTGAGCTGGACCAGCTCCGGTAGACTCGCCGCCATATCCGAAGTCAGATAGCGGCTGTCCGTCCGAGGGTAGGTACAGAGCTTCTTTTCATACAAATTTTGCAGGTAGTCCAGGGTTTGCTGGGCGGTGAACCCCAGCAGCCGGTTGGCGTCCCGTTGGAGGGTGGTCAGGTCATAGAGGGCGGGCGGCTTCTCGGATTTGTTTTTGCGCCCCACTTTTTTCACTGTGGCAGCCGCACCTTGGCAGGCCGTTTTCAGCTGTTGGGCGGCAGCCTTGTCTGCCATGCGCTCCCCGGAAACGGTGAAACCGGGCAGCTCCAGTGTGACCGTGTAGAATGGCACCGGCTTGAAGGTGTCGATCTCGGCTTCTCGCTGGACAATGAGGGCCAGCGTCGGGGACATGACACGTCCGATGTTGAGGGTCCGGTGGTACAGCACGGAAAACAGCCGGGTGGCATTGATACCCACCAGCCAGTCCGCTTTGGCGCGGCAGAGGGCCGCATCCCGCAGGCCGTCATAGTCTGCACCGGGGCGCAGGTTTGCAAAGCCCTCCCGGATGGCGGAATCCTCCATTGAGGAAATCCAGAGCCGCTTCATGGGCTTCTGGCAGCCCGCCAGCTCATAGACGCTGCGGAAGATCAGCTCCCCCTCGCGTCCGGCGTCGCAGGCGTTTACCACTTCGGTCACATCCGGGGCGTTCATCAGCTGCTTCAGCACATCAAACTGTTTCTTCTTGTCCTTGCTCACCACCATCTGCCAGGGTTCCGGCAGAATGGGCAGATCGTCATAGCGCCACTTGGCGTAGTCCGGGTTATAAGCGTCGGCGTCGGCCAGACCAGCCAGATGGCCCACACACCAGCTGACCCGCCAGCCGCCGCCCTCCAGATAGCCGTCCTTGCGGGCGGTGGCCCCAATCACGGCGGCCAGACTTTGGGCAACGGACGGTTTCTCAGCGATCACCAGCTTCATGGTTTTTCATCCTCCTTTCCCGCAGCCATGCGGTCAGCTGCCGGTGGCAGAATCCCACGCAGGGCTGACCGTCACGGTAATTTCCGCAGCCATAACAGGGGTGGCCGGGAGATAAAGTAGGAGGACGGGAAGTTTCCTTCCCGCCCTCCGGCCTGCGTGTCATCATGCGTTCATAGGGGCTGTCGGTGAAGCGGGTCAAACCGTCTTGTCCTCGCTTTCCTCGTCGCCGCCCCCGTCAGCGTCCGGCTCGTCAGATTCCTCGGTCTCCCAGGAGTCCTCGTCCTCCTGATCGGTATCATCCTCGCCGTAGTCATAATCGTCCAAATTGTCGTTGCCCTTGGTCTTGGGTCTGCTTTTTACCAGCTTAAAGTAGGCAAAAGCGCCGCCGCCACCCATCAGAGCCAGCACCGCCAAAAGAATGGCCGGATTCAGTCCTGCGGGTTTCTGCGCCGGTTCTTCCGGTTCCGGGGTTTCTTCCGGGGTCTCCGGTTCCGGCTCCTTACCCGTGCAGGCGCTCATATTGGTGGCACACACCGGGCAGGCCGTATTCACCGCACCGGCCACACATTTCTCCGTACAGGTACAGGTGGCGGGCTGCTCCTGGGTGGTCTGACCGTCCTCCATCAGCGCCATCAGGTCCGCCTCGTCCACCTGGTTTAAGAAGTGGACAGCGGTTTCCTTGTCCTCGTTGGCCCGGTCAATGAGGATGTAGAAGTAGTTGCCTGCCTTGGTGGTGACGGTGATGAGCTGCTTGTTGTCGCCGAAATCATCCACCAGGGCGGCGTTGCCATCCGGGGTCAGGGCCGGACTGTCCTCGGTTTCCTCCACGACCACATTGCTGTCGTTGGTGGCATCCTCCGCCGGAAGTTCTTCCGTTCCCTGGGCAAAGGCAGTCACGGAAAGGCCCATCATCAGCACCAGGGCGGCGCAGAGGGCCGAAAGGGTTTTGAAAATTTTCTTATTCTTCATGGTCGGTATCCTCCTGTTCGTTGTAGTTGGCGGAGGCAGCGGCCATGCCAGGGACCGTACCACCGGAGAGCATGGCGTTCAGCTGCTCCGGGGTCAGCCGCAGGGCGCGCACCATCTGAACGATTTCCAGGTTCTCCGCCTCGGTTTTCTGCGCCTCCAGGGTTTTCAGCTTGTCCTGGTACTCCGCGATCTTCTCGCGGACCTTGGCAATCTCCTGGTCAATGCGCTGGATTTTGTTCTTAGCCATTTCAATCACTCCTATTACAATAAATTTGGACAGGAAAGCCGGGCAGCCAGTCCGGCTTTCTTTCCATCTCGTGCCTAAGCTACAATGAGAGGAGCAACTGGCTGACCAATCACTCCTTGGGCTTGTATGT
>NZ_JBBEWN010000024.1:0-16819 GCF_038739695.1 Zongyangia acetica | reverse complement strand
CCATCTGGCTGGCCGCCGTTTTAATTTTGAGATGCTCAGCGGCTTGATTTTGTATTGCATTTTTTCGCCTCCCTAAAAATCTGAAATTTCTACTTGACTTTTATTAGCAGGTCTTTCACAGCGGAACAGATTTACACGCCCTCTGCGTCTACTTCATACACATCGTAGACCTCGTTGGGCTTGAGCTTGAGCCGGGTGGACAGGAACGCCTCGATGTCAAAGGCGTTCTTGGGGTCCGCGTCGGCGGTGTACGGGTAATTGGGGTGCTTGGTGATGTCGTACTTGTCCGAGAGGAAAGGCCGCACACCGCGCAGCTGGAGGATACACTTGCCGCCGTCCATGACGGCCAGTTCATCCTGGCTCATAAGCTCTTTGCCGAGCTTTTGGTAGTTAAGAGAATGGGATGTCTCGCGGCCCCGGCTCTCGCCGGTGTTGTAGGTGTCGATGGTCTCCTTGCCCAGCACGGCGGCCAGCTCCTTGAGGGTTGTCGGCTCTTTGCCGCCCAGGAAGATGGAGGTATCCATGTTGCCGATGATGGTATCGGCGTTGTCCTTGTAGATAGCTTTGAGCTGGGACTGTGCTTGCAGCACCAGGCAGGCGGAAATCTCACGGCTTCGGATGGTGGCAACCAGCTTTTCCAGCCGAGGGATCTGTCCAATATTGGCGGCCTCGTCAATGAGGCACCGCACATGGACCGGCAGCCGCCCGCCGTACACATCGTCCGCTTTTTCGCAGAGCAGATTGAACAGCTGGGTGTAGCACATGGAGATCAGGAAGTTAAAGCTATCGTCCGTGTCGCTCATAATCAAGAACAAGGCGGTTTTCCGGTCTCCCAGGGTATCCAGCTCCAGCTCGTCGTAGGCCGTGACCTCCCGCAGCTCCGCGATGTCGAACACGGCAAGGCGCGCACCGCAGGAAATCAGGATGGATTTTGCGGTTTTGCCCGCAGCCAGCTTGTACTTTTTGTACTGACGGACGGCGAAGTGGTTGGGCTTCTCTGCCTCCAGCGCGTCAAACATCAGGTCCACGGGGTTCTTGAACTCCTCGTCATCCTCCCGGACCTCCATCGCGTTGATGAACTCGATGAGGGTGGAGAAATTCTGTTCCTCCACCGGGGCCTCGTAGTGGATATACCCAATGAGGGCGCAGTACAAAAGCGTCTCGGCCTTAACCCAAAAATCGTCCCCGGCCTTGCCCTCGCCCTTGGTGTTGGCGATCAGCGTCGTGACCAGTTTCAAGATGTCCTTTTCGGAGTGGATGTAGGCAAAGGGATTATAGTGCATGGACTTCTTGAAGTTGATGGTATTGAGGACTTTGATCCGATAAGGCTCATAGATGTCCTTGCCGTGCTTATCCTTCATGGGCTTGCCGTCCTTGCCCAGCTTGGGTGTGCCGCGCTGAAGCATTTTGCCGCACTCCACCAGGATGGTGCCTTTTGGGTCTGTCACCACATAGGAGCTGTGCATCTGCATCAGGTTCGGTTTCAGCCAGAAGCGGGTCTTGCCGGAACCGGAGCCACCGATCACCAGCACATTTTTGTTTCTGGCGGTCTTGGGGTCCTTGGGGCGGCTGTTCATGGTCAGGCTCTCGGTTTTAGTCAGAATCACATTGTTCTGGAACACCGGGTCGATGTAGGGTGCGATGTCCTCATGGGTGCCCCAGCGGGCGCTGCCATACTCCATACCGTGCCGGTACTTCTTGGCGTTCTTGCTTTTGAGATACACGGCCAATCGCAGGCCAGCGCCGCAGCACAGCCCCACCAGCAGGTCCAAAGGGTGCAGGCTGGGCCACCAGCTGGCCAGCGCCACCGGCAGCGTGGAGAAGAACGAAAGCATTTTTGCCGAAGCGTCCGCACCCACGGCCATCCGCCATCCTTCACCGAAGTTGGTTGCGAACAGCCCCATCAGGATATAGGGCATATTCAGCAAAAGGAGCTTTTTGATGTCAAGTTGCTTTTTCATCTTCATCGTTCCAGCTCCTTCCGCTTGTTCCGGTCCACAACGGCGTGTTTCACCAGCTCTTTGAACTGGCTCAGCTTTGCCAGCACGGACGGACGCTCTGTTTTCTGCGCCTTTCTGACCTTCTTGCCGGTGTACTCGGTAAAGGCAGCGGTCAGGGCATCCGCATCGCGGCCTTTGAAAAAGATCAGGTACTTGGGCGGGGAGCTGCTGCGGTCCTTCTTCACCGCATAGTCAACGCCGTATTTCCGGGCGATCTTTTCAAACTCCTTGATGGAGGGGTCGGTGATCTCGATGTTGGAAACGCCCTGATTCTGGCCGATCAGCTGCTTCACCGTCTGTTTGCCGTGGGGAATCACGGGGGTATCCCGGCTTTTCTGCTTTTGCAGCTTCTTTTCCTTGCGGTGGGCAAGGTACTTGGTGATGGCGGCCTTAAACAGCCGCCCGGTAAACTTTGTTCCGCTGACTACCAGCGTCAAAGTCCTGTTTTCCACTTCCTCCTGCATAGGTCATCGCCTCCTTTCCACGGATTTTGCAGGGGTGGCGCTTGATACTAAGGCGGGACCACCAGCCGCCGCAGCAGGTATTTCATCATGGCAGGCTCCTTTCAACGCAGCTGATCGGAGCGGTCATAGTACAGATGTCCCTGGCGCACCTTGGCATGGCTGAGAATCTTGATGTGGCCCTTTTCCTGGTTCTCCAGGCTTTTCTGGTATCCGGCCTCCGTCAGAAACAGGCGGGTCCGTTCGCCTTTCCAGCCCACCGGCGAATCGTGGGTCAGCACATCGAAGATAATCATGTGCCGGGTGTCCTCGGCAAACCGCTCCAAATCCATGTACTCATGGCCGTGGTAGTTCTGCGCCCCGGCCTTGAGCCGCATTTCCTCCATCAGCTGGCCCACGGTCTTACGCTCAGGCATGGCGCGCACCTCCTTTCCCGCGTCCCTGGCCTTTCACAGTCAGGATACCGTCCAGGGTGGTAGCGGTGATCCGCAGGCGCTCAGCGGTGGCGATGTCATTCTTCACGGTCTCGTCGATGCCGTGGCCGCAGACCACCAGCACATGGGACCGGCGCAGATAGTCTCGCACCATATCCAGCCCGTCCTTGTGTTCCTGGGGAATCTCGTCCTTGAGGAAGGTGGACAAGAACAGAACCGGGCAGATGGGCGAATACCCGGCGTCGTACACCTGGCGGCAGTAGGTGGCAGCGTTCTCGGCGTTCTCATACTGGTTGTTGCTCCAGGGAGCCGTAATGTAGGCAAGAGGTCGTTTCATGGCAAAATCCTTTCTCCCGGTATTGCCGGGCAACAGAAAAGCGGCTGTTTACCAGCCGCCTGTGTTCATATCGTGATTGACTTGTACGGTGTAGTGATTGCTGATCGTGGTGGGCGCGTTGAACAGCACTGCAAGCAAATACTGTTTCATATTGCGGACCTCCGTGGTGTTTTTCTGCATACCGTCCATGACAAATCGGATATGCTCGCTATCCAGCTTCAAGAACCGGGAGCGCACGACTTCATGGGGAAAGTCGCTGCCAGCGATCCGAGTGGTTTTACGTTTGGCACAAACGGTCTCCACCATCAGCTCCACAATCTCGTCCAGGTCCTCACGGTAGGTCGAAAACTCTCTGCACAGATAGTCATACTCGATGTTCTCCAGAATCAATTCCCGATAATTTTCTATCTCTGAGACAGACATCGCATCCCTTCCTTTCCGTTCCGGCAGCTGTGCTGCCGCTGTTTCCCGGAAGGGAATGGAATCGGTACTTGCTCCATGAGTATTTTGTTTTTGAGTATTTGGTTTCTCTATATTTAATTCTGCGGGCTTTTCCGTATCCGGTTTATCCAGATACGGGTTTTCCGTATCTGGTGAAGCCGTATCTGGTACAGCCGTATCCGGCCTTGGCGTTTCTGGCTGCCTGGGCTGGGGTTTCTCATAAATCACATACTCGGTGTCGCTGATCCGGCCTTGTTGGTCCCGCAGCTGGTTCCGCACGATGTAACCGGCGGTTTCCAACTCCCGCAGCGCACTGCCGATGGCATCAACGCCCTCCTTGCAGATTTTCGCAAGTCCACGGGTAGTATAGTTCCAGTCATCAGGCAGGGATAACATCATGGAAAGAAGCCCCTTTGCCTTGAGGGATAGTTCGTGGTTCCGCAGGTGATGATTGCTCATCACGGTATAATCTTTGGTCCGTTCAATGCGAAAAACGGCCATTGACTTCACTCCTTTCTAATTTTAGGGCATGAAAAAAGCCACAATCCTTCGTGAAAAAGACTGTGGCTTTCAGCTGTTTTTGTTGTTCTGCCAGGGCCGGTAAGGACGCTTGTACTTCGGCGGATGACTGAACATCGGCTCATGCTCCGAAAACGGGAGGGTCTGCAAAACCCGGTCAATGTCGGTGGATTCCATATCATACTGGGACTGGCAACTTTCCCGGATGGCATCTTTGATGCTCTGGACAGTACACATATTCATTCCTTTCCTTTCGTAGTGATAATGAGTTTACGGGTGGCGGCGGCGCTTGTCCGGTTTGAAGTCGAGCACATGGCCCTCGATCACACGGGCATACCGCTTGATTTTGATTTCCCGACGCTTCTGGCTTACGAGGGCGGCCTGATACCCGTCCTCCGTAAGAAACAGCCGCATATCATCGCCGGGGCAGCCGTAGGAACAAGGGCGCTGAACGGAAAACTCGATCATCCAGCGGGTGCTGTCCTGAAAACGCTCTACGGCCAAGATATTGTGTCCTTTCAGCTCACGGGCTGAAATATCCCTCATAGGCGGCTCCTTTCATCGTTCCTGGTCTCTCTGGCGCTTCTTCTGCCACGCCTCCAGCAGTTTGATAATGGTTTCCTGCATCCGCTGGGGCGTATAGCTTTTGGGGAAATACTTCCGCAGGGTGTCGGAGGTGAAAGTCACTTTGTCGAGATCACTTTTCTTTTCCTCACCCATGATGACGCGCATCATATCGAGGGTCAGATGTCCCTCCTGGCTGTATTTCTTGAGTCGCTGAGCCTGGGAGAGAGAGGGGGTAGCCTGTTCGCTGTCCATCGCGTCCAGCAAATCCCGCTGTTCTTCTTTTTTGAGAAAGGACAGCTCATAAGCCGGATTGAGGGCGATTTTCTTTTCATTGACCATATCCAGCAGTTCGGGAATCAGCTCCGTCAGGCGGATATAGCGCTGCACCTGGTTCCTACTCGAACCAGCCTGCTGCGCCAACAATTCATCTGCACGCAACTTCGTCCCAAGTTGGGACGAAGTTAAGTCCCCCCGTGCGCCTTGGTGTTTCATAGCCTCCAGCTTCATCTTGTAAGCAAAGGCCCTTTCGCTGGGGAGCAGGCTTTCACGTTGTAAGTTGCTGTCCACCATGATGATAGTGGCAGCATCATCGTCCAGGTCTCGGACAATGACAGGCATGGTTTCTTTCTCGGCCAGCTCACTGGCCCGGTGCCGCCTGTGACCGGCAACCAGCTCATAGCCGCCCTCCGGGTCCGGGCGGGCGATCGCCGGAACCAGAACACCATACTGCCGAACGCTGTCGGCGGTCTCCATCATGGCCTCGTCATCCTTGACTTTGAAGGGATGCCCCTTAAATGGGTGCAGCTCAGACAGCGGAATTTCCTGTATCTTCTCCAGCTTGGCATCCTGGCGGCTTTCCTCGGTGGAAAACAAATCATCGTATGGAGCCAGCTCTACTTTTTTCGCGCTGCTTTTCAAGTTTTATCACCTCCTTGGTCAGATTCTTATAGCCCTCGGCCACCTTGCCATTAGGGTCATGGGCAAAAATGCTTTTGCCCTCGGCGCTGATCTCCTTTGCCCGGACAGAATGGGGAATCTCGGTGCCGAACACCTTGATTTTGCTGCCATAGGTCTCCCGCAGCAGGGCGGCAATCTCCTTGGCGAAGTTGGTGCGGTTGTCCACCATCGTCAGCAATATGCCGTCGATCTGGAGCTTGGGGTTGATCTGCCGCTTCACCTTGTTTACGGTCTGGAGCAGCTGTTCCAGGCCCTTGGCGGGCAGGTACTCCGCCTGAACGGGGATTATGACCCTGTTGGCGGCGGCCAGGGCGTTGACCGTGAGCATACCCAGGGATGGCTGGCAGTCAATCAGGATATGGGAATACTGTCCCTTGAGCGTGTCCAGATACTGCCGCAGGATGGTCTCTCGGCTCATGGCGTTCACCAGGGAGACCTCCATGCCGGAGAGCTGGATGTCTGCGGGCATCAGGTCAACGCCCTCCGGGTGGTGCAGGATACCCTCGCCGGGGCGCAGCGGCTCGTCCATCAGGATACGGCCCATCGCGTCGGACAGGGTAAAGGGCAGCTTGTCCGGCTGGGGGTGGCCCAGGCTGATGGTCAGGCTGCCTTGCGGGTCCCCGTCGATCAGCAGCACTTTCTTTCCGGCCTGCGCCAGCCCAATCCCCAGGTTCGCGCAGGTGGTTGTCTTGCCAACGCCGCCTTTCTGGTTGGCGATGGCGATGATTTGCGTGTTCAATGACTTCACCTCATTTCTGAATTGTTCTATGGCTTCTGGAAATAGAAAAAGCCGCCACTTCAAAAATTGAAAGTGACGGCCTTTTCTTATCCCGGAATGAAATTCCCCGGAAACGCAAAAAGCGCCCAGTAGAAAATACTGAGCGCTTGGCGATTAGATTTATTCTCTTTTGTTCAAATTAGGTCAAATTCAGACAAACCGTTTTCACGAAAAAGGTCTCTTGGAGATGTATAAATAAACATCCCCTTGGCATCCCAAAATCGCGTCTCGGTTGTCCTATTTTTTAACCCATAAGCCCTCTTTTTGGGGTGGTTGTCCACCATTTAACCCATAGAAAACGGGTTAAAAGAGGCTTCGTTCTGTCAAATTGCGTCAAACCATTTGAAAAGGAAAAACCCCGGAAACCGCGTAGTTCCGGGGTTTTTGACCACTTTTGATAAAGTTTAGCGCTTGCTGAACTGCGGAGCGCGACGGGCAGCCTTGAGGCCGTACTTCTTACGCTCTTTCATACGCGGATCGCGGGTGAGGAAGCCGGCTTTTTTCAGAATGGGGCGCAGCTCCTCGTTGTACTCCAGCAGTGCTCTGGCAATGCCGTGACGGATAGCACCGGCCTGTCCGGTGACGCCGCCGCCGCCAACGTTGCAGACAATGTCAAAGTTGCCGTTGGTGTTGGTCAGCTCCAGGGGCTGGCGGACAATGAGTTTCAGGGTATCCAGGCCGAAATAATCGTCGATATCACGGCCGTTGATCTTTATGGAACCGCTGCCTGCATAGAGTCTCACTCTGGCAACGGAATGTTTTCTTCTGCCTGTTCCGTAAAAGAATGGTTTTGTATCGTACATTTAAATGTCCTCCTTTCCTATCTTATAGAGACCAAGTTTCGGGGTTCTGTGCGGCATGGGTATGCTCCGCGCCCTTGAATACGCGGCAGCGCTTGAGAGAATTGGCCCCGATGGTGTTGGAGGGCAGCATCCCTTTGACAGCCAGCATCATGGCTTTCTCAGGATTTTCCTTCATCAGCTTGTCGTATCTGGTCTCTTTGAGGCCGCCGATCCAGCCGGTGTGATGACGGTAATATTTCTGCTCCAGCTTTTTGCCGGTGAGGACAGCTTTTTCCACGTTGATGATGATGACGTGATCGCCGCAGTCCACATGGGGGGCATAGGTGGGCTTATGTTTGCCGTTGAGGATATGGGCGGCGAGAGCAGCGGTGCGGCCCAGGGGCTTATCGGCTGCGTCCAGCACATACCATTTGCGGCTGATTTCGCCAGCTTTTGGCATTGTTGTTGACATACGTTTTACCTCCTACAAGTATCTTCCGGCCGTCTCCTCTGGGGGAACGGCAGCGGGAAAAGTGAAACTTTTCTATCAAAATCCGCTTTCCTAAGCGGTTTAGACATCAAGTCGCATGTACCATTATAGTGAAGAAGCCCTAGGGTGTCAATACCTTTTTTGCAAAAATTTAATTTACATCTCCGCTTTCTCTCGATTTCTCTCCCAAACGCCGGATTTCTCTCGCATTCTCACGCGCCATTTCGCTTTTTTGCAGTCTCCCGAAAGCCCGGCGGGGGAAAAGGGGATTGCCAGGCCCGCTGATTTCCTGTACAATAGAACAGGTTTTGAGAAGGGGGGAAGGAAGATGCAGAAGATCCTGGGCTATATGCGCAAGGCCATCACCGACTATCAGATGCTGGAGGACGGGGACCGGGTGGCCGTAGGGGTCAGCGGCGGCAAGGATTCGGTGGTGCTCCTCACCGGGCTGTGCCGGCTGCGGAGGTTTATCGGCATCGACTATCAGGTGGTGGCTGTGACCCTGGACCCCATGTTCGGCGGCGTCCCCACCGACTACACCCCCATCCAGAAGCTCTGCGATCAGCTGGAAGTCCCCTTTGTCCTCAAGCGGACCGACATCGGCCCGGTGGTCTTTGACATCCGCCAGGAGAAAAACCCCTGCAGCCTCTGCGCCCGGATGCGGCGGGGCGCCCTCCACGACGCGGCCAAGGAAAAGGGCTGCAACAAGATCGCCCTGGGCCATCACTGGGACGACGCGGTGGAGACCTTCCTCCTCAACCTGTTCCACGAGGGGCGGATCGGCTGTTTCTCCCCGGTGTCCTACCTTTCCCGGAAGGATTTGACCATGATCCGGCCCCTGGTCTTTGCCCCGGAGCGGGATATTGGGTCGGCCCAGCGCCGGTGCCGGCTGCCGGTGGTCAAGAGCAAGTGCCCGGCGGACACCTTCACCCAGCGCCAGTGGGCCAAGGAGTACCTGGACAGTATGGAAAAGGAGCATCCCGGCCTTAAAAAGCGGTTGTTCGGCGCTATGGTCCGGGCCCATGTCAGCGGCTGGTGAGAAAGAACAAGGCATAAAGAGGCGGCGGACCCAAAGTCCGCCGCCTCTTTTTTTATTATCTCATCCTGGGGAGCGCGGAAACGCTGAGCCGAAAAGCGTCCTATCCTTACTCCTCAGAAAAATCCTCTTCAGTCAGCAGGATCTCCCCGCATTTTGCCTCATGGGCTTCGATCTCCTTCCAGCAGAGGTACTCGATGAGATTGGACATGGATCGCTTCTCCCGCTGGGCAATTTTGCGGATCTTTGCGTGACAGGTCTCGTCGAAACGGAATGTAAAAGGGATTTTTGCCATGTGATCACCTCATTATATTGGCTCTTGGTCTTATTTTAGTAAAAAGCCAGTTCTCTGTATGCATAACATTTGATGTTGATATGATGGTAATCTTACATCATTATGGCCTACATGAGATGATATATGCGTATATTATAGCAATATTTTCCATGAATCGGTGGTTCGTTCCGAGGCTGCCCGGCGGGAGCGAAAAATCCGGGGGAAGGGGCCTTAGGGCAACGGGAGGACATTTTCCCGGAAGATGGAAAAAGCGGCGATGGAAATTTCCATCGCCGCTTTATGATCTCTGACGTTTAATACCGGCCCAGGGCCCAGGCAAAGTAGCGCTCCTTGATTTTGGAGATGCCGCTTTGACGGATCTTCACCTCAGCGCCGCCCTCCATAATAAAGGTGTGACCGACAATGTTGGTGATGTAATCCATGTTGGCGAGATAGCTCTGATGGCACCGGAGGAAGCGCCGGTCGGAGATCAGGGCCTCCAGATCCCCCAGCTTGGTATAGCAGGAGAAGGTGAATCCCTGCCGGGTGTAGAGGGTCACAATCCGCCGGCAGCTGGACAGATACAGCAGGTTATCCAGCAGCAGGTCATAGGTTTTCCGGGCGGTGCGGATCAAAACGTGGCGGGCCTTTTCCGGGTCATAACCGGCCAAAGCCTTGTCCAGGGCCGGCCCCACCACAGCCTCGGACAGAGGCTTTTTTATGAAGGCGGCGCCGGGGATATCCAGTAGCTCCAGGTTGGAAATATCCTGGGGCCCGATGAAGATGATCGGGCAGAAACGGTTGTACTCCCGCACCTTCTGGGACAGCTCCGTCATGTTATCGGCGGTGCCGTCGGTGGATAAGAACACTATGTCAAACACACGCTGACAGGTGTACATGGAATCGAGGATTTTCTCCAGGCTGGTGAAGGTGTCCGCCTCAGCGGGGCCCTCCGCTTTGCCCTCCATCATCTGCCGGACCAGGGCCTCCAAAGCCTGGCCGTCTTCCTGGGATGGATCGTAAATTGCAATGTTCATCATGGTATTTCCCTGCCTCCCTTAGGGGGAGAATCTACTTTCTCCGACGTTAAATTTTGTGATGAGTATGATGTGTGTAGCGGCTTCACTGTCTGCCCAGACCTGATGACTTGGGGACCGTCGGGCAGACCATTGGGTCATATAGATATACCAATCTATATTTATTATAATACACTATGACAAAAATGAACATGCTTTTTTGTGAATTCCGTAAAATTCGCCAAATTTTACAAATATGTACTAACAAAAAACGTTTTTATCGTCCTATTGGCGTTTTTGATTTGTGCAACATGCGAAAGGTTTGATAACCAATTTTTGGATGCAACGGGGAAGCATTTCCAGCAAAGCCCATATTCCCGGTGTTTCCTTTCAGAAATAGCCTGGAGAAGTAAGAAATTCGTAAGGAAAACATGTTCCGCCCTGTAAGAAATCCTCCGTATAATCACAGTGAGAAAGAGAATTGTGGTATAATAGCGTTATTGGCGCGGAAGGGGCAGGGCCCCGGCGGCGCCGAAAACGTGAAAAACCTAAAGGAGAGGAACGGAATATGCAGGATCTGACCGTATTGGTCGTGGATGACGACAAGGAGATTTGTGATTCCATTGGGATTTATCTGAAGAATGAGGGACTGAATGTGCTGAAGGCCTACGACGGGCTGCAGGCGTTGGAGATGCTTTCAGACAACACCGTCCACCTGATCCTGCTGGATATCATGATGCCCCGCCTGGATGGCATTGGCGCCATGGTGAAGATCCGCCAGGATCGCAACATCCCCATCATCCTCATCTCGGCCAAAAGCGAGGATACCGACAAGATTCTGGGACTCAATATGGGTGCCGACGATTATATCACAAAGCCTTTCAACCCCCTGGAGCTGATTGCCCGGGTCCGCTCCGCCCTGCGGCGGTATGTGACCCTGGGGGATATGCCCAAGCAGGAAAACGTGCTCAAGACAGGCGGACTTGTCCTGAACACGGTGGACAAAACCCTGACGGTAGACGGTGAATATGTCAAGCTGACCCCTATTGAATTCCGGATCCTGGAGCTTTTGATGGAAAACCAGAACCGGGTGTTCCCCATTGACGAAATCTATGAGCGGGTCTGGAATGAACCCAGTTTTGCCCCGGAAAATACCGTTGCCGTACACATCCGCCGCATCAGGGAAAAAATCGAGATCAACCCAAAAGAACCCAAATATTTGAAGGTGGTGTGGGGCATTGGATACAAAATCGAAAAAATCTAAGGGTGGCGCTGTCTTTGCGGCCTATTTTATAGGCATCTGGCTCATCGTCGCCTCCCTGGCGTCCATCCCGTATCTGCTTTCCCGGCAGTTTTATGAGGATGACTACACCGAGACCCAGAATTTTCAGGAGATGATGAGCCAGACCCTTTACGAGGGCTATACCATTGTCACCTATAACCCCCAGTTTGAGGACTATAAGTCGCAGTACTGGGATAACTACTATAACGACTATGTCAACCAGTACGGCTATTATCCGGAGCTGACCGATGGTGAAATCACCCTCCAGGAGGAAAAGTTCCGGGAGGACTGGGAAGAGAACAAGGACAATGAGCTAAGAGACGAAAAAGAGAATTTCTACACCGACCGGGACGTCCGGCAGGTTTATTTTGTCAACGACGACACCGACGCGGAATTCCACCGGGAGTATACCAACACAGACTTTGGCTCCCTGGAGGAGTTTAAGGCCTACATCGAGGCGCATCGGAGCGAATACCACTATCTGGTCTATCTGAATCAGGGGCAGTTTTCCGGCTCCGGGCCGAAGGGGGACTTTACCTATCCCAGCTTTTACGGCGGCGCCGAGGAGATCTTTTCCTGGATCCCCGGCGACCAATCCGCCTATGAGCACATGACGGTCATCATCGCCGTCCGGGAGGACCTGGGCGCCTTCGGCTCCTATGGCAACTGGGCCTATTCGGTCTATCTGGGCTATGAAGTCAGCCGCTATTTAGCGGTTATCGCCCTTTGCTGCTTCGGGGCAGGGTTGGTGCTCTTCATCCTCTCCTGCGTCTTCCGCAAACGGCGGCTCCTCTTCTCCCAGCAGATGGCGGCGGGACTTTCCAAGATTTGGCTGGAGGCCAAAATTGTGGCCTATGTCCTGCTCATCGCCCTGGGCGTCTCCGCCTTTGCCCTCGCCTTTGATTCACCGCCCCTCCTTCTGGCCGCGCCACTGGCCTATTGGCCTATCTACCTGATCTGCCTGGACTTTAAACACAACGGGCTGCAGGTGTTCCGGCAGAACAGCGTCAACACCCTGTTTAAGGCCGTCAATAAATATAGTATGAAATACCCCTTCCAGAAGCGGCAGTCCCGGAAGATGGCCATCTTCTTTGGCATCGAGGTGGGCATTGCCGTGCTGGGCGCCATCTTCTTCGCCATCGGCGTCATGGGAGAAGGATTTTTCGTCTTCCTGGCCCTCCTCGCCGCGGGGATTGGGCTTCTGGTGGGCTACCGGTTTATCGACCGGTACCGGAATTCCCTGCAAAACCTGGGGCGGATGATGGATCATGTCCATGCCATCCGGGAGGGGGAGAATCCGGCGCCATTGGTCCTCTATCCCAGCGATCCCCTCTTCGATTTCGCAATGGATCTCAACGGCATCAACGAGGGCATCAGCAAGATGGTGGAGGAGCGCACCAAAAGCGAGCGGATGAAAATCGAGCTGATTACCAATGTATCCCACGACCTGAAAACGCCGCTGACCTCCATCATCAACTATGTGGATCTGCTGAAAAACGAGGAGCTGACCCCTGACTTTGCCAACGATTATGTAAAGGTCCTGGAGCGCAAGTCCATGCGGCTGAAGACCCTCATTGAGGACCTGTTTGAGGTGTCCAAGGCAAACTCCGGCAATATGGAGATGGAGCTTACCGTCATCGACTTCGGCGAGCTGGTCGAGCAGACGGTAGCGGAGCTGGATGAAAAGATTGCCCCCTCCGGTCTGGACTTCCGGGTCCATGTGCCCCAAAAGCGGATTCATATCAACGCCGACGGCCGCAGGCTCAACCGGGTGCTCTCCAACCTAATCCTCAACGCTGTCAAGTATTCCTTGAAAGGGACCAGGGTGTATATTGACGTGTTCCGGTGGGAGCAGCGGGCCATCTTTGTCATCAAGAATATCGCTTCCTACGAGATGAACTTTAATACCAATGAGATCATGGAGCGCTTTGTCCGGGGGGACGCGGCCCGGTCCACCGAGGGCTCCGGGCTGGGGCTGTCCATTGCCAAGAGCTTTACCGAGCTGATGGGCGGCGAGATGGATATTGCCGTGGATGGCGACCTGTTCAAGGTCACGCTGGATTTTGAGGTGGTAGAGCCTCTCCGGCAGCTGCATCAGTTCCCTGACGAGCCTCCCGAAGAGCTCCAATAGGCCGCCCTAGCGGGCAGCAAGACGCGGACCTAGCGGTCAGCATGACGCGCCCACGGCCTGGCTAAAACCACTGTCCGCGATGCCCGCAACCTTGTTGCGATTGACACCACAGCGCGGTGTCCCCCGGCGGTAGCCGGCGCGACTTGTCAGCGGCGACTCGCCGTCCGCGACCCCTTCCGGGGCGGGAAGACGCGCTCATGGCCTAGTTAAAACCACTGTCCGCGACGCCCGCGTTTTGGTTTCCCATTGCGCCTATCCGCGAGTTCCCCCACCGGCAGGTGGGCCCCTTCCGGGGCGGGAAGACGCGCCCTGGGCTTTTGCTTATGTGTGATAAAGAAGCAATAGAAGTGCAAAAAATTTTGCCGTTCCTATCCGACACTTGGCCATTGTGTCGGATAGGTCGGGCGGTTATTCGGGCAAGTCAATCTTGCCGACAAAGCTGTAATAAATCTCAATGTCCTGCCTGCGGGTGCCGTTCTCATCATAGCTGCACTCATGCACCACAATTTTCTCGATCATTTCCCGCAAGAGAGTGGGGGTCAGTTCTTCAAAGGCAAGGTGCTTGCGGACAATGCCCATAAATTTCTCGGCGTTGACGGTAGCTGCCTGTGACTTGTCCAGTTCGGCTTGCAGGGCGGCGGCTCTCTTTTTCAGCTCCGCTTGCTCGGCTTCGTAGTCAGCCGACAGTTCCATGAAACGCTCATCGCTGATTTTGCCGTTTACATTGTCCTCATACAGCCGCTTGATAATGCGGCTGATTTCAGAAATGCGTTCCTGCGCCTGTTCAAGCTGCTTGATGGCTGCGGCGGTCTTTCGCTTGCCGCCGATCTCGTTCTGCTGGACAAGTAGTTTCACAAACCGGCTCTCATGCTTGGCTGCGTATTCGGTCACTTGCCGGAGATTTGCCAGGACACCAGCGGTCAACAGATCGGTGCGGATAAAGTGCGCCGTACAGTTGCGGGTGCGCTTCTTGTAGCTGCCGCAGATGTAGCAGTCCTGTTTGCGGTCTTTGTTCTGATACCGCTGCTGATACATCACATGGCCGCAGTCGGCGCAGAACAGCATACCGGAGAACAGCCCCACTTCATCGTAGCGGTTCGGGCGTTTGCGCTGTTTGCGTAACTCCTGCACCCGTTCCCATGTTTCCTTGTCGATGATCGGCTCATGGTGGTTCTCGAAAATGGCCTGCTTCTCGACGGGGTTCTCTATGCTGTGCTTGACCTTATAAGAAGGCTTTTCCGTTTTGAAGTTCACCAGACATCCGGTGTACTCTCGGTTTTCGAGGATATGAACGACGGTGTTGGTCGCCCATTTGCACTCATAGCCTGGGTGATAACGGCGGGTGCTGCCTGTCCGCTGATATTCCAGCGTCCCCGGCGTGGGGATTTGCTGCTCCGTCAGCATACGGGCAATCTTGGTCGGGCCGTTCCCGGCAAGGCAAAGCTGGTAAATCTGCTGCACCACCGGGGCGGCTTCCTCGTCTATAATAAAATTCTCGTCCTCGTCCATCACATAGCCGTAAACCGGCTTGCTGGTAACAGGCTTGCCGCTCATGCCTTTTGACTTTTTCACTGCCTTGATTTTCTTGCTCGTATCTCTCACCAGCCATTCATTGAACAGATTTCGCAGCGGGGTAAAATCGTTGTCCATGCCCTCGCTGGCACTGTCCACATTATCGTTGACAGCGATAAAACGCACACCCTTTTGAGGGAACAGCATTTCCGTGTAAAACCCTACCTGCAAGTAGTTTCGCCCTAACCGGCTCATGTCCTTGACGATGACCGTACCCACTTTCCCGGCTTCAATGTCCGCAAGCATGGCTTGAAATCCGGGCCGCTGGAAGTTCGCGCCGGAAAAACCGTCGTCGGTGTACCAGCGCAGATTGGTAAAGCCGTTCTGTTTTGCGTAGGTTTCGAGTATCCTTTTTTGGTTCGATATGGAATTACTCTCGCCTTGCAACTCGTCCTCATGGGACAATCTCGGATAAAGGGCGGTAATGAGGTTTTGGGTGGCTTGTCTTAACATAAAATCCTCCGTTTCCGACAGCCAGCCCCACTATTCCGTGGTTTCATTGTACCACGGAATAGGGCGGGCTGTATAGCTGCAAAAGTGTAAAATCTGCTTCTTTATGATTTGTAAAATTGCCGATTTTTGTGTAGCGATTTATTGTTTTCATTTTCTTGTGTAAATATTTATAAATCCGTGTTATGATATTAAAAATAAATTTACGGGGTGGAGAAATGAAAAATGTAATTATTAGCGCCGATGGTGATAGAATGGTTTATTCTGTTCCGAACATTGTAGCTGACAATCTAACCGAATACTGCATTGAATTTTGTGATAAATGGCTTAGAACAAGTTCCCACGCAAAAAAATATAGGATTAACGGTGGCCTATGTTACAATGAGCGGGATTTCATTGAGTATCTCAACAGATTCATATTTCCCAAAGAGCAATCGGTGTTTATTGAAAATCTTGGTCCAATAGGGATTGATGAATTACCAATACCAGAACGCTACAAGGATTGTCCTATGTTTAATTTCTAAAAGATATAAAAAGCGGCCACGCTCCCCGGCATGGCCGCTTTTTCCATGCCCCGGCTCACGCCGGATAAGTTGGCTCCTGTGTAGCAGCGGCTTCCGCTTCCAGTACCCGCGCCATTTTGTCGGCAGCGGTGGTCGTGGTGTCTTTCTTGAAATAGCCGGACACGACAAGGACGGAATTGCCCATGCGGATTTCCGTCACGCAGTCGGGGCGGCGGGTGGTGCGGGTGTCGTGCTGCTTGTTATCTGCCATAGGCAATACTCCTTTCAGTCGGTAATCTCGTCGTCGCAAAGTCCACTCCGCTTCGTTTCCCGCTGAAGCGGAAAACTACGCTCGCTCCCTTGCTCCTCCTCTCCCCGCAAAGCCTTACGGCTTTGTGGGGACCCCATTAATGCTTTCATGCTCTCCATTTTCCGCTGTGCGGTTTCCTGCCGGAAGTTGTCGCCGGTAAAGCGTACCGGGACGCACATGGAAAGCAGGCGGTCATAAATCCGGGAATGGGCGGTGTCCTCCGGGTTGTGCAGGTCGTCCAGCGTAAGGTTGGTCGTGACGATCAGCGGCTTGCCGCTGCGGTAACGGCTGTCAATCACATTGAACACCTGTTCCAGCCCGTATTCCGTCCCGCGTTCCATGCCGAAGTCGTCAAGGATCAGCAGCGGATAGCGGCAAAGGCGGGAAATGTACTCGTTGCGGTTCTCAAAGCTGGCGGCAAGGTCGTTGAGGATAAGGGCAAAGTTCGTCATGTGGACGGGGATTTCTTTCTCCATGAG
>NZ_JBBEWN010000023.1:0-20624 GCF_038739695.1 Zongyangia acetica | reverse complement strand
GCGTTGGTAAACATATACGTATCGAAGCCGAGATTGGACTTCTTGGACTTATTGCGGCGGGTGTGAAATTTATTCTCGACAAAGTTGATTGGAACAACGCAAAAGAATCAAACACAGGCCACCGGTCAGCGGCTACCAATACAGGCCACCGGTCAGCGGCTACCAATACAGGCGACTGGTCAGCGGCTACCAATACAGGCGACTGGTCAGCGGCTACCAATACAGGCGACCAGTCAGCGGCTACCAATACAGGCCACCAGTCAGCGGCTACCAATACAGGCTACCAGTCAGCGGCTACCAATACAGGCCACCGGTCAGCGGCTACCAATACAGGCGACTGGTCAGCGGCTACCAATACAGGCGACCAGTCAGCGGCTACCAATACAGGCGACCAGTCAGCGGCTACCAATACGGGCGACCGGTCAGCGGCTACCAATACGGGCGACTGGTCAGCGGCTACCAATACGGGCCACCGGTCAGCGGCTACAGTTAAAGGAAAAGATAGTATAGCGATTGTAACTGGCTACCAGAGCAAAGCGAAAGGGTCGCTTGGATGTTGGATCGTGCTTACTGAGAGAGATGAAGAAATGCACATTCTTGACGTAAAAGCTGTACGTGTAGATGGAGTTGAAATTAAGGAGGATACGTTCTATATATTGAAAAACGGCAAGGTTGAAGAAGTCGAGGATTGAGAGACGGGAGGATGAATGAGAGTACTTGTAGCTTGCGAAGAATCACAGGAAGTTTGCAAAGCTTTTCGCGCACTAGGGCATGAAGCGTATAGTTGTGATATAGAGCCTTGCTCTGGAGGACATCCAGAATGGCATTTACAATGTGATGCGCTGGAAATGTTAAAAATACGGTGGGATATCATATTGGCATTTCCACCATGTACATATCTATCAAATGCAGGAGCAAGACATTTATTTAAAGGTGGAGTATTAAATGAAGAACGTTATAAAAAGGGGTTAGAGGCAAAAGATTTTTTTTTTAAAATTTTTGAATGCTGATTGTCAACATATCTGCGTAGAGAATCCGGTTTCCAGCAGAATTTACAATATGCCTCCATATACCCAGGAAGTACAGCCGTGGATGTTTGGGCACCCAGTACAGAAAAAAACTAGATTATGGCTAAAAGGACTGCCTTTATTAAAACCTACAAATATCGTAAGTCCAAAATGTGGATGTCATGAATCTGGGACGTGGTTTATGCAAGGTGGGAAAGACAGACAGAAAAAACAGATCAAAAACCTTCTATGGGTTAGCAAAAGCGATGGCTGAACAATGGGGTGGAGAATATTTATCGGAGGATAAGAATGATGAGTAAAATGACAAAGAAAACATACATCACAAAGGAACAAGCAATCTCAATTTTACCTGATGGAGAATTAATACATACATTTTACAATCCTTGGTTTGGATTAGTCGGAGCCGATTGGAGCAAGGATGACATAATCGACAAGATTCAAAAGAGCGATATTTTAGAGCTTACCGGGCCATCTACTAGAAGCATGGGATGCGGAATGTGCGCATATAGCAAAGACGCGCAATATCAAGGCGACATCTTATTTATTGAAACGGACGAAAATAGGCTGGATGCATTGGAAAGAGAATTGGAGAAATTGAATGATGAAGAAAGTAGAGACAAAATTCGTTTGTGATGATTGCGGACAAGAACTTCCAAATGAATATATTGAAACCAACTCCAAAGGGTGTGTGTTCTTTAACGCTAACAAGTATAATACTGCCATATTACCAATAAATTCAGACGCAGATATTAAAATAGAGATTGATTTGACAGTGAAGTATGACTATGGGCCAACATTAATGGATCTTTGTCCAGCATGTAGAACTAAATGGATATTAAAAGCTATCAAATATTTTGAAAAAGATTTGGTTGATCAGTGAAGAGGGTAATAGGATGAAAATTTACAAAAACCCATTTGTGTCTAGGCGATCATATCTCATCCCGATTGCGCCTGCAAGAACAAGTAAGGGTGAATGCAAAGCGACACGAGGATATATCATTGAAGAGATTGACGGGAAATGGGAATTTAGAAATGGTGAATATTATAATATTTCGCTTAAAGAAAGAATGCCTGTAGTTGGAGAGGTGAGCAAGAGCATTCTAAAAAATGCAATCATACAGATTGTGATTGACAATGTAAAGGAGAACTAGCTATGAAATTCAAGGTGTCATTTAGCGGATTTCATTACGTTGATGCAGACTCGTTGGAAGAAGCAAAGGAAAAATCTATGTATGAGGACGATATTATTTATTCGGAACAAAAAATTGACAGTATCGAAGAAATAGGTGAATTCATTGTATGTTTGGAGGACTGACATGAACTACAAAGACCTAATAGAACGGTTGAACAATGCCGCAGGAGGTCCAGCATACGCAAAATGCACCGTGACATATCGGGGATCGGCTTGTGCCGCCCTACGTGGTACATACGGGCTTGACAACGACCCTGAGATTATCACAAACGCCGACCGCATTCGGGCCATGAGTGATGAAGAACTCGGAAAATTCCTGTGCGATTTCAGGTCTTGCAATTCAAGTAAACATCCATGTGATGGATGTAAAGCAGAACCTCATTGCCATACAGGCCACAATGGGATGATTGATTGGCTCCGCCAGCCGGCAGAGGAGGACTGACATGGACTACAAGGAACTGATTGAGAATTTAGAGAGGCGTGGAATGAAAAACGGGTCGTCTCTCGGTGAACATTCAGGGTTGTATGAGCAAGCCGCCTACGCCATCACCGACCTACTTGCCCGTTCAGAAGAGGCGGAGGCCAGAGCGGAGAAGGCGGAGAGTGAGAGGGATACCTTAATTAAGCGAACGAGCGGCGATTGTTGGTCTTGCATCAGGCGTTATGAATGTAACTCGAGACGCGGCCCGCATAATAGATGCTGGGAATTTGATAATTGGTTGCTAGAGGAGGACAGGTGATGGAGAGGCTGACAAAAGAAGGGAAATTCTGCGACGTCATAGAGTGCGAGTTGACGCCAGGCGGCTCATTTTGTGAGAGAGGTACTTGTACGGAACGGAGGCTGTGGGAGCGCCTTTCTTCCATTGAGGATATCCTGGGCGACGACTACGACCTGGACCGCTTGCGAGTAATTATAAATCAGCGTATGAGCATGCGGGATGAAGTGGCAAAGCGGTTTGAGATCACAAAAGATATTCCGCTTGATCGCCTTCGTGAGCTGGTAGAAGCTGATCGGGGAGGAAGGTGTGTGGTGCTGCCGTGCGAAGTCGGTAGCACAGTATATATGATGTTTTGCAATGAAATTATAGAAAAGAGAGTCGGTCAGTTTCATGTGAACGGATATACAACACCAAGAATTTGGGCAGATATTGATTGCGACTGGGGCACAACGCAAAAGGTTCGTTGGGATTTGGCGCTTGGTAAAACCGTATTCCTCACCCGAAAAGCCGCCGAGGCAGCGCTGAAAGGAGAAAAGGATGGCTGAATACATTGATAGAGAAACTCTGTTAGATGAGCTGTGCCGTGATAACTGCGAAAGGACATATGACGGTACTTGCCATAATTGCCGTATGACAGAAACTATAGCCGATTTTCCAGCCGCAGACGTTGCGCCGGTAGTACATGGCAGGTGGGAATGGTTTGACGAAAAAAACGGAACACCCATTGACGGATGGGAAAGAGAATGGGGGTGGCGTTGCTCTACGTGTAAATGCGTATTAAATGACGAATACGACGACCCAGACAAACAACCAAAGTACAATCACTGCCCCAACTGCGGCACAAAGATGGATTTAGATACAGCTGACGATGAGCAACTTATCTATAAATCCGCCCTCAATAAATGGGGCAAAGAGAACCAAACCAGGATGATGTTCGAAGAGATGGCAGAGCTGCAAAAGGAATTGTGCAAGGAAGCCAGAGGAGAGGACAACACAGACGCCATAGCGGAAGAGATCGCAGATGTGAAGATTATGCTGGAGCAGATGACGATCCTCCACAACTGCAAGGATATGGTGGAGATGCAGATGAAGAGGAAGCTTCAGAGGCTAAAAGAGAGATTGGAGGGAGAATAGTGGCCTCAGCGAGAAAATGTGATAGGTGCGGGACTTTGTATGAGCCGTATAAAGGAACCAACGGGGTTATGTTGATTCGGGTTGGTGACGTCTTGATCCCGCTTTATTCGGGAAATCCCAAAGACTTATGTCCGGAATGCATGAAGCTGTCAGAGAAATTTCTAGATGGAGAGGACATCCACCTGGCGGCGGATGAAAGGCAATGGCGCAAGGCAGAAGCGGAAGTATGCGCCTTTTGGGACTGCGGGAAATGCGTGGCCCTAGAAAGGCTTGACTGTCAATGGTGCAAGTTCTTCAAAACCACAAGGCAGGTTATGTCGGAGTCGGAGAGGGCAAAGAAGCGGATTGAGGGCCTGAGTTCAGAGGAAAGCAGGTACATCCGGGAAAAATACAATCTCAGGAACGCATACCGTTAGGAGGGTGATGGGGTGACCAGGAATGTGAAACTGGACGACGATGTTTACAGCAGATGCCTGGCGACAGCAAAAGGATATTACACAATGCTAAGGCGAAGGAAAAAGATTGAAGACGAGATCATCCATGCTGGACATTGCCCAGATGGTCAGCCCAGAGGAAACGGGATCGGGAACCCAACAGCCCGCAAGGCGGAGCGCATTATGATCCGGCAGCAAAAGAATGAGGAAAGGATCAGGGCGGTAGAACAAGCTTGGTGCGAGTGCCAGGACGACTGGGAAAAGGAGTTTATCAAGCAGAATTTGTTTGAGCACCAGCCAATGCAATACATAAACCTACCCATCTCAGAGCGAACAATGAAGCGATACCGAAAAAAATTCCTTGTTCGGCTGGCACAAAATCTTCATGAGATTTAGAAAAGATGGCACCTTTTTCCCGAAAAAAGGGTTTAAAATGATAATATAGGGTTCTAAGGAAAAGACCCTACCCTCACACATTCCTTCTCCCTCCTTTTTAGAGAGCGCCTGCCGGAAAACTGGTGGGCGCTTCGTTATGCCCAGAATATGACGAATTTTAATAAGAGGTGCTATTATGAAATTGTTACAAGGCGATTGTCTGGAACTGATGAAAGACATCCCTGACAGCAGTGTGGATATGGTGCTGACTGACCCTCCGTACAACATAGGTGTGACAACACAAAAAAATGGGAAAAAAACCGCAAATGCTTGGGACAAGACAGATGGATATATTGACTGGTGCGTGGAGTGGATACAACTTTGCTCCAGAAAGCTCAAACCTAATGGAGTTCTGTATTTTTGGCATAACGATATGGAACAGATAGCCAAACTAATGGAGGACATACGAGAGAAAACCAGCCTTGCGTTTGTCTCGTTCTGCATTTGGGACAAAGGAGATTCCTATCGGGCCCAATCGTGGCATCAGCGGAATGCGGATGGAAAGACTGCGTTGCGCTCTTGGTTCAACGTCTGCGAATACTGCCTTCATTTTTTCAATGCGCCGAAAGATGCGGGCGCAAGTTGGAAGCACACAGGGCTTGACCGCATCATGAGCAACCCAGAGTGTTTTCTCCCACTAAAAGAGTGGTATACCACGGAAAAGAAACGGCTTGGGCTAACCGACGACGACATAGCGAAAAAATACACGGAGGTCACCGGGAAAAAGCCATACATGCTGCACCACTATTTCAAAGATTCGCAGTTTGAAATACCGACGCAAACGGTTTTCGAGAGCGTATACGAGGCATTGGGGTTTGATTACACATCAAACGGCCGCCACGGATATGAAGCAATGCGCCAAGAGTATGAAGCAATGCGCCAAGAGTATGAAGCAATGCGCCAAGAGTATGAAGCAATGCGAAACTATCACCGATGCGACGAGATGCACTGTAACACTTGGCATGTTCCTCCGGTTCCAAGTAATCATCGTTTTCATACCTGCCAGAAGCCGGTTCAAATACTGGAACGCTTGATTAGAGTAAGCTGTAAACCGGGCGGAACGGTGCTAGACTGCTTCATGGGCAGTGGCTCAACGGGCGTTGCTTGTGTCAACATGGGCCGAGACTTCATCGGTGTGGAGTTAGACAAAGGTTACTTTGATATAGCTAAACAGCGAATTGAAATAGCCGTACAAAATACCCAGAAACCAGAGGTGACCCATGCAGGATATAGATAAGCTAATCAAAGAATATCAAGAATCCCTTGGTCAGGTGATAGCCCGCCGGGAAGAACTACAGGCAAAACTGCCGAAGAAAGACCCGTGGGAAAGAGAGCCCGCTTTATGGAGAAGATTCATGATACTGAGCCGGGAGGAAGGGGACTTGAGGTGGTCCCTATGCCAGATGCTGAGGTGGAAAGAGGGAAACACGAAGATTTAGCCAAAAAGAAAGCCGGGGTTATTCCTCCCCGGCCTTGGCGATGTATTCCGCAATAAACTTAAAGATTTTCAAAAATATTTTAAGGGTCAGCACAGATCAGTGTTGGCCCTTTTTGTTTGAGAGAAAAGATGAAAGAATTTGCTAAAAACTTTTATAAGTCAAAGGCGTGGCAACACACACGCGGCGCATATGCCGCAAGTGTAGGGGGGCTATGTGAAGCGTGTTTGCGGAAAGGATTATATAAAGCCGGGGAAATTGTCCACCATAAAAAGGAATTGACACCAGACAACATTACAGACCCAACGGTAGCATTATCATGGGATAACTTAGAACTGTTGTGTAGGGATTGCCATGCCAAAGCACACGGGAGATTAAAGCGCTATAAAGTAGATGAGTTTGGGAGGGTTAAGATCATATGAAGATAGATTATATTCAGCACGCCGAATGCGAGGGGTGTCCATACGAAGAGGCGGAGCTTGTAAAAGAAGAAATATATTCAGACGGAGAAAAATATTTTGTTTCAATATTCGTCCGATGCGAAAATTATTTTGTTTGTGAAAGAATCAAAAAGATTTCGCGGCGATATCCCCCCTATCATGATTTTTAAAAGGGGCTCAGGAGACCGGTGGGTGGCCTTTATTTTTCCCCTCTCGAATACACAAGGTATTTTTTGGAAAGGAGGCGGGACATTATGGCGAGAAAAAGTAAGACATACACAGAATTAATCAAAATGGCCAAGATTTATGGCGTGGATAAAAACGCGTTGTTTTTGCAGGCGGCAGAACAGTTTTCGGTTCAGCAACGGGTCATTCAAAGGATACGCGATACTTTGGATGATGAGGATGAACTGACGGCTTCAAAGGAGTATGTTAAAGGGCGAGAAAATATTTATTCCCACCCCCTAGTCCGGGAACTGCCAAAGCATTCTGATAGTGCGAACCGCACACTTTCAACAATGCTTGAAATCATTGAAAAACTCGGTAAGCCTCCAAAGACGGAGGGGAAATTATCGGAGATGATGAAGGATGAATAATTATATTTTGGCCTACTATCAAGCGATACAGGAAGGAAGCGTGATCGTAGGTAAATGGATCAGACTATTCTTTGAGTATATCGTTAAGGGACTGGAAAACCAGTCCTTTTTCTTTGCGCAGAAAAAGGCCAACAAGAGCATTCGGTTTATCGAAAGCTTTTGCCATCACTGCGAGGGTCGAGATGATCTGTTGAAGCTGGAGCTTTGGCAAAAGGCGATTGTGTCGGTTATCTTTGGCGTTGTGGGCGAAGATGGGTTGCGGCAGTTTCGGGAAGTTGTGGTTATTATCGGACGTAAAAACGGAAAATCCCTTTTCGCGGCTGCTATTATTGCTTACTGCGTATTTCTGGACGGAGAATATGGAGCAAAGGTTTTTTGCGTTGCCCCTAAACTTGACCAGGCCGATCTGGTGTACTCTGCTTTTTGGCAGACCATCCAAAAGGAGCCGGAGCTGGCGGCTCTCATCAAACGAAGAAAATCCGACTATTACATAGAGAGCACGAACAGCAGCGTCAAAAAGCTGGCTTTTAATGCGAAAAAGGCAGATGGATTCAACCCCCATTTAACGGTATGCGATGAAATCGCAAGCTGGCCAGGAGATAATGGGCTTAAACAATATGAGGTTATGAAATCAGCGTTAGGCGCAAGGAAACAGCCTTTGATCCTGTCTATCTCCACATCAGGATATATCAACGAGGGAATTTATGACGAACTAATCAAGCGTTCCACCCGTTTTTTACTGGGAGATTCCAAGGAAAGAAGGCTGGCTCCATTTCTCTATATGATTGATGATATAGACAAATGGAATGACATCAACGAATTACAAAAAAGCAATCCGAACCTAGGTGTTTCTGTATCGGTTGATTATCTGCTGGAAGAAATTGCGGTTGCGGAAGGAAGTCTTTCTAAAAAGGCGGAATTTCTCACCAAATATTGCAATATTAAGCAGAATAGTTCGCAGGCGTGGCTCTCAACCCAGGCAGTACAAAAGGCGGAAGGGAAGCCGCTGCAATTGGAAGATTTCCGAGATACCTATTGTGTTGGCGGAGTTGACCTGAGCCGTACTACAGACCTAACAGCCTGTACAGTTGTCGTTGAAAAAAGCGGGAAGCTCTATGTATTTGCAAAGTTTTTTCTACCAGCAGAAAAGCTGGCAGAGGCTACCGCGCGGGATGGATTGCCATATGCGGCCTATGTACAGCGCGGCATACTCCAACTTTCAGGGGACAACTTTGTGGATTATCATGACTGCTTTCATTGGTTTAGGATGCTTGTGGAAGAATATCAAATATACCCGCTAAAAGTAGGCTATGACCGGTATACGGCGCAATATTTGGTGCAGGAAATGAAACAATATGGCTTCCATATGGACGATGTTTTCCAGGGCTATAATTTGACTCCGGTCATCCGGGAAGTAGAAGGGCAGATGAAGGATGGTGTTTTCAACATTGGGGATAATGATTTGATGAAAGTACACCTGCTCAACATGGCTTTAAAAAGCGAAGCGGAAAGCGGGAGAAGCAAGCTGGTAAAAATGAGCGTTAACGATCACATCGATGGTGGCGCGGCCCTGCTGGACGCCATGACCGTTCGACAAAAATACTATGCCGAGATAGGGGAGCAGCTGAAAAATGAGTAACTGTCAATATTACGATATATGTCCTTCTGCTTCTGGTTGGTGTATAAACAGGGGCCCTGAAAAAGAATGTGTACCATTTTTACTTACGGCTATAGAAAACCTGAGAAGCAACCAGCCGAAAATACTATATGAATGTGATCGGAGGGCTTGTAAAGAATGCAAAGCCACAGACTGTTGCGGATTTACTAGAGACATTCGCCATGCAAAGAATTTTCACATATTCGGTGAGGTCTTCGTTGAGGGAATGAGCGAGTAGAAAAGAGGTGAAACAGGTGGGGCTATTTTCTAAGATTTTCAAACGTCCGGAACCGCAAGGGCAACCGGACGGTTTTTTTCAGACATTGACCGCATATACCCCGATTTTTACAACATGGGGCGGGAGGATTTATGAAAGTGAGCTTGTCCGCGCGGCCATTCACGCAAGGGCAACTCATATCAGCAAATTAAACGTTGCTGTTCAGGGAAGTGGAAAACCAAAGCTTCAAACAAAGCTGCGAACCGGCCCCAACGAATGGCAGACCTGGGGGCAATTCCTTTATCGTCTTTCCACCATTTTGGATGTGCAGAATACAGCGTTTATCGTACCGGTACAAGATGATTGGGGGGAGCCCTTGGGAATGTACCCGGTCTTGCCCACCTTGTGCGAAATCATCGATGTGAGTGGCGATCCGTGGCTAAGATATCAATTCCGCAACGGAGAGCATGCGGCGGTAGAGCTGGAATCATGTGGGATTATGACAAAATTCCAATATACAGATGATTTCTTCGGGGAAAACAATATGGCCCTAACCCCAACAATGGAGCTGATCAACATACAAAACCAGGGGATTACCGAGGGCGTAAAAAGTTCGGCAACCTTTCGCTTTATGGCTAAGCTAAACAATTTTACGAAACCTGAGGATTTGGCCAATGAGAGAAAGCGCTTTACAAGGGAAAACCTTCAAGGAGAGGGAGGCGTGCTGCTCTTCCCGAATACCTATTCGGATATCCAACAGATTAAGTCCACGCCATTTGTAGTTGACGCGGAACAGATGAACGCCATAAAAAGCAATGTATATGATTATTTTGGCGTCAATGCAGATATACTGCAAAACAAAGCCTATGGCGATGCGTGGAGTGCATTCTATGAGGGGGCAATTGAACCCTTTGCGATTCAATTTTCGGATGTATCCACAAAAATGTTTTTCACAGAGCGGGAGCGGGCCTCCGGCTCTTTTTTAATGGCCACGGCCAATCGGTTGCAGTACATGAGCAACACGGAAAAGCTCAATGTTTCTGCACAGATGGCCGATCGGGGAATTATGAACCGGGACGAAATCCGGGAAATATGGAACCTTCCTCCGTTGCCTGACGGACAAGGACAGGCATATACCATCCGAGGGGAGTATTACCTGTTGGGACCCGGCAACACCGTGACAAAGAAAGGAGATGATCTTACCAGTGGAACCTAAATTGACTGACAAACAGCTGAAGCGCATGGAGAACGGGCGCGAATACCGCGCAATGACCATGGAAATTAGGGATGGCGAAAACGATGAAACAAGCATGATTGTGGAGGGCTATGCCACCACATTTAATCAGCCGTATACGCTCTATGACGCCGCCGACTACAAGGTCATCGAACAGATCGACACCCATGCCTTTGATGGGTGCGATATGTCGGACGTTATCATGCAATATGACCATGAAGGCCGTGTATTCGCCCGCAACAAAAACGGCACATTGACATTGACGGTAGATAGCATTGGCCTAAAGATCACAGCAAATCTTAGCGGAACTGAGATCGGACGCCAACTCTATCAGGAGATCAAGGGCGGCTACACCGACAAGATGTCCTTTGCCTTTGTTGTGGCTGAGGATAAGAGGGAAACACTGCGCGACCATGAGACTGACAAGGTCACGGTCGTGCGCACCATCACCAAAATCAAAAAGCTGTACGACGTCAGCGCCGTGTCCATCCCGGCAAACGGCATGACGTCGATCAGTGCCCGGAGATTTGCCGACGGAGTGATTGAGCAAATCAAGGCGGAGCGACTGGAACGGGCAAAAAAGAAATTAAAACTTTTACTGGAGGTTTGACAATGAACAGACTTGAAGAAATCGCGGCCAGGCTGTCCGCCATTGCCACCGAGATGGATAACGACGGATCCGACATTGACGCGTTGACTGAGGAAGTCCGCAAGCTAAAAGCGGAGAAAAAGCAGTTGGAAGAAGACGCGGAAAAAAGAAGTAGGCTCAAAGCTGAGGTAGCGTCCGGCGTTACGGGCGAAGTTATGAAACGTTTCTCTCCTGAGGGAGGGGAAGAGCGTTCCTATGGGCCGGAGACAAAAGAGTATCGCAACGCTTTCCTGAAAAACCTTCTTGGCATGGAAATGACCAAGGAAGAGCGGGCGGCTTTCGTACACACCACCACCAATACATCCGCCGTTCTGCCGACCACCATGCTTAACACCATTTGGGACTTGGTTTCTCAGCGCCATGCCATTATGGGTGATATTACCATCTATCGTACAGGTACTATCCTAGAGGTGGTAAAACACACCGCTATTGTACAGGGCGCGGCCAAGACAGTTGCAGAGAATACTGCTAACGACGATGAACAGAACACCTTTGTTAAGGTTACATTGTCTGGAAAAGACTTCTCTAAGCATGTAGATATTTCCTACGCCATGGAGCGCATGAGCATTGACGCGCTGGAGCAGTACCTAATCGATGAGATCAGCGCAAGCTTAGGCGATGCACTGGCCGATGATGTAATTGCCCAGATCGGTACCGATATGACCAGTGGGAATAAAGTGAACAGCGCGGCGAATAACACGCTGACCTTCAAAGAGTTGGCAACATTGTTCGGTAAACTCAAGCGGGTAGGTACGGTTACAGTCTACGCCACCCGCGCCACTATTTATAATTATTTGGTGGGCATGGTAGACACCACTGGCCGCCCGATCTTCCAGCCCTCCGCGCAGGCGGGACAGGAAGGTGTTATTCTTGGCGCTCAGATTAAGGTAGAGGATTCGGTGGCGGATAATGTAATCCTGATCGGTGACGCCCGGCGCGTGGTGTATAACATGATTCAGGATATCATGATTGAAAGCGACAAGGATATCAAGAAGCATGTGACCACTTACTCCGGTTATGCTCGTGGTTCCGGCGCGTTGATTGATCCCGATTCCTTCGCGCTGCTGACGGTGACTGTGGGGGGGTAACCACCCAGCTTGAGAGCGCGTCTATTAGCGGGACAGCTCAGGTTGGGGAGACCTTGACGGCGTCAGTGGAGCCCGCAGGCGCAACGGCTTCTTACCAGTGGCAGAGCGCCACCGAAGAGGAAGGAAGTTATTTCGATATTGCTGACGCGACCAACAGCAGCTATATGCTGACTGAAGGAGAAAACGGAAAATACATCAAAGTTAAAGCGACTGGAACGGGAGAATATACAGGCGAAGTGCTCAGCGCGGCGACATCCGCTGTAATCCCGGCATCCACAAGGATGGCAGCTCGAAAGAAAGGGGGTTGACCGTAATGCTTGAAAAGGTCAAGCTGGCGCTGCGGATTAAAACAACGGCCTTTGACAGCGAGATTGAAGATTTGATTTCCGCCGCGCTGGCTGACCTTGGCATTGCTGGGGTTACTACGCTGGCGGAAGAAGACCCGCTGATTATTCGTGCCGTCATCACTTATTGTAAGGCGAATTTTGGCGAAGCCGATGACTACGACCGCCTAAAGGCTGCCTACGACGAACAGAAGGCCCAGCTTCAAATGGCTACCGGCTATACCGATTGGGGGCAGGATGATGGATAGATCGAAAGTCCTCACCCTAATAGAAGAAGCTTATAAGCCGGACGCTTTGGGCCAGCTTATTCCTACCGAGACCCGACGGGATGTATACTGCAATTTATCCAGCGTATCCGCGTCTGAATGGTTTGACGGCGGACGGGCTGGCCTTAACCCAGAATACAGGGCCACCATGTTTGTTTATGACTATAACGGCGAGAGGATCGCGGAGCTAGACGGTGTACGCTATGGCATCTACAGGACCTACCTGGCGCAGAATGAGTTCATCGAGCTTTACCTTGAGAGAAAGGCGGGCGTCTGATGGGCGGTATTAAAATTGACGATTTAGCGGACGCTGTTATCAGTGAACTTGCCGCGTATAGCCAGGAAGTGACAGACGGGCTTAAACAGGAGGTCAAGACTGTTGCCAAAGAGTGCAAAAAAGAAATCCAGCAAAACAGCCCGGTTTTGACTGGCTCTTACCGCAAAGGCTGGCAGGCGAAAACGGCATATGAAAGCGAAAGCGATATCCGTGTTGTCGTCCGCAACCGGACAGACTATCAGCTGACCCACCTGTTAGAATATGGACACGCTAAACGCGGAGGCGGGCGGGTGGATGGAAAGCCGCACATCCGCCCGGCGGAAAAACGCGCGGAAGAAAAGCTTCTGAAAAAGGTAAAGGTGGTGGTAAAAGGGTGACGTTGGAAGAAGTAAAGGCTTTGCTTGAGACTACGGGCATCCCGGTTGCCTACCGCGCATGGCCAGAGAAAGAAGCTCCGCCCATGCCCTATATCTGCTATTTGGTGGCTTACAGCGGTAATTTCGGCGCGGACAACGTGGTATATCATCCTATCAACCATATCCAGATTGAGCTTTACACAGAGTTAAAAGACCCAGATGCAGAGGGCAAGGTAGAAAAAGCCTTGTCCTCTTTATTTTGGGAAAAAACAGAGGAGTACATCGATACAGAACGATGCTACCAGATTATCTATGAAATAGAGGTGTGAAAATGGCCGATAAAGTAAAATTCGGTATCAAGAACGTGCATTATGCCGTCATGACTGCCGATACACCCACCTACGAGACGCCAGTCCCCATCCCCGGGGCGGTGTCTTTTTCTTTGGAAGCAAGTGGTGATACAAGCCCGTTTTATGCGGACGATATGCAGTATTTTGTAACCGTCGCAAATAACGGCTATACCGGAGACCTGGAGATGGCGCTATTTCCGGCCCAGTTTTTGCAGGATGTTTTCGGATACACCGAAAGCACAAATGACAAGGTTATCACCGAAAACGCGACTACCCAGCCTAAACAGTTTGCGCTGCTCTTTGAAGAAGAGGGCGATACAACAGGCACAAAATATGTCCTATATAACTGCACCTGCACCAGGCCCTCCCGGTCTTTAGCGACCACGACAGAGACCACGGAGCCGCAGACCCAGACAGTCAGCGTCACGGCATCACCTTTGAGCGACGGGCGGACTATGGCTTATACCAGCGACGATACACCGTCCACGGTGCTCAATTCCTGGTATACCGATGTGTGGCTTACGGATTCTACTGGCGTAGGGGGTTAACCAGATGGACAAGGTGGTAAAAATTGACGGAAAGGAAGTGGGTTTCAGGGCTACGGCCCTGACCCCGCGCCTTTACCGGCACAAGATCGGAAGAGATATTGTACAGGATATATCCAAGTTGAAAAGAGCGTTCGATAAGGCTGTGAAAGCAAAGGAAAACCCCACAGAAGAGGACTTGGAGGACGCCCAACTGTCTGTGATGGATTTGGAGATTTTTGAAAATGTAGCTTATATTATGGCGAAACAATACGACTCTTCTATTCCTGGAACCACAGACGAGTGGTTAGATGGCTTTGCAACGTTTTCAATCTATGAAATTCTGCCATCTATTCTTGAATTATGGCAGTTCAACAACCTAACCACCGCAAAACCTAAAAAAAAATAAGGCCCACGGTACGAGAAGAAACCGGGGCAACTTTTATGCTCCGTTGTGCAGAACTGGGGCTTTCCAGGGAAGATTTAGCCGACATGACCATGGGCATGATCTATGACATGCTCATTGAGAGAGCAAACGACCGAGAAAAATATGATTATCGGGGAACGCCTGGGACACTAAAAAATTTCTTGACGGGAGGTGGTAGGATTGGCGGATAGGATTAAAGGTATCACAGTTGAAATCGGCGGTGACACAACAGGGCTGTCCAAAGCGCTGTCTGGCGTCAACAAAGAAATTAAAAGCACGCAGTCCCAATTAAAAGACGTGGAAAAACTGTTGAAGCTTGATCCTGGGAATACCGAGTTGCTTCGTCAAAAGTATGAGCTCCTTAATCAGGAAGTAGAGCAGACCGACCAGAAACTCGATGCTTTAAGAGAGGCGGAAAAGCAGGTTCAAGCGCAGTTTCAGCGGGGAGATATTGGAAAAGACAAATATGACGCCTTAAAGCGGGAAGTTATTGAAACTGAGGCAAAACTAGGAAACCTGAGAACCGAAGCTAAAAACGCAGAAAATGCCCTCAATGGCATTGATGAGAAACCGGTAGAAGAAGTGAGACAAGCTGCCAAAGAGGCAGGAGACGCTTTAGAGGACGCCGGGAAAGAAGCTTCCACCTTCGGGGATATGCTGAAAGCGGACGCCATTGTAGAAGGCGTTAAAGGAATAGCCAGCAGCCTTAAGGACGCGGCGGAAGATTCCAAAGAATATATGCGCATTATGGGTAGCCTTGAGGTTTCAAGCCAACAGGCGGGATATTCGGCGGCGGAAACCGAAGAAGTTTACCGTGCCCTATCTGGTGTATTAGGAGACAACCAGACCGCGGCCACCACGACAGCGAACCTGCAAGCCTTGGGATTGGAACAAAGCAATCTGAATCAGCTTGTAAACGCTACTGTCGGCGCATGGGCGAAGTATGGCGATTCCATTCCGATTGACGGATTAGCCGAGTCCATCAACGAAACTATTAGGGCCGGGCAGGTAACAGGAACCTTCGCGGATGTCCTTAACTGGGGCAGCAAAGAAGGGGAAACCTTCGGCGTCAAGCTCAAAGAGAACACCGAGGCGAATAAAGAATGGAACGACGCGGTAAACAACGCCACCACAGCGGAGGACTTTTTCAACCTGGCCTTGCAGCAGGCGGGAAGCGACGCTGAGAGGGCCAACCTAGTGATGCAGGCGATGGCGGACCAGGGGCTTGCCGCCGCGGGAGAGGCTTGGCAGGAAAATAATGAGGCTTTGGTGGAAAACAACCAGGCCAACGCTGATTTTGAGGACAGCATGGCTGAGCTGGCGGAGCAGGTTTTGCCGATCTTGACACAGATTACTGACGCGGTCACAAAACTTATAGATTTTGTACTCAATAATAAGGATGCTGTAGTAGCGGCGCTGCTCGCTATTGGAACTGGACTCGCCGTCTTTAAAATCGCGGGTATGATTAGCTCGCTTGTTACAGGCTTTACTACGTTTTTTAATGTAATAAAAAGTGGGCAGGGCGTTATGGCAGCGCTTAACGCGGTAATGAACGCCAACCCTATTATGCTGATTGTTTCTGCCGTCGCCGCCCTGGCAGCTGGTTTTATCTATCTTTGGAATAATTGTGAGGAATTTAGGGAATTCTGGATCAATCTGTGGAACAAGATCAGCGAAATATTTTTAGCCGCATGGGACGCCATCGTAAACTTTTTCACAGAAACCATACCTAATGCATGGAACGCAGTAGTGGAATGGTTTAGCGGGATACCGGAATGGTGGAGCAACCTATGGTCAAGCGTCGCTCAGTTTTTCACGGATATTTGGAATTCCATCGCACAATTTTTCCAAAACACGTGGAATTCCATTACTACTTTCTTTTCAGAGGCGGCGTCTACGGCAATTAGCAAGGTAACGGAGATATTTCAGAAGTTTAATGATTGGCTCAGTGGAATATTCGCGAAGGACTGGACAGAACAGTTTGGCGTTTTCGGAAACGTGATCAATGCGTTTATGCAGAATGTCCAAAACATCTGGGAGTCGATTAAAAAGATATTTAGCGGTATCATCGACTTTATTGCCGGGGTATTTACTGGCGATTGGGAACGCGCGTGGGAAGGAATAAAAAATATTTTTGGCGGAATCTGGGATGGTTTGGTCGCACTGGCTAAAGCGCCGATTAATGGAGTGATCGGGCTTATCAACGGCCTAATTAGCGCTATCAACTGGGCGATCAATGGTATCAACTCATTATCCGTGACGATCCCAGATTGGGTACCTCTCATCGGCGGACAAACCTGGGGTTTTAATATTCCAAATATCCCATCAATCCCTTACCTTGCAAAAGGCGGTATCTTGTCTGAAGGCTCTGCCATTGTAGGCGAAGCCGGGCCGGAACTTTTAACCATGATGGGAAATCAGGCGGTGGTGAGGCCCTTGACCAATCAAACCAGTAATACCGCTAATTTCGGCTCCATCAACGTGTACATCAACGGCAGCGGACAAAGTGCCCGCGAATTGGCGGAAGAAATTGCGGTTGAAATTGAAAACGCCGTACAAAGAAGGGGGAGTGTATTTGCGTGAACCGGCAAAACTTCTTCATTTTCGGCGACCATAACAGCAGTGAATTCGGTTTACATATATCGGGCGGCGGCACATTTAACGCCCCGTCTAGAGATATAGAAACCATTGAAATTCCAGGAAGGAACGGCTCATTGTTAATTGACAAGGGCCGTTTTTTTGATATTACAGTGGAATACCCTGCCTTTATTACACGGGACTTCATAGACAACGCCCGATCAGCTAGGCTGTGGTTGCTATCTCACAGCGGATACCAGCGTCTGGAAGATACCTATGATCCGTACTTTTTCCGCATGGCCAGATTTTCCGGCCCTTTGGACTTTGACACAAAATTTCTCAACTGGACAGCTGAGTGCACCTTATCTTTCGTTGCCAAGCCACAGCGGTGGCTGAAGGACGGGGAAAGGACGATCACCCTAGAAAGCGGGGATACACTGTACAACGCATACTATCCTGCGTTGCCGCTGATCACGGTCTATGGCAACGGCCCGGGCATTCTTATGATTGGCAGCTATACAGTAACGGTCAATTCCTTAGATCAATCCCTGGTAATTGATTGTGACACGCAAAACGCATACAAAGGGACCATGAATAAAAACAGCACTATTTCCGCTAGCCCATTCCCTAAGCTGGAAAGCGGGGACAATGTCGTTTCCTGGAGCGGGGGCATTACGGGTGTAGAAATTGTGCCAAGGTGGTGGACCATATGAATCCTATTTTATTTGATGCATCTGAACTGACATTTGATTCCAACGGACTAGGCGTTTTATCAGACGCTATCTCCTGCACCGTCACAGAGGAGAGAAACGGCGCGTTTGAACTGACTTTGGAATACCCAATATCCGGTATCCATTATGAGGAAATCACCAACCGTAGGATCATTTATTGCAAGCCAAATCCCTACGCGTCCCCGCAGCCATTCCGGATTTACCGGATGACAAAACCTCTTTCTGGAAGGGTGACTGTCTATGCCGAACATATTTCCTATGACCTTTCGGGAATTCCTGTTTCTCCTTTTACAGCGGGAAGTGCGTCGGCCGCTATGCTTCAGATTGAAAATAGCGCGGCTGTGGACAGTAATTTTACCTTTTGGACAGATAAGGAAACAGCGGCCACCATGACGGTAGAGGTGCCTTCCTCTACCCGTTCCATACTTGGAGGGAATGCCGGGTCTGTGCTGGATGTATACGGCGGTGAATATGAGTGGGACAGATGGACTGTCCGGCTGTGGAGTGCCAGAGGAGCGGATAACGGCGTCATCATCCGGTATGGGAAGAATTTAACCGACCTAGAACAGGACGAGAATATCTCCAATGTCGCCACCGGAGTTTATCCATACTGGAAAGACAGCGACGGTAATCTAGTAGAACTTCCGGAAAAGATTGTTGATGCGCCAGGGACTTATAATTTTACCCGGATTATCCCTCTGGATTTGTCGTCAGATTTTGAGGAACAGCCTACCGTTGAACAGCTGAGAGAGCGGGCGGAAAAATATGTTGATGACAACGACATAGGAATTCCGACAGTGAGCATCTCAGTAGCCTTTCAGCCTCTTGACCAGACAGAGGAATATAAAGACCTGGCCTTGCTCGAAAGAGTCGGCCTATGCGATACGGTTACCGTACAGTACGAGACTTTGGGAGTTTCCGCAAAGGCAAAATGCGTCAAAACCGAATATGACGCTCTTCTTGACCGGTACACCAGTATTGAGCTGGGGGACGCCCGCACAAACATAGCCGACACGATCTATGACCAGGGAAAAGAAATCCAGGAGCTGCCGGAGTCCTCGGCATTTTTAAACGCGGTGAATAATGCCACCAACTGGATCACCAACGGGCGCGGGTATATGGTGGCGGTAAAGGATGAAAACGGCAACTGGATGGAAACGGTGAGTCTGGACACCCCCGACATTAAGACGGCACAGAATGTATGGCGGTGGAATAACGGCGGATTCGGTCACAGCTCCAGCGGATATAACGGGCCCTATGATACCGCCATCACCCAGGATGGGGCGATTGTGGCCAACTTCATTACAGCAGGACAGATGAGCGCTAATGTTATTAAGAGCGGGATACTAGTTGGATTAAATAACCCAACGGTTTATTTTAATTTGGATACCGGGGAGATCGCAGCCTCAAACCTGGTCTCTGCTAGTTATCCAAACTATAAAGTTTTTGTTGGGCCATCAGAACAGAGTGCATCTTATGCGGCGTTAACCATACAAGACCAACTTAACGAAAATATCCTATCCGTATATCGTATTGGAATCGCAGGTAACGACGATGGGGCGGTTATAACCTGTCCGCTTGTGACAAACGTAGCGGAGAATAACCGAAAAGGAATATCATTTCAGTCGGATAAAATAATTCTTTTCGCAGATTACGGCGGAGGGGCGAACGGAGTAGAAGTTGACTCATCAACGGGAATTACTAGGGTTTTTGGTAAAGGATTAAATGTTATAGCGCCTTCCACTTTTAATCAAAGCGCTACTTTCAATTACAATATCAATATCGCTTCTACTTATCGCTACATAGCTGGAGGCGTTGGGGATGACCTCATTATCGCCTCAAGATATGGAATTTCCCTAACGAACACAACAATTACTCTGGCGAATTTTAGCAGTTCAGAAATTATTTTTTATAAGAATCTTAATATGAGCGGGAACAGTATCCTCAACCAATCTGATATTAAGCTAAAAGAAAACGTTAGGGATACGGATGTAAAAGCTCTTGAAAAAATAAACGCCATAGAGCACAAACAATTCGACTGGAAAGAAACCGGATCGCATCAAGCTATAGGTTATGTGGCGCAGCAAATTCAGGAGATTATTCCTGAGTTGGTGCACGAGGGAGAGGATGGGGTACTCTCTATCAAACAGCTTGAGATCATTCCTTACCTAAGCAAAGCGATCCAAGAATTATCCGCGAGAATTGATGAACTGAAAAGGAAGGTGAACGCGGATGGAAATTAACGACAGCATAACCCTTGATCTATCAGGAAAGACGCAGATCGTACCAGTATACGCCAAACAGGGAGACCAGAACAGCCGTACCTTGACCGTTACCCTCATGGATAACGGCGTTACCTACACCATCCCAAGCGGCGCTGTGGCAAGATTCGCCATGAGAAAGCCGCAGTCCGGCGACAATGTGCTGGATGACGCGGAAATTAGCGACAACCAAGTCGTTGTGACCTTGACCCAGCAGATGTTGGCGGAAGCTGGAAAAGCTTGTTGTGACGT
>NZ_JBBEWN010000022.1:0-32185 GCF_038739695.1 Zongyangia acetica | reverse complement strand
TACAAGCCCAAGGAGTGATTGGTCAGCCAGTTGCTCCTCTCATTGTAGCTTAGGCACGAGATGGAGGGAAAGCCGGACTGGCTGTCCGGCTTTCCTGTCCAAATTTATTGTAATAGGAGAGATAGTAAAATAATAAAATAAAAAGTAAGATGTGGCAAAAGTACTACGTTTTTGATGAAGGAGGAAACACCATGCCCTTTTCCCCAAAAACCATCGATTTTTTAATAGAAAACCGGCTTCACGACAGCCGGGAGTGGTTTGAAAGCCACAAAAAAGAATACCGGGACTTTGTAATCTCGCCTTTGCGGGAGCTGGTGATCGCTTTGACGCCCACCATGCTGGATATTGACCCAAAGGTGACCACCGAACCCAAAATTGACAGAACCATCTGCCGCATTTGGAGAGATACCCGTTATTCCAAGGATAAATCACGGTATCGGGATCATATGTGGATCATTTTTAAGCGTGGCAAGATGCACAGCACAGAAGTCCCCGGCCTTTATTTTGAAATTAGCCCCGATGGCTTTAATTACGGAAGCGGATTCTACCATGCTTCTACCGATTATATGAACACCATGAGGAAACTAATACAGGAAGGGGACAAGGACGCTAAACAGGCAATGGCAGCCTATCAAAAACAGTCCCTGTTTCTTATGGAAGGGGAATGCTTTAAACGTCCCCGTTATCAGTCGGCACCGGAAGAGCAAAAAATTTGGCTGGAACGGAGAAATATCGGGTTTTATACAGAGAGCGCCGACGCTCAGCTTCTGTTTTCGGATCAATTGGCCGAGAAGCTCAGCCAAGACTTCCAGTTGCTTACACCTATCTATCGATTTCTTGTCAAGGTGGCCCAGGTTCTCCACGAAACCGAACTACAGCGGCCATCCCTTTTATAAATTATCTAAAATATTTTTCTTTTTTGAATGGAATCCTCCGTTTCAATCGTATTCTAAGTGAAAAAACTTATAAAAATGGAGGAAGTAACATGAAAAAGATACTTTTAGGCGTTGTTGTGGCAGTATTGGTAATTTCCATCGGAATAACAAGCACATTTGCAATTGGCTCTGCCTACGGCCGAAGCTATGCAGATGCGGATAATAATGGCGTTTGCGGTAACTATGAGGCCATAGTAGACGGCGTGAGAGCGGCGGGGCGGTATTGCGGCCGAAGCTATGTAGACGCGGATAATAATGGCGTTTGCGATAACTATGAGGCCGTAGTAGACGGCGTGAGAGCGGCGGGGCGGTATTGCGGCCGAAGCTATGTAGACGCGGATAATAATGGCGTTTGCGATAACTATGAGGCCATAGTAGACGGCGTGAGAGCGGCGGGGCGGTATTGCGGCCAAAACTATGTAGACGCGGATAACGATGGCGTTTGCGATAACTATGGCGGTGGCAGGTGCTCACAAAATGGAGCAGGTAGGGGCTATGGAGCGCATAGGAGATGCAAAAGATAAAAAATGCGGAGTTTTTTAAATGAGGAGCGAACAAGAGGCCAATCGCGCGATTGAGCAATATGCGGATACAGTTCGCCGTATCTGTATGGTACACTTGAAAAACTATACAGATACGGAAGATGTATTTCAGACTGTATTTTTAAAATATGTGCAAAGTGCGATTCAATTTGAAAGTGATGAACACGAACGGGCATGGTTAATCCGGGTGACAATTAATGCCTGTAAAGATCTGCTCAAAAGTTTTTTCCGTAGCCGGACGCTATCAATTGACCAATTGATAGAACAAGCGGCCGAACTTCCTCCCGACAATAGGGAAGTTTTAGAAGCCGTTTTGTCACTTCCAGCAAAATATAGAGACGTGGTCTATCTGCATTATTACGAGAATTATACTGCGCCTCAAATCAGCCGTATTCTTGGAAAGAACGTCAATACGGTGTATACGCTCCTGACTCGTTCCAAAAAAAAGTTGAAGGAAAAGCTGGGAGGTGATGAATATGAATGACAAGCTGAAAGAAACTTTTGATTTGATTCACGCAGAAGAGGATTTAAAGGATAAAACCAAAGCCTTTCTTGCCAAGGAGACCCATGGATACAAAAAAAGCAAACATTTTGGCATTCAGAAACTTATACCAGTAGCCGTCTGTTTTTTGCTTCTTCTGATCGGTTGGGGCGGCTATCATATATACTTTACGCCTACCTCAACGATTAGCATAGATATTAACCCATCTTTAGAGTTGGGTGTCAATCGCTTTGATAAGGTCATATCGGTAAAAGGATATAATGAGGACGGGGAGCAGCTGGCATCATCGCTAAGCGTCAATAATATGGACTATAAAAATGCGGTAGAAGAGATTATGGAAAACACCAGTATCGCAGAGTACTTGTCGCAAGATGAAATCATATCCATTGCCGTCGTAGGGGATGACCAAGAACAAAGCGAAAGAATTGTTTCCAGCATGAGATTATACACATCCGATCAAAGTAATGCCTACTGCTATGCGGCTGATACAGAAGAGGTCGCCTTGGCCCATGAGGTAGGGCTTTCCTATGGAAAGTATAAGGCGTTTTTGGAGGTACAGGCTCTCGATCCTGAGATCACACCGGAGCAGATACAAGAGATGTCAATGCGAGAAATCCGTGACCTGTTAAATACCTTATCTAATGCCGGAAGCAATGGACCAAATGAACAGGATAAAACGGGACATTGGGGAGCCGGAAAAAACCAAGGCTACGGACACGGAAAAAAGAATCGAAAAGGGGAAAGTGAATAGAAATTTCGGAACTTTCCCCAGCGAATAAAACTGGCTGTTGCTAAAAATGCAACAGCCAGTTTTTTTCCATGATTAGCGGATATGAAATTGTCAGTCGTGCCGCTCGCTGACAGCTCCTAACCGATAAGCGCTGAGTAGGAGCTTGAGATCTGCGATTCGCTCTCGGATTCCCTGCCCAGCATCGGTTTCGTCAACCGTGATACGGGATGAAGCCCGATCAAATACCACCTGGGTAGAGAGGATATCCTTATTCAATTTAATGGCGTTATCCAAGCCGCTAAAGGGCTCATGAGAGCATAGGCGGAGGCCATAGGAGTTATAGATGAGAGTGTATCCCGCAATTCCGGTAGTGGGCTGATAAACCCGGCAAAATCCTCCGTCAATGACAATGAGCTTTCCGCCGGCCTTGATGGGATTTTCTCCATCCTTTGATTTAACGGGCATGTGGCCGTTGATAATGTGGGAGTAGGAAGAACCCAGTCCAAATTGCCCGAGCAAAAAGGTGACGACGGCCTCGTCATCGGTAAAACGGTAATAGGGATTTTTCGGCTCCATCCAGCTATTTTTGTCATCGATGAGCAGCCGCTCAAAGGTGGTGATCTTTTCCCGGCCGCACAGGGGAGAGTTGCGGCCGCACCATAAAAACCAGAGAAAATCCTTGCCATATTGCTTCTGAGGGGTGGCTTCTTTGGCATAATAGCCCTGACGGGCAATGGTGTCGGCATAATCCATCAGCCTTTTTCCGGAAAGGGTCTGCCCGCCTAGGTTAAACTCCATGAGGGAACCATCGGGATTCAGAGGAATGCAGCCGTGGAAAAGCAGGTTGGAGTTGAAACAACGGTAAAGGCTGCCTTTAGAATAAAGGAAGCCCACATGACGCTGTAACCTTTCGCTGTGCTGAAATGCAGTTTTTAGCTGCTTCATCAGCAGGGCTTCCTCTTCTGTCAGGGCGTAAGGATCGTTCTGATCCACCGTGGGAAAGTCGCAGTCGGTGAGAGAATAGGTGACCCCATCGATGTCAATTGTTTTGTGCTGGTAATCAATTTTTCCCAGCAGCATCCGGTCATCCATCTTATATTCCGGATGGCGGAGGAGAATCTGGCCTTCTAGCTTAAACTGGATAATGGCGATGGCCTTGTGCATCCGCGCGCCTTGCAGCATGTCTTTGAGGGTGTAATCCCGCTCATTGGGAACCTTTGGCATAAAGCGGGAAAGATCGGAATTTTTATAAACTTCGTTGGCAAAGAGGGCCAAAGGACGCAAACTGATGCCATAACCGCTTTCAATGACTTCCAGGTTGTTGTAGGTGATGGAATTGTTGAGGACGGTGGCAATGCAGGTGCGGCTGCCGGTGGCGGCACCCATCCAGAGAATGTCATGGTTGCCCCACTGGATATCCACACTGTGGTGTCCCATCAGGTTGTCCAGGATGATGTCAGCCCGAGGGCCGCGGTCAAAAATATCCCCAACAATATGGAGCCGATCTACAATGAGCCTCTTGATGGTAGTGCAGAGGGCAATAATAAAGGCATCAGCCCGATCAATGTCGATGATGGTAGAAATAATGTTGGCATAGTATTCCTCTTTATTATGGGCATCATAATTGACATTGATTAACTCGTCAATGATATAGGCAAAGTCAGCCGGAAGGGCTTTTCTCACCTTGGACCGGGTATATTTGCTTCCCAGCAACCGGCATAGCTCCAACAGCCGGTTGAGGGTGATCTTATACCACTCCGGCAGATCGGCAACTCGGGAGGTAATTTCCTCCAGCTTCTCCTTGGGATAGTAGATTAGGGTGGAGAGTTCAGCCCGTTCCTCCTTGGTGACAGTATTTTGATAAAGGGCATCGACCTTCTCCCGGATCGCCCCGGAAGCACTGTTGCGGATATGAATAAAAGCCTCATATTCTCCGTGAAGGTCGGACATAAAGTGCTCTGTTCCTTTGGGAAGGCCTAAAATGGCCTGGAGATTGATGATTTCTGTGGAGGCGGCCTGAATATTGGGATATTGGTTGGAGAGCATCCGCAGGTATTTTAGATGCTGCATTACATCTTCTCTGGTCTGTTTTGGCATCTCCATGTTATCACTTCTTTCCGTCACATTATTGGAACAAACGCTGTTTTTTTAAGTATAACCTGCTGGCAGTGAGACTGTCAATTTAGCAACTTGTTCCAGCCGCGTTTTTTCTTCTGAGGGCTTGACTTTAAAAACTGCAGGGGTATGATGGAAGAGTAGACGAAAAAAGGACCGGATTTCCGGAAGATAGGAGTGTTATCATGAAATATATCAAGATCAAAAATACTGACATTTGCGCTTCGAATATTGTGATGGGTTGCATGCATCTGAGCGAGCTTTCTAAAGATGCGGCAGAAAAGCACATCAAGACCGCTATGGAGCAGGGGATCAACTTCTTTGACCATGCCGATGTATACGATGGAGGAAAATGCGAGAGCCTGTTTGCAGAGGCCATTGGCATGAATGACGATATCCGGGAGAAAATGGTGCTCCAGAGCAAGGTGGGAATCCGCAGACTGCCCAGTGGGCACACCATTTATGACTTTTCCAGGGAGCATCTCCTGGCGGCAGTGGACGCCAGCCTCCATCGGCTGAAAACCGACTATCTAGATCTGTTGCTTCTCCACCGGCCGGATGCCCTAGTGGAGCCGGAAGAGGTAGCAGAGGCATTTGCAATTCTACATTCTACCGGCAAGGTGCGGTATTTTGGTGTTTCCAACCAGAATTCTCAGCAGGTGGCGCTGCTCCAGAAATATGTGCCCTATAAACTTGTAGTCAATCAGTTGCAGTTGAGTATCTGCCATACCAACATGATTGACGTTGGCATTGCTGTCAACATGGACGTTCCCCAGAGTTTCGACAGGGATGGCGCTATTTTGGATTACTGCCGCCTGAACGATATGACCATCCAGGCTTGGTCACCTTTCCAGTGGGGCTTTACCGAAGGTGTTTTTGTAGGGGATATGGAAAGATATCCAGAGCTTAACGAAGTGATGGATAAGGTAGCGAAGAAATATGGGGTTACCAAAAATGCGATCGCTACCGGCTGGATTGCCCGCCATCCGGCCAACATGCAGATTATCCTGGGCACAACCAACAGCCAGCGTCTCATCGAAAGCTGCCAAGGTTCTGAGCTTGTGCTGACCAAAGAAGAATGGTATGAAATCTATGAGGCAGCAGGGAATATGATTCCCTAAGCGCTCTATATGAAAAAAACGTCTGAGGAAACTCAGACGTTTTTTTCATGGGAATTGAGCTTGTCTACGTAGTCCTTCAGCTCATCTACCGAGCGAAATTCTGACAGGTGGTAGCATAGAGCCCGTTTGAGGGCATCTGGCAAGGAATCATAGTAACCTGCCATTTCCAGATCGCCGCCAAAGCCAAAACTAACCGGATGAAATTGATCCATAGGCAATCACCTCAGGGATAGTATGACCTGAGACGTTCTTTATCATTCCAAAGAGGATATAAAATTTTCGTAAGCATCTTCAAAGGACGCATAAGGAGATGGATTTCCTCCATTGGTGCTTTTGCATTGGTTGTCGCTGCTCTCCTGGCCCAACGCAAAAAGCTCACCGACGCTGATATCATATCCGGCCTGTTTGGCGCTTTGGCAGAAGTCATCCATGGGATCCTTCGCATTTTTTGAAGCCAATAGTTTCTCTCGCAATTTCGGATCCCGCTTTGCCTGTTCCCATAACAGCGCGAGCAGTTGTTCCGTTCGGTTCATACCATCACCTCATTTATAAGCATCTTTTAAATCATTTTGTTTTACATTTCTTATTCATCTAATATTATCCTAGCACAAGAGTTGGAACAATGCAATAAATTTGCAAGAATTAATGCTGAAAAATGCAGAAATAATTAAAAAAATGCGATATTATGGAGGTGAGAAGCGAAAAATGAATGATGATAAAAATAAAATGCAAAAATAGGGCTGTGATGACCTATTTCTATAAAAAGTAAGGAATGGTTTTCTCATATTGACAAGAAATGGAGGATCATGTATAATACTACTTGCTGTTAATCAGAGGAACGGGGTATAGCGCAGCTTGGTAGCGCGCTTGGTTCGGGACCAAGAGGCCGGGAGTTCGAGTCTCCCTACTCCGACCATCGGAGTATCCAATTTGGATACTCCGATTTTTTTATTGCTGATCGATAAGTTTTACGGTGTTGCATGAAAATGTATAACTCTCGCCGCTTTGGAACCTGTATGTAGAAGGACTTGTTTCTTACTTCGTGCAGGAGGCATATCTATGACTGAAGAAAACTACAATTACCGAACGAGTCAGACGCTGCTTCGCAACCAGTTTCCAGGCAAAGGAAAGTTAAAAATCCCCATCATTCCCTAGTTCCAAGAAAAGCCCGGAGACTTTGATGATCTTTTGTTGATTGGTTTTGACAAGACTCATCTGGAAGATCAAAACCATCTTGACCGCATGGTGCATTTTTTCCTTTACGACTACCGCTTTGAGCGAGTCTGGAAGAATCCCGACAACGACATTGAAAAACTCTCCCGCTACCGTGCGGTGCTGTCGCCGGATTTCAGTATGTACCTGGAAATGGCGCCTGTCATGCAACTATACAATGTATTCCGCAATCGCTGGTGCGGCGCCTACTGGGCATCCAAAGGGCTCCGGGTGATCCCCACCGTCAACTGGGGCGATGAATCCTCCTTTGATTTGTGTTTTGAGGGGATCGAAAAAGGAAGTGTTGTTGCTGTCTCCACCTATATGGCATCTGAGCACGACAATCGCTGTGATCAAAAGGAATGGTTTCTGGCTGGCTACAACGAGATGCTGCGGCGCATTGAGCCGGAGAAAATCATCTGCTATAACACGCCGTTTCCAGAGATGCAGGGAAATATTATTGATGTGGACTATGAACGCAGTTCTTGGCGGTATATGAATTACGAGCGCGGATTTCAGAAAGAAGACCTGGAATCTTTCAAAATTGGTGGTTCTTTCTATACAAATCATGATACAATAGAGCCGTTCCTGATTGACAAGGGCGGCGGTAGTGCGTATGGTGGAAAATGGAAACCCAGCCCAAATAAACCTGACGACCAGCGTTTTCTTGGTAAACCCGGAGAAATTAAAACAACATATAAGAACGGCTATCGTGTTGATACAAAAATTGGAAGCGATGGACGAGCAGAACTGGAAAGACATTATACTGACCACAGGCAACCTTGGGCACATACAAATCCCCACGATCATCCCATCAATTGGGATAACCCTGCTGGTTTCCCTGATCCACAGCCTCCTATCAATTACCCCGATGGCGCACCTGAGTTTAAGAACTTTGAAAGAAGGTTCTATATGATGAAAAACACAATTGTCCCCTCCAATTCCTTGGAACAAAATCGCTTTACAACCATAAGCGATTTTCAGACCTGCATGAGATGGCATGGAGAAGTGGAGTTTCTCTGGAATGGAGTCCATTACAGCATTACCCATCGCAATGGAAGAATTTATATTTCCCACAGCGGCATTCAGGAAACAGAACGATCTTTTGCAACATCCGGGGATATCCTTGAGTACGAGGTAGATTCTTACCAACTGCGGGATATTATCACAAAGGTTACTGTTGTGTTTCGGTCAGTTTAAGATACCCCCCTTGCTTGCAAACCATTGATATTCCTGAACTTTTCCAAGTCCTATAATTATACTCGGACCACACAAAGAAAGAACCTGGAGTTTTGACTCCAGGTTCTTTCTTTGTATTCTCCTACTTGTATGTGGATTTAATTTTGGAATATTAGCACAAGAATATCGCACATCCCTGGAAAAGTCATGGCGATTCGCCGAAGATGTAGGAATCAAAGAAAAGAATTTTAGAAAGATGTTGACTTATCAATTAATATTTCCTATAATATGTAGCATGCGACAGTAATAAGTAGCATGCTACATATTAAAATAAAGGAGGTGGTTCAGTGATGGAAGCTCAAAGTATCGGATCAATGATCAAAATCCTGAGTGAGACCATCGGACAGAAAGTAAACAAAAACTGTAAGGAATTTAACTTGACGATGCAGCAAATGAAGATACTGCACTTTTTAAGAATGAGGGAAGGGGAGAAGGAAGCTAGCCAAAAAGAAATTCAAAATTTCATGAGGATATCCCATCCCACAGTTGTAAATATTCTCAGATTGATGAAAGAAAAAGGATTCATTGAAACATCTACCAGCCACGAGGACAAGCGGATGAAAATTGTGAGGCTCACAGGCAAGGAAGATAAATTTGTGAAAGATGTAATTTCCGAAAGGGAAGAGATGGAAAAGCAGCTGGTAAAGGGTTTGACACAGAAAGATCAGGAAAACCTACGGTGGTATTTGAAAAAAATGTACGAAAATCTTACCGAAGCCAGTTGATGGAGAATGACTAATTTAAGGGATATGGGACTGAATCAGCAAAATGGAAGGAGAGAAGTATGAACCGCTTATTATTCAAGTCTATACGAGAGTATATGAAACAGTCAATCCTGGCGCCGCTGTTTGTTGTACTTGAGGTCCTGATGGAAGTACTGATTCCATTTCAGATGGCCAAGATCATCGACGAAGGAATCCAGGGGCAGAACCTCACCTATGTGATAGAGGTAGGCCTTGTATTGGTGGTCATGGCAATGCTGGCGCTGCTTTTTGGCGCCTTGGCCGGAAAGTTTGCGGCTGAAGCGGGAGCAGGATATGCCAAGAACTTGCGACACGATATTTTTTATAAGATACAGCAATTCTCTTTTAAAAATATCGATCATTTTTCCACGTCAAGCCTGGTGACCAGGATGACCACAGATATTACCAACGTTCAGATGGCATATATGATGACCATCCGGCTTTTAGCGAGAGCACCGGTCATGATCATCCTGTCCTGGATTATGACCTTGACCATCAATGTGGATATTGCCCTGCTATTTTTAGCGGCAATACCTGTGTTGGGGTTCTTGCTGATCTTCATTGCAAAAAAAGCGCACAAATATTTTATTAAGGTATTTGACGAGTATGATGTGCTCAACAATGATGTCCAGGAGAATGTTAACGCTGCCCGTGTAGTTAAGGCCTATGTACGGGAAGATCATGAAATTAAGAAATTTCATGGGGTTTCTCAGACCGTATTTCAGTTGTTTACCAAAGCGGAAAAGATTGTCGCCTTTAACAACCCCGTTATGATGTTTGTCATGTATACGGTTATTTTGGTCATGGTTCTCATCGGCGGACAGGCGATTGTTTTTGGAAGCATGGAAGCAGGTGAACTGACCAGTGTGTTGGTTTACGCCATGCAAATTTTAATGTCTCTGATGATGGTTTCCTTTGTCTTTGTCCTGATTATGATTGCAGAAGCATCTACAGATCGTATCACCGAAGTGCTCAAAGAAGTACCGGAGATGGAGAACATCCCTGAGGCAATCAAAGAAGTTCCCAATGGTGATATTGACTTTGAACATGTTAACTTCAGTTATTCCGGAAAGGATGGAAAACTGGCCCTGAAAGACGTTAATCTGCATATTAAATCTGGGCAGATGATCGGTATCTTTGGCGGCACCGGAAGTTCCAAGTCCTCTTTGGTTCAGTTGATTCCACGTCTGTATGATGTAACCAGCGGATCTGTGAAGGTAGGAGATATTGATGTCAGAAACTATGATCTAGAGTCCCTGCGTGATCAGGTATCAGTGGTTCTGCAGAAAAATGTGCTTTTTACCGGGACTATTTATGACAATATCCGCTGGGGTGATGAAAACGCCACTGACGAAGAGGTGCAGCGGGTTTGTAAGCTGGCCCAGGCTGACAGCTTTGTCCAGGAATTCCCCGACGGTTACGAGACAATGATTGTTCAAGGAGGTAATAACGTCTCCGGAGGACAGAAACAGAGGCTCTGTATTGCCCGAGCGCTGCTGAAAAAACCGAAGATCCTGATTCTGGATGACTCCACCAGCGCGGTTGATACCAAAACAGACGCAATGATCCGCAAAGCATTCCGAGAGGAGATCCCCGACACCACTAAAATTATTATTTCTCAGAGAATTTCCTCTATTGAGGATGCTGACCAGATCATTGTGTTGGACGGCGGAGAGATCAACGGCATTGGTACCTCGGAAGAACTTTTGAAATCCAACCAGATCTATCGGGAAGTATATGAATCTCAGGTAAAAGGGAGGGATGAAAATGAATAGCACACAGAGAAAAGGACCAAAAAAACCGATGGAAACGGCGAAGCGGCTGCTGAAATATGTGACAGGTACCTATAAAGCTGAGTTTATCTTTGTTTTTGTCTGTATCCTGGTTTGTTCCGTAGCGACCATCTCCGTCTCTCTCTCTATGAAATTTTTGCTGGATGACTACATTATCCCACTGATCGGTCAGGCAAATCCCGATTTTTCCGACCTTTATCAGGCGCTGGCGGTGCTGGCGTGCATCTTTGTGCTGGGAATTTTGGCATCCTTCTGCTATAGCAGGTTAATGGTCAAAATCGGACAGGGCGTTCTTAAACGGATCCGGGATGAGATGTTTGAGCATATGCAGACACTGCCCATCCGATATTTTGACCAAAACACCAACGGCTCCATCATGAGCCTGTATACCAACGATACCGATACCCTGCGGCAGATGATCAACCAGTCTATCCCTCAGGTGCTTATGTCCACCCTGACGGTAGTAGTTACCTTCATCGCTATGCTGGTCCTCAGTCCACTGTTAACCGTCTTGGCTGTGGTGATGATCTTTGTCATGTTCCTGGTGGCACGGAAGCTGGGCGGCAATAGCGGTAAGTACTTTATCCGGCAGCAGCTGGATCTGGCCAATGTGACCGGCTTTGTAGAAGAGCGGATGAACGGCCAGCGGGTTATCAAGGTCTTTAACCACGAACGCAAGTCAGAGGAGGAGTTTGACCAGCTCAACGAGCGGCTCTATGCCAGTTCCTCCAAGGCCCATACCTTTGCCAGTATTATGGGCCCGATCATGGGTAATATCGGCAATATCCATTTTGTGCTGACAGCGGTTTTTGGCGGCGTGCTGCTGATTGGAGGAATTGGCGGGGTAACCATTGGTACCATTGTATCCTATCTTCAGTTCACCAAGAGCTTTTCTCAGCCTTTCATGCAGGTGGCCCAGCAGTTTAACTCCATCATCATGGCCTTGGCCGGTGCAGAGCGGATATTCCGCCTGATGGATGAGGAGCCGGAAGTGGATGACGGTTATGTCACCTTGGTCAACGCTAAAAAAGATGAGCAGGGTAACATTGTGGAATGCAAGGAAAGAACAGGCATGTGGGCTTGGAAACATCCCCATCAAGCAAATGGAGACGTCACCTACACCGAACTGAAGGGCGATGTCCGCTTTTATGATATGTCCTTTGGATATACAGATGATAAGATGGTTCTCCACAATATCAGCCTGTATGCGAAGCCGGGTCAGAAGCTGGCCTTTGTAGGATCTACCGGCGCAGGAAAGACCACCATTACCAACCTGATCAACCGCTTCTATGATGTGCAGGACGGAAAGATCCGGTATGATGATATCAATATCAATAAGATTAAAAAGGCGGATCTTCGCCGGTCTTTGGGTATTGTATTGCAGGATACCCACCTGTTTACAGGCACTATAATGGAAAATATCCGGTATGGAAAACTGGATGCCACAGATGAAGAGGTTTACGAGGCGGCAAAGCTTGCCTATGCTGACCAGTTTATCCAGAGACTTCCTAACGGATACCAGACCATGCTGACCAGCGACGGCGAGGAGCTTTCTCAGGGCCAGCGGCAGCTTTTGTCTATTGCCAGAGCGGCTGTTGCCAATCCGCCGGTGCTCATTCTGGATGAGGCAACCTCTAGTATCGATACTCGTACCGAGAGCATTGTCCAAAAAGGTATGGACAATCTGATGAAGGGAAGGACAGTATTTGTTATTGCCCACAGACTGTCGACCATTCGAAACAGTGACGCGATTATTGTTTTGGAACACGGTAGAATTATCGAAAGAGGCACCCATGAAGATCTTATAAAAGAAAAGGGTACTTACTATCAGCTTTACACTGGTAAGCTGGAACTTTCCTAGTTGTCTTTATAAACCTAAACGGGATACTCGCAAGTCCAAAAGCTTGCGTGTATCCCGTTTTTTACTTATATTATGCTGATTTGGAACATAAATGAGATAAAACCACTATATTGTAGTATATGTATTGATGGAGGGACAACGATGGAAACAATGCAGTTTGACAAAATGGTGGAAAAATACCGACAGGAGCTTTTGACGATGGCTGCCAAGCAGAAAAATTCCCAATGGCCTTTGTCAGCTTCGGAAAGGGAAGCCCCTCAGCAGCCAAAGATTTCAGAAGATAACGTAGAAAAGCGATGGGAACAGAAGCCTTCTCTCACAGTCAATATGACGCCAGTTATTACTGGGGAATCTAGACCAAACACTACAGGAGAAAATGGATCAGAAAACCAACAACAGGTACCAGAGCGTTCCAGCTTGCAGAACAGCAAAGAGGCAGGGACAGATCCTATCGAAGAAACCATGACCTATGGGGAATTCCTTGAGCGGAACCCCCATTGGGGACTGATGAAAATTCAGGCTTTTACAGGCAGGGGTACCATGCCGGTAGAAGGGGTAGAGATATCTATTGACCGCAATTTTACCGATGGCCCTCGAAACTTTTATCGGCTGACAACAGACGCAGATGGGATTATCGATCATATCAATCTACCAACACCGGATAAAAATCTATCCCAGCATCCTGAATCTGAACAACCTTTTGCCACCTATAATGTTACGGCGACCCATCCCAACTATCATCAGCAGGTATTTAAAAATACGCCGGTGTTTGAAGGGATAAAATCTATTTTGCCCATCCGTCTGATTCCCAAAGAATTACCGCAGGAATAGATGGGAGGGATCCAGATGCCGGAATACGCAGTGCCGACAATTCCAACAACAATCACTGTCCATCTGGGCCGTCCGGATGAGCCGGCCCGGAATGTAGAGGTGCCTTTTATAGAATATATTAAGAATGTTGCTTCCAGTGAAATATATCCCACCTGGCCGGAAAGCGCAATCCGGGCCAATATCTTGGCGCAGATTTCTTTTGCGCTCAACCGGATTTACACTGAATGGTATCGCAGCAGAGGCTATGATTTTGATATTACCAATTCAACCCAATATGATCAGTATTTTGTAGAAAACCGGGATATTTATGAAAATATCAGCCAGATTGTGGACGATATTTTCAACAATTATGTGGTCAAAGGGGAAAGCATCTCTCCCTATTTTACCCAATACTGCAACGGGACCACTAGTACCTGTCCTGGACTCTCCCAATGGGGGACTGTGGAGTTGGCCAACCAGGGAATGACGCCCTACGAAATTTTGCAGCATTACTATGGAGATGATATAAATATAGTGTCCAACGCACCGGTGGAGGATAACATCCCCTCCTATCCTGGGGTACCGCTGCGATTGGGAAGCGCACAAGAAGAGGTCCGGACAATACAGCGGCAGCTCAACCGCATTGGCGACAATTATCCTGCCATTCCCAAAATTGATCCAACCGATGGAATTTTTGATTTGCAGACCGATGCAGCCGTGCGGAAATTTCAGGAGATTTTTAACCTGCCAGTGGATGGGATTGTGGGAAAGGCCACCTGGTATAAAATCAAATACCTGTATAACAGTGTGAAAAACCTAGCAGAGTTAACATCCGAAGGGATTACCCTTTCTGAGGCCGACCGCATTTTTGCCACCGTCTTGCGGGAGGGGGACAGCGGCAACCAGGTTCGTGTTGTTCAGTATTATTTGGCCGTGATCGGCTACTTTGATAACCGCTTCCCCTTTATCGCTCCCGATGGGTACTTCGGTCCGGAGACCGCCAACGCGGTTCGCACCTTTCAGCAGGCCTATGGCATTGAGCCTACAGGAGAGGTCAACCGGGATACCTGGAACAAACTGACAGAAATCTATCGTGCTACGATCAGCAACCTGCCGGAGGAATATCTTTCAGCCAGTGATGAGATTTATCCAGGACGGCACTTGACCCTTGGAATGGAGGGGGATGATGTGAGGGCTTTGCAAAGGTTCCTAACTGCAATCTCTGCCAATGATCCCGCTATTCCTCCGGTGACAGTGACGGGTATTTTTGATGAACCTACAGAGCAGGCGGTCCTTGAAATACAAAAGGGAAGAGGTTTACCCCTAACCGGAGCGGTGGGGCCCCTTACATGGGCACGCATTGTCGCCTTGTACCAGCAATACGTCAACCAAGATTAAGAAGAATAAGTGACAAAAATCCCGGCAATTTGCCGGGATTGTTACATCATTTCCCCATAGATGCGATAAAGCTCATTGAGCTCGGCCCGAAGTTCTTTTTCTTTAGGAACGAAGGTTTGGACAAGAGCATGGAAAGCGGGGCTATGGTTGGGAATCAGAGTGTGGCATAGTTCATGGATCACTACATATTGAATACACCTTTGGGGCATCAGGATGAGGCGTTTATTCAGGGTGATTCTGTTTTGTGTGTGATTGCAGTTGCCAAAGCTTGCCGACATCTGGCGCAAGAAAAGCTGTGGTATAGGATGCTCGCCGGAACAAAAGGGTTCTGCCACGGCAGTATAAATCTGGGGAAGCAGAGACAGTGCCTGCTGTTGGTACCAATTTCTAACGGCTTGGTCAATGCTGGCAGAGTCCTCCTTTTTTGACACAGAAACAACCAACAGCCCTCCGCTCAAATGGACGTTGGGATGGCCCAGATCCGTAATAACCAAAGGATACCGCCGGCCTAAAAAGAAAGCAAAACCGCAGGCGGCAGGGCTGCTATAATGTTCCGTTTGATCTTTATGCCGCATATGTAGTAGCAGCCAATCAAATTTGGAGAGAAGAAAACCTTCTACCGTGGCAAGGGCAATTCGTTTGGGCGCCGATACCATCACCTTGCCTTCAGGTGTCACACGTACATTGATATTTTTCACTTTTTTCCGTTGCAGGGTATAGGAAATGGTTTCGTTACCCCGCTGGATGATTCTCTCTTCCATGAAAAAGCTCCTTTTGCTGTCCGCCTGTAACAAAAATCATAAATCTGCATTTTCTTCTAGTATAATATAAACTCCTATCGATGAACAGCTGAAAAGATAACAGATCGGGAGAAACGAAAGATGAAGGTGATAACTAAACAAGAAAAAGGGAGAGGCGATCACCTCTCCCTTTTGTTCATTAGCCTTCAGCCTCACTCTCCACGACCAGGGTAGTGGAATCTCCATTTTTGACGTTTTCTTTCAAAAGCGTTTTTACCAAAGTCTTAAAACTTACAGTAGAATTGGTTGCACCCGCAACCTTGTCGACCTTATCAATGTCTTGGGTATCCTCTAACTTTTGAGCCAGTTCAGGATAAAATTTCGCCGGATAGGTGCCGCTGACGGACTCCATAGACTCTTGATATTCCACATCGTCGGTTTTGAGTTCGCCCGCTTCACTGACAGCGTTAAAAGTGACATCGGTAAACTTACCATCTTTGACGGTCAGCTCTACAAATTCCTTGTAGCCGTGGGAATATGCGTCATATTCGGCCCGATAGGTACCATCTTTCATAGATGCGCCGCAACCGGACAACACGGCAGCAATCAACAGGCAGCTGAGCATAACGGCTGCAAATTTTTTCATAAGGACTCCTCCTATCTTTTTGTCTATCAATGAAATACAATTGGAAAGATCAAATCTTTTGTGCTCTTGTATATTTTACTCACCAAGAGCCAAAATATGCTGTCGTTATCCGTGGGGCATTTTGTCATCTTAAGGAGGGCCTGCTAAATTATTATCAAGATTGTAGAAAGTGAAGAAAAATCTGGTTAAACTTTTATTCTGTAGCATGTAAAAAAGTTTGAATTTAAACCAAGAATAGTATAGAATAAATGATATGACAGATGGTCATGTCAATGATAGAAAAGCGAGGGAATGTGGTAGTTGACAAAAAGGAAAAAGACCATACTTTGGGTTACTCTGGCCGCTGTGGCGATTGCCGCAGTCGCCATTTTTGATGGAATATACAATGCGCGAAAGGACAAGACGGTCAAAACAGAACAGTTCATCATGGATACAATTATTACCCAAACCGTTGTGAGTTCTCATGGTCAGGAAGTGGCGGACACAGTCAATGAGCAGCTCCGCCGTTTTGAAGAAAAACTCTCCATGCACCTGAATGACTCTGAAATTTCAAAGATCAATGCCAATGCAGGTGTCGATTATGTAAAAGTATCCCAGGAAACGTTTGACTTAATCAGTACAGCAAAGTCTATGTCTGAACTGTCTGGCGGCCTTTTCGATGTGACCATCGCTCCGCTCACCAGCCTTTGGGGGATTACATCCGATCATCCCAGAGTGCCCAGCCAAGAGGAAATTGACCAGGCAAAGTCCTTGGTGAACTATGAGGATATCCTGCTGGATGAAGAGAATACGGCGGTGATGCTTCGAAGAAAAGGTCAGGCCTTGGATATGGGCGGCATTGCCAAGGGGATGGCAACGGATATGGTCAGGGAAATTTATGAGGAGATGGGGGTAACCGCGGCCAGTATTTCCCTAGGAGGAAATGTGCTGGTGATTGATCCAAAGTCTCAGGGAGAAGACTTTGTTATTGGGCTGCGGGATCCCAGAGGTACTGCAAACGATGTGATTGCCAAGCTCGTCGTAGAAGGCAAAGTGATTGCCACAACCGGAGACTATGAGCGATATTTTGAACAGGATGGGAAACGCTATCATCATGTGATAGATCCAAGAACAGGTTATCCCTGTGAAACCGATTTGATTCAGGCCACGGCAATTTGTGAAAATGGTATGCTGGCGGATTTTCTGTCGACCACTCTTTTTATGATGGGAAAAGACAAGGTGCTGGCATATGCGGATAACGATATGTTTGATTTCATTATTGTGGACAAGGATAAAAATGTATATGCTTCCCAGGGCATTCTGGACTCCATCCGCCAGATAGATGAGAGTACCGGCTACACCTTTTATGAAGGGGTGGCAGTAGAAAAATGAGAACAGATACAGAAGGAAAAACCCGCCCTGCCTATCAGGTTGCGTTTACAGGAATGTTGTTTGCCCTGTCGATGGCATTGGCCTTTTTAGAAGGTTTGCTTCCGACGGTGGCCTTTTTACCGCCCGGTGTCAAGCTGGGCCTTTCCAATATTATCACCATGTATGCGCTGTTCTGCGTGGGGAAAAAAAGAGCGCTGCTGATTGCTGTGCTCAAATCTATTTTTGTGCTTTTGACCCGTGGTACTGTGGCGGGGATTCTCAGCTTAAGCGGAGGAATTCTTTCGGTAGCAGTAATGGTGGGAGTATCTGTCATTTTGAAAGAGAAAGTTTCCTATCTTACAGTGAGCATTCTGGGAGCCGTGTTTCACAATATTGGCCAGTTGGTAGCAGCATCTTTTTTGCTGCAAACGGAAATGGTCCTATATTACCTGCCTGTGCTGATTCTGTCCGGAATTGGCATGGGGCTGATTACAGGACTGACTGTCAGGGTTGTCATGCCTGTTCTCAACAGGCTGCAAAATAAAATCCGCTGAGGATCAACAGGAGTTTAGCTGACTGCTGCAGCGGTATCATCCGAAAGTGGACAGAAAATGCGCGTGGAAAAGCATAACGCGCAAGGTAGTGATTCCACTGTGGTCCAGCAAATATGTAAATGGAGGAAAACGACGTGTCAAAGTTTGTACAAAAATCTCTGCACTCCATTTCGGTGCCGCACTATAAAAATACCATGGACTGTGCTACCGAGATGATGCCGGTGCCGGAGAGGGTGCTGCTTCCCATGATCCAGCATATGGGAGCACCATGTGAGCCAATGGTCAAGGTGGGGGACCAGGTCAAGGTGGGGCAGCTCATCGGAGACGCTGGGTCTCCGATGTCCGCGCCTATTTATTCCAGTGTTTCCGGCAAGGTGACAGCGATCAGTGAGTTTATCAATCCCATGGGAATGCGCACATCTGCTGTCGCGATTGAGAGCGATGGGGAGCAGACCATCAGTGAAGAGATACAGATCCCATCTGTCTCAACCAAAGAAGAATTTTTGGCCGCCATACGCAAAAGCGGACTAGTAGGATTGGGAGGAGCAGGTTTTCCCACCCATGTGAAACTCAATCCCAAACATCCAGAAAAGGTGGATACCCTCATTATCAACGCGGCGGAATGTGAACCTTTTATCACCGCGGACTATCGGGAAATGATGGAGAATCCCGATGATATCGTTGAGGGAATCAAGTTGGTGATGCATTATCTTTCGATTGCCAAATGCTATATCGGGATTGAGAACAACAAGCCCAGGGCGATCAAGCTTCTCTCAAAGATGGTAGAAAAGGAACAGGGAATCCAGGTAGTTCCCCTTAAATCCGTCTATCCCCAGGGCGCAGAAAAAGTATTGATCTATAACACTACCAGGCGTGTGGTAGGTGAGGGAATGATCCCTGCGGATGTGGGAGTGATTCCCCTCAATGTGAGTTCGGTCGCTTTTATAGCGCGGTATATGAAGACGGGAATGCCCCTAGTTTCCCGCCGGCTTACGGTGGATGGCGGAGCAGTGGCTCATCCGAAAAATGTTATGGTGCCATTGGGAGCTTCCTTCCAGAGTGTCATCGATTTTTGTGGCGGACTGAAGAAAGAACCCAAAGAGGTCTTTATGGGCGGTCCCATGATGGGAATTGACGTCTTTGACCTGGATTATCCAGTGATTAAAAATAATAACGCCATTATCGCTTTCGATGAGAGCCAGGTGTCCCGTGAAAAGGAAACCAACTGTATTCGATGCGGAAGGTGCGGCGGGGCATGCCCTATCGGACTGATGCCCGCAGCTATTGAAAAGGCGTATCATCTCAAGCAGACGGAAGCCCTTGCGGGGCCACTAAAGGTGATGCTGTGTATGGAATGCGGCTGCTGTGCCTATGTATGTCCTGCCAAGCGTCAACTGGTGGCAACCAATAAGTTGGCAAAAAATCTTGTGAGAAAATCAATGAAGAAGTAAGAGGTGAACACATTGAACAACCAATTGATAGTAACATCTTCTCCCCATATCAAAGATGGCATGACGACACAAAAGATCATGTTGAATGTGATCATCGCTCTTATTCCTGCGCTGATAGCCTCGGTTGTCATCTTTGGATTCCGGGCACTTTTGGTGACTGCGGTTTGTGTAGTCTCTTGTGTGTTTTTTGAGTACCTTTACAGGGCTCTGATGAAAAAAGACAATACGACCAGCGATCTATCCGCCATCGTTACCGGTATGCTCTTGGCCTTTAATCTGCCGGTCACCATCCCTATTTGGATGGCGGTCATTGGCTGCTTTGTCTCTATTGTCATTGTCAAGCAGCTTTTCGGCGGCATTGGGCAGAATTTTGCCAATCCCGCCATTGTGGGAAGAATTGTTTTGTTCCTTTCCTTTTCCAGCGCTATGACCAATTGGGTGGAACCTTTCTATTACCGGAATGCGGAGGCTGTAACCACAGCAACCCCCTTGGCCCTTTTGTCTGATCCTGCGGCGGCTGCTCCCGACAATCTGGACTTGTTTTTGGGGATCAACGGCGGATGTCTGGGGGAGACCTGCGCGCTTGCCCTGCTCATCGGCGGGGTCTATCTGGTGATTCGTAGGATCATCAATCCCATGGCGCCTGTAGCATTTATCGGTACCGTATTTGTGGGAAGCTTCCTGCTGGGATTGGATCCTGTGGCCCAGATCCTTTCTGGAGGACTGATGTTGGGCGCCATCTTTATGGCCACGGATTATGCAACTACCCCTGTTACCTTCTGGGGTAAGCTTATCTTTGGCGTAGGATGTGGACTGATTACCCTACTAATTCGGAATTTTGCCTCTTATCCAGAGGGGGTTTCTTTTGCGATATTGCTCATGAACATCCTCACCCCCTATATTGAGAAAGTCACCCGTCCGAGAGTGTTTGGAGGTGTGAAAGCATGAGTACGATGAAAGAGATTGTGAAACCTACCGTAGTTTTGCTTCTCATCTGTTTGGTCGTTACCGCTTGTCTGGTGGGAACTTACCAGCTGACCGCACCGGTCATCGCGGCGCAGGGAGAAGCAGAAGCAAATGCGGCCCGAAGGGAAGTCCTGCCGGAAGGCGATGACTTTGAAAAAATCGAAATTGACCAGACCCTGATAGACCAGGGCATTGTTGAGGTATATAAGGCAACGAATGGAGCGGGTATCACCGTTCAGGCGGTGGGGAAAGGTTATGGCGGGGATATTACCGTCATGACCGGACTGGACGCTGACGGAGCCATTGTGGCGGTAAAGGTGCTAACATCCAGCGAGACGCCGGGAGTCGGTACCAAAACGGCGGAACCAGATTTCCTTGACCAGTTCCTGGGGAAGACTGGGGATGTAGATGATGTCCAAACCATTGCAGGAGCTACCGTTTCCTCCAATGCCATGAAGGGGATACTCAATGCGACGCTTTCTGCTTATGACCAGGTAAAGGGGGAACTCTAAGATGAACAGAATGAAAATCCTACTCAATGGTATCATCAAAGAGAATCCTACGCTGGTGCTTCTCTTGGGTACCTGCCCTACATTGGCCGTAACAACCATGGCCAGAAATGGACTGGGTATGGGTTTGGCCGCGACCTTTGTCCTGATCGGTTCCAATGTAGTGATCTCTCTTTTGAAAAACGTAATTCCCGATAAGGTACGCATTCCGGCGTATGTTGTAGTAATCGCTGGATTCGTCACCATTATCCAGCTGTTGGTACAGGCCTACGTGCCCTTCTTGGATAAGGAATTGGGCATCTTCCTCCCCCTGATCGTGGTCAACTGTATCATTCTAGCCCGGGCGGAGATGTTCGCCAGCAAGAATACGGTGCTGGATAGTTTCTTTGACGGCTTAGGAATGGGACTAGGTTTCACCATGGCTTTGCTGATCATCGGTTCAATCCGTGAAATCATCGGTTCGGGCACTTGGTTTGGGCTGACGGTCCTGCCAGCGTCGGTGGAGCCGATGAAGATTTTGGCGTCTGCTCCCGGAGGTTTCTTTGTATTTGGCTGCGTTATTGCGGCAGTTCAATTTATTTCAAGGAAAAAAGGCAAGACGGTGAAGAAATCCACGGGATGTGCTGCCTGCCCCATGGCGGAGCAATGCGGAAAAACTAAGGAGGGAGAGTGCTAGCTATGAAAGAGATATTTATGATACTAGTCAGCGCTATTTTGGTTGACAACTTTGTCCTCTCCAAATTTATGGGCATCTGCCCGTTCCTCGGTGTTTCCAAGAAGTTGGATTCTGCTGTAGGTATGGGTTTGGCAGTCACCTTTGTAATGATTATGGCCTCTGCCGTTACCTATCCGATCTATCGGTATTTGCTGTTACAGTTTGACTTAACCTATCTGAATACCCTGGTATTTATTTTGGTCATTGCGGCCTTTGTCCAGTTGGTAGAAATTGTCCTGAAAAAGTTCATTCCTGCGCTTCACAAGTCTCTGGGGGTCTATCTTCCCCTGATTACCACCAACTGTGCGGTGCTGGGTGTCACACTTCTCAATGTGGACAACAATTACAACTTCCTTGAGTCCATTGTCAACGCCGCCGGTGCCGGGCTCGGATTTCTTCTGGCCATGGTCCTCTTTTCCGGTGTACGTCAGAGGATGGAAGGCTGTGATATCCCAGAATCCTTTAAGGGAATGCCCATCACTTTGGCGGCGGCTTCCATGGTATCCCTGTCCTTCGGCGGCTTTGTAGGTGTCGTGGACGGGCTGTTCAAATAAGCCGAGAGTAGAGGGAGGTTGTCATGTTTACTACTGTTGTATTGCCAATCATCATACTATCAGCTCTCGGCTTGATTGCCGGACTGCTGTTGGCCTTAGCGGCTAAGTTTATGGCGGTGAAGAGCGATCCCAAATTTGATCAGATTAGAGAAGCGCTTCCAGGAGCCAACTGTGGTGCCTGCGGTTATACCGGCTGCGATGATTATGCCAAGGCATTGGCGTCCACAGAGGGGGTCAAAACGAATCTTTGTATTCCTGGCGGTGAAAATACTTCCCGGGCTGTCAGTGAAATCCTTGGGGTGGAATTTTCCAATGTAGAGAGGATGTCTGCTGTTGTCCGGTGCGGGGGAGATTGCGACGCCACCGGTTACGCCATGGAATATCGTGGCCCGCAGACCTGTTCTGCCTGCAATACCTTTTATCAGGGCCGTGGCAAATGCAGCCACGCTTGTCTTGGATTTGGCGATTGCGTAGCGGTCTGTATGTATGACGCGATCCATTTGGAAAATGGAATTGCTGTCGTCGATAAGGAAAAGTGCACAGGCTGCGGTATGTGTGTAAGGGAATGTCCCAATTCTATTATTGAGCTGCGGCCTACAAGCAACTTGGTATTTGTAAGATGTTCTTCCCATGACAAGGGAGCCTTTACGAGAAAGGTCTGCAGCCGTGGCTGTATTGGATGCAAAAAGTGTGAAAAGGTCTGCCCCACAGGAGCGGCAAAAGTTACCGAGAACTTAGCGTCTATCGACCCCAAGCTATGCACCAATTGTCATGCCTGTGAAGAGGCGTGTCCCACCCAATGTATCCGTTCCTATCCCTTAAATAAATGAGAAAACGGCTGCGTAAGCAGCCGCTTTTTTATGAAGTGCTCTATGAGAATGGGAAGATGGATTTCCAAATTGTTCACAAACTGTTTTTTTCAGGGCTAAGAATTTTGTGAGGAACTGCGCTAAAATAATTACAGGGTCTCAATATTTTGCCAGCAAATATTAGGAGCGTGAACAGATGTCTGATAGAGAGACTGTTGAGAACCTGGTACAGTTGCTGGCGTTATTTGGAAGAACAAGTACATCCAAAATTAAATATCCTGGAATGAAGTCAACGGAGCTCAATGCCATTGTATGTATTAAATCCCAAGAGGATGAGCATAGAGAGGGGATCAAAACCTCTGACATTGGCAAATTGCTGGGGGTAACCCCGCCCAGTATCACCCCTGTCATTAATTCTTTGGAAGAACAAGGGCTGGTCACTCGAGTCTATTCGAAGCTGGATCGCCGGGTGGTTAGGGTAAAGCTAACCGATCGGGGCGAAGCGGTGTACGATGAGGCAAAAGAGATGATGATTGAAAAGAACAAGGGATTAATGGAGTATTTGGGACATGACGATAGTCGTCAATTTGTTCGAATACTACAGAATGCATTGGGGTATATGAGCAAAATTAATTAAATCAGGACAAATATAATAAAAGGCAGTTCCTACTGAGAGTGGGAATTGCCTTTTATTATTTTCTATGGGGAATATTTGACGGTAATATTCTACTGGATTTTTCTATCAGGCACAGAAGCTGAGAATTTGGGTTTTTGAAAAATCGTATTTAACGACATTTTTGTGGTACAATGGTAGGACGATAGAAAGAGGGGATAGCTCAATGAAAATTGTAGTTTTAGATGGCGGTACCGTAAATCCCGGTGATATTTCCTGGGAACCCCTGGAGTCTTTAGGAGAAGTTTCGGTTTATTCTAGTACGCCCAAGGAAAAAGTCGTAGAACGTATCGGAGATGCGAAGGCTATCCTTTGTACTCGTACCCAAATACAAAGGGAAGTGTTTGCATGTTGTCCTCAGCTCAGATATGTGGGATTGTTTGCCACAGGGTATAACATTGTGGATATTGATGCGGCGACAGAACATGGTGTCATCGTCTGTAATGTGCCGGGATATTCTACAGAGGCGGTAGCGCAGCATACCTTTGCCCTTTTGCTGGAAATCTGCCAGCATGTCTCTGATTTTGACCGTCTTGCCCATACAGGATGCTGGGAAGAAGGGCCACAATATTACAGCCGCCAGCCGCTATTGGAACTGAGAGGGAAAACCATGGGAATTATTGGCATGGGAGAAATCGGATATCGTACAGCCAAAATAGCGGAAGCCTTTGGCATGCAGGTGTTGGGTACCCGCCGTCACCCGGATCCGGCCATGGAAACCCAACAAATTCATTTTGCCGACTTTACTACACTTTTGCGGGAAAGCGATATTATTTCCATCCACTGCCCCCTCTTTCCCGAAACAAGGCACCTGATTAATAGAGAGACTATCTCCCAGATGAAGGACGGAGCAATCCTGCTGAATACGGCGAGAGGGCCTATCCTTCAGGAGGAGGATGTGGCACAGGCCCTAAAAAGTGGTAAGCTTTCCGCTGTAGGGGTAGATGTTTTGTCTGTGGAGCCACCGGATAAGGAGAACCCGCTTTTGCAAGCTCCCAACTGTATTGTGACGCCACATATTGCCTGGGCACCGCGAGATACACGCATTCGGTTGGTAGAGATGGTGGCAGAGAACCTGCAAGCGTTCATGAGGGGAAAACCTATCCATATGGTAAATCCCGAGGCGTGGCGAGAGAAAATTGAAGGTTAGCTTATGCTAACAGAAGGCGGTTTTATTGCTTTTTATAAGATGTAGCTGTAAAATAAGATAGAATATAATGCGAAACTATCAAGGAAAAGGGGAAAGAGATTGAAAACGCTGGATAAGCTTAAAATTGGGAAAAAAGCGCGGATTGTAGCGGTCAATGGAGAAGGCGCTTTGAGAGACCGGCTTCTTGATATGGGATTGACCCCAAAGACCCAGGTGATGGTCCGAAAGGTGGCACCTATGGGAGACCCCATCGAGTTAATGCTCCGCGGCTATGAGCTGACCCTGCGCATTGACGATGCAAAAAACATAGAGGTCGAGGAGGATTAAGCATGGTTTTTGCATTGGTAGGAAATCAAAATAGCGGAAAAACAACCCTTTTTAACCAACTGACGGGTTCTAATCAGCATGTGGGCAATTTCCCGGGTGTAACAGTAGAGCGCAAGGATGGTGTTATCCGCGGACATAAAGACACAACTGTGGTGGATCTGCCGGGAATTTATTCTCTGTCGCCTTATACATCGGAGGAGATTGTCACCCGGGATTTCATCTTAAAGCATCATCCAGATGGCATCATCAATATTGTGGATGCCATGAACATAGAAAGAAACCTTTATCTGAGCATGCAGCTCATCGAGTTGGGTGTTCCTATGATCATTGCGCTGAATATGATGGATGAGATGAGATCCAATGGGGGGACAGTCAAAATCGATCAGCTTTCAGAAGAACTGGGTGTACCTGTAGTCCCCATTTCAGCAGCGAAGAATGAGGGAATCGATGAACTCATCAACCGCGCCATGCGTACGGCAGAACGCAGACAGCTCCCCAAGCGCCAGGACTTTTGCTCCGGCGCCGTACATAGAACCATCCACTCCATCGCCCATCTCATTGAAGACCATGCAGAGCGAGCAGGCTTGCCCATGCGCTTTGCGGCCACCAAGCTGGTGGAGGGAGATGGACCGGTAGAGGAGATGCTACAGTTATCTGACAATGAGAAGGATATGATCCAGCACAGCATCACCGAGATGGAGCAGGAGCTTGGAACCGATAAAAAAGCGGCGCTGGCTGACATGCGGTATAATTTTATTGACAAGCTCTGTACCGACTGCGTTATCAAGCCCAAAGAAAGCCGTGAGCATATCCGCAGTGTCCGGATTGACAATGTGCTTACCAATAAATATCTGGCTATACCGGTGTTTTTGCTCATTATGCTGGTCATCTTCTGGCTGACCTTTGGCGTTGTGGGAAGCTTTCTCAGCGACCTGCTTTCCCAGGGGATCGATGCGCTAACAAATCTTGTCAGTGAGGGACTGCTTGCGTACGGAATTAACCCAGTGATTCACTCTCTCATTATTGACGGAGCTTTTGCTGGAGTGGGCAGCGTGCTTTCCTTTATTCCCACCATTGTGGTACTGTTCTTTTTCCTCTCCCTGTTAGAGGACAGCGGATACATGGCCCGTGTTGCTTTCGTCATGGATAAACTTCTGCGGAAGATTGGCCTTTCTGGCCGCAGCTTTGTCCCCATGCTTATTGGATTTGGATGCTCTGTACCGGCCATTATGGCGACACGTACCCTTTCTAGTGAACGGGATCGTAAAATGACCATCATGCTGACCCCTTTCATGTCCTGTAGTGCCAAGCTGCCCATTTACGGTATGTTCACCATGGCGTTTTTCCCCAGATACCGAGCTCTTGTCATGATCGGATTATATGTGCTGGGAATGGTTGTCGGCATCCTAATGGGCCTTATCCTCAAAAAGACAGCATTTCGGGGCAATCCGGTTCCCTTTGTCATGGAGCTGCCCAATTACCGCCTGCCCAGCCCAAAAAGTGTTGGCCTGCTGCTCTGGGACAAGGCAAAAGATTTTTTGACGAGGGCATTTACCATCATCTTTGTAGCAACCTTAATTATTTGGTTCTTCCAGACCTTTGATACCCGATTGAATGTGGTAGCGGACAGCGCGGACAGCATGCTTGCCAGTATCGGACGGTTCATTGCCCCCATTTTTGCCCCCTTGGGCTTTGCGGATTGGCGTGCCTCCACCGCGTTGATCACTGGTTTTTCCGCGAAGGAGGCGGTGATTAGTACTTTTGCCGTTCTCACAGGGGCCAGCACGGCTACCTTACCTCAGGCCCTCGGCGGCATCTTTACGCCTCTCGCCGCTACATCCTTCTTGGTATTTACCCTGCTTTACACTCCTTGCGTGGCTGCTATCAGCGCTGTAAGGCGAGAAATGAACAGCGGAAAAAGTGCACTTCTTGTTTCTGTAACCCAGACAGTGGTAGCTTGGTTGATGGCGTGTTTGGTCTATCAGGTCGGAGCGCTCTTTATCCATTGAGGAAAGGATGACGCGATGAAACCCATAGACTATGCTATCCTTATTCTTCTTGTTGCCTTGGTAGCACTGGCTGTCAGATATGCCTGGAAGCACCGGGGAACTTGCGGTGGCTGTCAGGGCTGTGCTGGCTGTTCCCGTAGGGATTGTCAGCAGAAGAAAGAAGATGAACAATAGGGAGTTTTGAAGCTATAGAGCTTCCTTTCTAGAAATCATGTGATAATAAAAAAGCGCCCATCGGGGCGCTTTTTTATTTAGTCAACCTTAGGCAGACCGTCAAAACCTTTTTGTAGATCAGCATCAGAGGGAATATAGTCGTTCATTTGACCATCATGATAAGCCTGGTAAGCGGTCATATCAAAGTAACCCGTGCCGGTCAGACCAAAGAGGATGGTTTTGGTTTCTCCTGTCTCTTTGCATCTGATGGCCTCATCTATAGCGGCACGGATAGCGTGGGCAGATTCAGGTGCCGGCAAGATCGTCTCATACTTGGCAAAATAGGTAGCAGCTTCAAAGACTTTAGTTTGCTCTACAGAAACAGCCTCCATATATCCATCGTGATAAAGTTTGGAAAGGATGGGGGACATGCCATGATACCGAAGTCCGCCAGCGTGGTTGGGGGAAGGCATGAAGCCAGAACCCAAAGTGTACATCCGGGCCAGGGGAGTGACTTTTCCAGTGTCACAGAAATCGTAAGCGTATTTGCCGCGGGTCAGGGAGGGGCAGGAAGCGGGTTCCACAGCGACGATACGAGGATCAGCCTTTCCGGTCAGCTTATCCTGCATAAAGGGAGCAATAAGACCGCCAAGATTGGAACCACCGCCAGCGCATCCGATGATGATGTCGGGATATTCATCTAGCATTTCCATAGCTATTTTGCTCTCTAGGCCAATGATAGACTGATGCAGAAGCACTTGATTGAGAACAGAACCGAGCACATACCGGCATCCTTCTGTAGTCATCGCCTTCTCGATTGCCTCAGAAATCGCACAGCCCAAGCTGCCCCCAGTGTTGGGATCAGCAGCCAAAATCTGGCGCCCAGCATTGGTAGTATCACTGGGGCTTGCGATAACGTTAGCATCGAAGGTTTGCATCACCGCTTTACGGAATGGCTTTTGGTTGTAGGAGACCTTTACCATAAATACTGTCAGATCCAAACCAAAATAAGCGCATGCTTCAGCCAATGCGGTACCCCACTGCCCAGCTCCGGTCTCGGTGGTAAGGCAGGTCAGTCCTTGCTTCTTAGCATAATAGGCCTGGGCGATAGCAGAGTTAAGCTTGTGACTTCCAGAGGTGTTATTACCCTCAAATTTGTAATAGATCTTGGCAGGAGTGCCGAGAGCCTTTTCTAAGTTATAGGCTCGGATGAGGGGGGAGGGACGGTAAATTTTATACATTTCCTGAATTTCTTCGGGAATATCAATATAGCGCGTTTCCGCATCCATCTCTTGATGAGCCAACTCCTTGCAGAAAACGGGATAAAGGTCTTCTTCCGTAGCAGGTTTCAAGGTAGCGGGATTGAGCATGGGATCGGGCTGTTCCGGCATGTCGGCCCGCAGATTATACCACTGTTTCGGCATCTGGTCTTCGGTGAGATACAGTCTGTGCGGTACTTTTTTCATCATAAGGACTCCTTTACAAATTGATCTTGAGTTTTGCGGGAGCGCCGCCCCTAAGGGCGCAGGTCATGACGGCGAAGCATCTGCTCCAAAGGAAGCAAATAAAAAAGGCTTTTGTCTCAACAATACTGTTGGGACAAAAGCCATAAACTTCTGCGGTACCACCCAAATTGACACTTTCGTGTCCACTCGCTCCCTATACAAACATATAGGCTCCCTTGATAACGGGCGGAGATCCCGTCAGGCACTACTAAGTGTTACTCTTTTCGTCCTGCCCTCATGAGTCCATTCAACAAAGCGTCCTCTATTGCCTTCCACCAACGGCAACTCTCTGTAAGACGACTTTCTTTGCCTACTCTTCTCATTCAACGGTTTGAGGTGTTTGATTGTTATTTAGTATAATCACCAAGAATAACTTTGTCAAGGGGAAAGGAAAAATTTTTATGAAAATATAAAGCGGTATCTGAATTGGTGTCCAAACTAAAGGCATTGGCAAAAGTATCAGAGATAACAAAGTTATTTTGCCATTATTGGGAACTTCATAGACACCATTAACTTCTGTGAAGTTTTTACCTTTTGGGTTTTCGAGTGCGCTGGTATCTGCCCACTGGTTTGTATAAACTTCGCTGTTTTCGAAGTTGCTGTTCCCATTAAAATTCTTAGCGTCAATTGCAAAAACAATGAGATAGAATGTGCAATTGTTTGTCCAGATAGAAAATAGTTTTCATTGACATTCTTTTTTTCTTCCACTAAGGTTAAAGAGAAGCTATTCACAAGAAATAAAGGAGGCGACAGACTATGTCAAAAATTTATGGTCATCTCTATGATTTAATAGGTAATACGCCACTGCTGCGATTGCAGGGATATGAAGCTACACATGGGATTTCTGCTCAGATAGTTGCAAAGCTGGAGTATTTCAATCCTGCCGGCAGTGTTAAGGATCGGGTGGGATACGCCATGATTGTTGATGCGGAAAAAAGAGGGATCCTAAAGCCCGGTTCTGTCATCATCGAGCCCACCAGCGGGAATACCGGCATCGGCCTTGCCAGTGTCGCGGCATCCAGGGGTTATCGGATGATTCTCACCATGCCGGAAACCATGAGTATTGAACGTCAAAAACTGCTCAAGGCCTATGGATCGGAAATTGTCCTAACTCCGGGAGAAAAAGGGATGCAGGGCTCCATTGAAAAAGCCCAGGAGCTGGCCGATTCTTTTCCCCAAGCGTTCATCCCCTCCCAATTTTCCAACCCAGCCAATCCCGCTGCCCATGAGGCTTCTACTGGCCCCGAGATCTGGAGAGATACTGATGGTACAATTGACATTCTGGTGGCGGGAATCGGTACTGGCGGAACCCTTTGTGGCACGGCAAGATACCTAAAAAAACAAAATCCTAGTATCCAGATCGTTGGCGTAGAACCTGCTTCTTCCCCCCTCATCACCCAAGGGAAAGCTGGCCCGCACAAGATTCAGGGGATCGGCGCTAATTTTATTCCTAAAAATTATGATCCCGCTTTGGTGGATGAGGTGTTGGCCATTACCGATGGGGATGCCATCCGGGCTGCTAAAGAGTTAGGGCGGACCGAAGGACTTTTGGTGGGGATTTCCTCTGGAGCCGCGTGCCATGCCGCTTCCATCCTTGCCCAAAGACCTGAAAACGCAGGTAAGCTCATTGTGGCCATTTTTCCTGATACCGGTGAGCGCTATCTTTCCACCGAGCTTTTTGATGATTGAGTTATGTCTTTTTCCTGTGAAACAAGTGGATTGTTTTCTTTCCGCGCTTGTCCTGTTGGAAAAATTGAAGTAAAATAAAAAGTGTCAACGAAAATAGGTCCTGTCATGTTCCGGTGGCCGTGATGGGAAAATGCATAAATTCATCCGCCGGAGAATGGAGATTACTATGGCAGCAAAAACAGTAAAATTTGGCATCATGGCTACCGGCGATATCGCCCGCCAGATTACAGAAACCATTCAGTCCGTACCTGGCGCTGAGGTTTGGGCCGTGGGTTCCCGTACCTTGGAGAAGGCACAGGCTTTTGCAGAAAAGCATCACATTCCTCATGCTTATGGCAGCTATGAAGAGCTTGTATCCGATCCAGAAATTGATATCATCCATGTGGCCACTCCCCATTCCCAGCATTATGAAAATATGCTGCTTTGTTTAGAGCATGGTAAGAATATACTCTGCGAGAAGTCCTTTACCGTTAATGCTATCCAGGCGAAAGAAATCTTCAAAATTGCGGAAGAGAAAAAGCTGTTCGTCATGGAAGCTCTCTGGCTTCGTTTTAATCCGGCTATCAACCAGGCTATCGCCAAAGCAAAGGATGGTCAGATCGGTGATATCCGTATGGTCAACATTATCTTTGGACGGATGTCTCCCGACGCAGGCAGTTCCAATGACCGTTATAACCGTCCCAAACTGGCTGGCGGCGCCTTGTTGGATCTTGGTGTATACACCATCAATGCTGCTCAGATGATCTTTGATGAGCAGATGCCCACCAAGATTGCCACCGTTGGAACAATCAGCGAAGAGGGAATCGACGAGCAAAGCTCCATCATCTTCCAATATGGAAAAGACCAGACCGTTACCATGCAGCTTGCCTATCGTTCTCATATGACCCGCCATTTCTCCATTAATGGCACAAAAGGTATGGTGGAAATGGAATATTTCCCCCGCTGTGATAATGTCTATGTCCGCATGGGAAAAAGTGCCGGTGAAAAGTATGAGGTGGAAACCTATGCCAACGCCTATGAGCCTGAAATTCGCCATGTCGTAGATTGTATCCAGAAAGGGCTTACAGAAAGCCCCATCATGACCCACGAAAAAACCATCCGGACCATGGAGCTAATGGATGCTTTGCGCAAAGAGTGGGGGCTTAAATATCCGCTTGCATTTGAGGATGAGTTGTTCTCAAAATAATTAGAACGGCCTCAACTTTGTCGAGATATATCAATAGGTAAAAATAGCGCGGCATCTAAACGATGCCGCGCTATTTTTGTTATGCTTTAGCAAAGAAGCCCCAGCGGTAAGTCGCTGGGGCTTCAAAAACCGCCGGCTATGCCGGTGGGAGTTTAGAGCTTAAGCAAGAAGCAACGTCCAAGCTGCTATAATGGAGAA
>NZ_JBBEWN010000021.1:0-33604 GCF_038739695.1 Zongyangia acetica | reverse complement strand
ACGGCATCCTTCTTGTCGGTCTTGGCCCGTCTTAAACTGTTGTTTCCGTAGTCATGCACCAGCATTGCATTGATTACCGAGACATAAAGCCCCGCGTCGTGGAGCAGCCAGGCCACCGGCGCGTGGTAATTACCTGTGGATTCCATCACCACACGGGTCTCGCCGTCCAGGCTTTTGAGCAGCCCTGCCAGCTTGCTCAGTTCGCTGTCGGTGTGAAGTACCTCAAAGGGCGAGACTACCACCTCTCCAAAAGGGCGCATGACTGCAATCATGCTCTTACCCTTGGAAACATCGATGCCAACGCAGTTCATTCACATTCCTCCAATACAAAGAATCTGCAACCGGAATCCATCTTTTCTCGTTGCCGATTCAATCTATTGCGTGACGCGAACTCTCCGGCATTCGGTGGCTCAACCTGCTTAAATCGAACGCTGCAACAAGAGGATGGCTGACAGTCTTTTCTTCGGACATGGAAACCCAAGGAGTGATAGGTCAGCCAGTTGCTCCTCTCATTGTAGCTTAGGCACGAGATGGAAAGAAAGCCGGACTGGCTGCCCGGCTTTCCTGTCCAAATTTATTGTAATAGGAGTGAAGAACTATGGCCAAATCGCCTTCCTATTTCGGCAAATTCCCCTGTTTGCCGGGAGAAAAAAAGCCAACTATGGTTACCAAGGCCGACTGCCCTAAGTTCATCTACACACCGGAAAGGCCCCATGCCAGTGACCTAAACTGGATTTTCGCCAGCACAGATCATCTGACCTGCGGTCAATATCAGCTCGCCCCTGGCAGCACCTTTGATCCTGTAGATGTCCATTCCGGCGATGAAGTATATTATGTGCTGGAAGGCACCGTCACCATGTTCAATCCCAAATTGGGACAGGTTGAGGACGTCTCCGCTGGTGAGGTCATTCTTCTCCCCAAGGAGGCCCCCCATAAGGCCTATAATTTCACCAATAAAAAAGCGGTTATTTTCTTTGTGATCGCGCCCAAGATGTGGGAGGAAAGCGGCCCGCCAGACGGCTATTACGACACCATGAAACTGCTGAAATATGAAAAGGAGGAGGGCAAAGAATGAACATTCAAGATGTGGGAAAATTCCCAGTCGACGGCCCTTCCGCCCGTGCGACCGGTGAACTTTTCAAAGTAACCTCTCAAAACTGCTTGCATACCATCTATGGCAAAACTTATCCCATTAAAATCAATCTGTTTATCAGCAACGATTTTGTCCATGTGGGTGAAATGATTATTCCCTCTGGCGGAACTGGCTCTAGGGCAAGTGAGGTCATTGAATCAGACGGAGACACTGTCCTCTATGTAAAAGAAGGCCCCATTACCTTCTTTATTCCCGCCACCCAAGAAGTCTTCCATGTGGAGGAAGGCGATACCATGTTTATTCCAGAGCATACCCCCTACCAGCTGATCAACTATTCCGATAAAGTGTTGACTGCCGTTTTTACAACTGCTCCCAACCTTTAACAGTCTCTGAAAAGGCCGCTTAGAAGCGGCCTTTTCTTTTTGGCAAAATTCTTCTTTTTTTACGGTCTATTCTCAAATGGTTTTCTTTTTATCCCCTGACGTTTTTTGAAAAGTCTATAGTTTATTAACAATTATGTTGTATAATGACATTGTCAAACAGAAAACTATTAGTTAAATTGCATCAAAAATTGTGCTTTATTTCGGATAGATGCAGATCACTCCGCCTATGCGGATGTTGTGGAGGTTTTTCACCTTGATGTTTCATAATAACCCCAGCGGCACTGATGAGCTGGAGCTGCGGCAAAAGCAGCAAACCCTGGTCTGTGTGACCAACCAATACCGATGTGAAAGGCTGATCCGGGCAGGACGGGTTGTTGCAGACCTCTCCAATACCGACCTGAACGCTCTTCACATTGCGAGTCCTTCCCTTCCCGCTAACGGTGATGCATTGGAGCATCTATTCGATGTTTCTAAGCAAAACAACGCTGTCATGACGGTCTATTATGACAGTGATTCCCTCAAATGCCTGATTCGGTATATCCGTGAAAATCGGGTAGCTAATGTGATTACTGGTATGCCGCAGCAGGAAAACAGCATTCTTCAAAAACTGTGGCGCAAATTTCGCAATAAAAACATAGGATTTTATACAGTGGATTCAGAAGGCGAACTGCATCCGGTAGAATTAAAAGAAGTATAATCCTACATAAGCCGCCTTCCAAACTTGGTTTGGCTAGGAGGCTGTCTTCCCTTTTTTATTTTTTCTGGAAATGGAGGCCTGGCCATGCCGTCGAGTATCCAAAAAGAAGAATTTCTCAGCGTCAATCAAAAAAATAAAATTGCCTACTATATATGGTCTCCACAAGAAGGTCCTGTCAAGGGCATCGTGCAGATTTCTCATGGTATGTGCGAATATGTTTTCCGTTACAATGATTTTGCCAACTTCCTTTGTGACCATGGTTTTATCGTGTGCGGCAACGATCATCTCGGTCACGGGGCTTCTGTGCTCCCAGGGGATCCCATGGGCTTCTTTGACTACGAAGGAGGCCACAACCTACTTTCGCAGGATTTGAAAATCCTGACAGATATTATGAAAGCTCGCTATGGCAATCTTCCTTATTTTCTGCTGGGGCACAGTATGGGTTCCTTTGTAGCGAGAGACTATATGTCCAAATTTGCTTTTGGCCTGGATGGTGTCATCCTCAGCGGTACAGCCGGCCCCAATCCCCTGATTGATCTGGGCATCTCTATAGCGGAAAGTCAGATCTCCTCCAAAGGACCTAAAGCTAAAAGCGCCAAATTGGATAAGCTTTTCTTCAGCGGTTATAACAAAAAAATCCATGCGCCAAGGACCAAGTTTGATTGGCTTTCCCGCGATGAAGAGGCAGTGGAAAAATATATGCAAGATCCTTGGTGTGGTTTTCTCTTTACAACAACCGGTTTCCGGGATGAGGCGACTCTCCTGAAAAAGGTCAATCACAGCTTGTGGGCAAAAACTGTTCCTGTCACCCTACCTGTCTTCCTATTTTCCGGTGATCAGGATCCTGTAGGCGGTTATGGAAAAGGAGTGGCCAAGGTTTACCGTCAGCTTCTCCGCACAGGGGTTAAAGATGTAACCCTCAAACTCTATGAGGGAGGCCGCCATGAGATGCTCAACGAAACCAATCGGCAGGAGGTCTATATGGATGTCTTGGATTGGTTAAACAACCATCTTCCCAACGTCTATGCGGCGGATATCTCGGAAGATGCACCTCCATCAGAAGAAGCATGCTGATTGATTATATCATGGAATACTCTTGTGCTTTTCAAGCAAGGCTAGTTGAAAAAACAACTGGCCTTGCTTATTTATTTTCCACCATTTTCTTCTCTCAAATATAGACAAATGCATAAATATTGCTATATTTTCATAGTTAATACGACAAAAATACATAAAATATTCATAATCATTTGCGGCGAGCAGATTGTTATGATAATATAAATAACAAGGTAACAAATGGATTTTTTCCATAAAGTTTGGAGGAAGAAGATATGGAATTTGGTTGGCTGACTATCCTGCCACCTATTATCGCAATCGTTCTCGCGCTGATCACCAAAGAGGTTATCTCCTCTTTGCTTATCGGCATCTTGTCTGGAACCCTCATCTATGCCCGTTTTGATGTAATCCAAGCGGTAGATACCACATTTGGTATCATGGCAGAAAAATTAGGCGGCAATGCAAGTATTATCCTGTTTTTGGCGCTTCTCGGCGCCTTGGTGTGTGTCATCACCAAAGCAGGCGGCTCCGCCGCTTACGGTGAATGGGCTGCGAAAAAGATCAAAACCCGTGCAGGCGCTCAATTTGCCACTGGTGTGTTAGGCACCGTTATCTTTATTGACGACTATTTTAACTGTCTGACGGTAGGCACAGTAATGCGCCCAGTAACAGATAAACATCATATCTCCCGGGCGAAGCTCGCCTATCTCATCGACGCTACCGCTGCTCCTGTCTGTATCATCGCCCCGATCTCCAGTTGGGCGGTTGCGGTGGGCTCCACCATGGAGTCCTCTGGCGTAGCGGATGGCATGTCCACCTTTATCCAGACCATCCCCTTTAATCTCTACGCCCTTCTCACCATTGTTATGATTATTTTTATCTGTTGGACCAATCTGGATTTTGGGCCCATGGCAAAATTTGAGCACAATGCGATTTACAATAACGATCTTCATTCTAATCCCGACCATCCGCAGGATATCGAAGAAGAAAATTCCCGCATTGGAAATAAAGGCAAAGTTTATGATTTGATTATCCCCATTGTGGCGCTGATTATCTTTTCCATTCTGGCTATGCTCTATGTGGGCGGCCTGTTTACCGGTGAGGCTTCTTCTATTGGCGAGGCTTTTGGTAACACAGACGCCTCCAAATCCCTTTGCATTGGCGGATTTGCCGCGCTGGTTGTAGCATTCATCCTGTTCTTACCCCGCAAGATCCTGGGCTTCCGGGAGTTCATGGATGGTATTACTGAAGGTGTAAAATCCATGGTGCCTGCCTATATCATCCTAACCTTGGCCTGGACCATCAGCGGTGTATGCAGTGCCGATTACCTAAATACCGGCGGTTTTGTTGGCCATCTTGTGGCTACCAGCAGTATGCCTATGCAGCTTCTTCCCGCCGTTGTTTTCCTGGTGGCCAGTCTTCTTGCCTTCGCCACTGGTACCTCCTGGGGAACTTTCGGTATCCTAATTCCTATTGTAATTCCTATTATTAATACCACAGGTTCTGACCTACTTGTTCCTGCTCTGGCAGCGACTTTGGCAGGTGCGGTCTATGGAGATCATATCTCCCCCATTTCGGACACCACCATTCTCTCTTCTACCGGTGCCCACTGCAATCACATCGACCATGTGACAACACAAATTCCCTATGCTACTATGGTAACCGCAGTCTGCTTTGTTGGATTCCTTATCGCGGGCTTTACCAACAATGCGTACATTACCCTCGGTTCTTCTCTTGTTCTCCTACTCGCCGTTCTATGTATTCTCAAAGTCATTCAAAAGAAAAAGGAAGCCAAGGCTTAATCCAAAAAAGGGAGTCGTATCAGAAATACGGCTCCCTTTTTCTCTCATGCTTAAGGGGCAGTGCTGTTTTCAGCACTGCCCCTTGATTTGTGGGATTAATCTATGATAGTTTCTTCTGTAATTGTCACTCCCATTTCTCCAGCATCGATATAAGCGGAGGTGTGTACGTCCCAACTCTCTCCTACCTTCTTCAGGTCCTCCTTTAAAAAGTCCGGGGCCTTATCATAGGGGATATAAAACTGCTGGCATTGCAAGGACCCCTCTACATGGAAGGCTACCACATACCCGTCTGTGCTCATCTCATATTGCTGATAAGCACACTGACGAAGCTGCGCAATCTGCGCGGCATCATCGTATTTGACAGAAATGTCTGTCCCCCACACTTCATTTTCCAGGTCAGAAAGCGAAAAGCGGTAAAAGTCGTCAGGTTCATTGAGGAACAGTGGATATACTCCCCGCAAAGCGCCATGGGAGGCATAGGTCACATAAGCGGCCTTGACCTTTGAAGACTCTGTTTGCTTAGTTACATCCCAGCCCTTTTCTTTGAGAAATTCAATGGTATTTTGATAGTGGGCCCCCAACACGACGACAGAATCATAGGTGCTTAGGCCACTCTTTTGCAGCCTCTGACGCGCTTCTTCTGGCAAGGCTGTGGGAGTAGCTGTAATAGAGAGGCATCCCAGTGCCGGTGTGTCAGGTCGGGCATATTCCTCCACAGTTTCCTCCCGGCGGTCGGCCGCGATGGCCGCAAAAAGCTCCTCCTGCTCTTCCAGGGAAAGTGGCAATACCTGGCCACCCCGGCCCAACGCATCGTAAAGCCGGAAAGAATTAAACTGATTAGGCTCTACCATGGCGGACAGATCTGTCTGTTTACGGAATTCAGGAATGACGCCCAGATCATTAAAGAGAGGGAAGTCGCTATAATAGACCTTGTCATACTTTCGCTGGACGGTCATACCATTTTTCAGCCGATAGGTGATGGTAATCGGCATCCAGGTCATCTCTTCGCCATCTACCTCTATATTTTGATTGCCGAGGGGGACCCAACGCTGTGTCATCCGGGTGTGGATATTCTTAACCGCCTCAATGCCCTCAGGCGTGCGAAGGACAATGCCATTTCGGTTGCTTCCATAGAGATAGGGTTCTACCACACCATAGTAACTAATGGAAACACTGTCCACCTGATCGACTTCTGGAATCCGGTACTGATATCCGGTCAGGTCAAAGCGAACCACGGCAAAGAGGGCCAAAAAGCATCCCGCGAAAATAGCGTATCCCTTCATACTTTTGCCAAAGGTTCGGAAGCTGCGCATGGCTATGGCCTCTATCACAGTATAGGCAATGAAAGAGCCAAGGATCAGTCCCAATATCATCATGGCCACCGAATCAGAGGCCATGCCTCCAAATCCGAGGCTAAGCAGTAATCCTCCAATATAAGCGCCAACATATTTGGAGATTTCCTTAACCAGGGTTCTTCCTCCCACCCGGCCGGCTCGTTCACAGCCTCTTTTACGGAAGCCAATAATGGAAAGGATCAGACAAAGGATGGCTAAAACCAGATAGGCGATGATAACCGGCCACCGATAGGTGTCATTTTCCACGAAGATGCGGAAGCCCAGCAAAAAAGGATTGGACCACAAGATGCCAATACCGCCGTCTCCCAAGAAAAGATCAGTGTAAGGGAATCCCACCAGCATACGGGAAAGAGCTTCCAGGGTATAGGCAAAGCCCAAGCTAATCGCCGCTCCAATCCCCGCCGTATAGAGCACATGGTCCAGCAGTGTTGGCGTAAAGACGCCAACGAAGCAGACCAAGGTATAACTAATTGTGGTGGTCAGGCAAAGGGTAAGAAACTCTATGACCAGAGATAATACTTGAATATTTCCAGAGTTAGAAATTGCCCCTGTGAGGGCACAGGGCAGATAGATTGCCAGCAGCGGCAGCAAGGTGACCACAAGCCCCGCCAGATAGTGGGACAAAAATAAGGTGTGACGCTTGACCGGCAGGCTGTAATAGAGATCCGCCCGATCCCCATGATGAATAAACTGCAGCGCCATAACTCCAGTAAAGAGCGGTATCGCCACAGGCAGGACGAAGAGAAAAGCTCCACTGAGACCATAAATCGGCGCTGCCGGCATGGAGTCCAATATCTTCTGTCCTTCTACTGTGCGAATGATAAAAGGAACTGTAAAAACCGCCAGGTAGATCATAGAGGCGACGAGGCAGACACCACGCATCCGTTTGAGCTGATGAAAAAAGAGGTACCATCCCCGCTTATGAGAAGATGATGTTTTTATAGTCATAACCGACCGCCTCCATTTCTTTGATAAATATCTCTTCCAATGTCAGGGGGAGTTCTTCAAAAAACAGGGGATGATATCTCTCTAGCCTTTCTCTTAATGCTGCGGCGGACTCCTTGGCAATAAGGGTGACAAGGCTTCCCCGGCGTTCTATGCTGATAAGCTGCATCCCATCCAGGGCGTCCGGTTCCAGTGGCTTAGAGAAGGCCGCCTGTACCCGTACAAATTCCTCTTTTAGCTGATCCAGATCCCGCTCTAACACCAGTTTTCCTCGGTGGATAATGGCCACATGGTCGCACATTTCCTCGATTTCATAGAGGTTGTGGGAGGTGGCCACGACCGTCATCTTCCGTTGTGCCACCCGGTCGATCAATGTCTCCTTGACAGCTGCCCGGACCACCATATCCAGCCCGTCAAAGGATTCGTCCATAAGCAGGATCCTAGGATTACAGGAAAGAGCGATAATAATCATAGCCAACTTTCGAATGCCTTTGGAAAAGGTATTGATAGGCTTCTTTCGATCCATATCAAAAATTTGGCATAAGGTTTCAAAATCTTCAGGAGAAAAATCGGGATACATATGGGAATAAAATTCCGCTAATCCCTCACAGGTCATCCCCGACTGCACAAAGGGCTGGTCGCAGATCATAAATATCTGTTCCATTGCCTGTTCATGCTCAAAAATGGGGATATCATTCAATGTCACATTTCCCCCATCACCTTTATAAATGCCGGCGATAATCCGCAGTACCGTGGATTTGCCAGAACCATTGGAACCTATTAATCCAAAAATGGAGCCTTCTCTAATCTCAATGGAAAAGTCAGCGACTGCCGTCTCTTTGCCAAACTTCTTTGTCAAATGCTCCAAGCAAATCATATTCCATTCTCCTTCTGTGCGTAAACCTGATCCAGCACAGTTAGCAGTTCAGGCTTCTTTACTCCAACTTTCCTGCACTGGGTACAAATTCCCTCAAAGCGTTCTATTATCTTTTTCTGTAGGCTGCGAGTCACCTCGTCAGCGGAGGAAACAAAGCTGCCCTTGCCTGCCACCGAACAAATCACGCCGCTGCGTTCCAGCTCCTGATAGGCTTTGGAGACCGTATTGGGGTTGACTCCAAGATCTCGTGCCAGCAGCCGCACCGAAGGAAGTTGATCACCAGGCTCAAGGGCGCCCACCGCAATCAGCTGCGTGATTTTCTGGCACAACTGCTCGTAAATGGGGATCCTGCTGTGCATATCAAGGGTAATCACCTCATCCACCTCTCTGTATTAACTGTATTATATCGAATAGTACAGTTATAGTATATTCAATTTCCCCTGTCCTGTCAACTGTATTAAACAAAATATTGTCTTCCCCGTAATAAAATTTTGTCAAAGTGATTACATACACCGAAAAGGATAGAAAAAGTATTGAAAATCTGATAAAATAATGATAAAAATACTATTCTATATCTAAAAGAGTAACAAGGCTGTTCTGGCTTTTTGACACTTTGACACGGAATATAGCATGCTTCTAGGACGAATTGGAGGTCTGAACCTATGCGAAAAACAAAAATCATTTGCACGCTTGGCCCCGCTACCGATCATAAGGAGACTGTCCGGCAGCTCATGCTTGCCGGTATGAATGTAGCGCGTTTTAACTTTTCCCATGGCACCCATGAAGAACACCTGAACCGTTTGAAAATCCTCAAAGAGCTTCGGGAAGAGCTGGGGCTCCCCATTGCGGCGCTTTTGGATACCAAGGGGCCCGAAATTCGGATTGGTACCTTTAAGGACGGTAAGGTCACCCTATCCCCTGGCAACCTCTTTACCCTGACGACTCGAGAAATAGAGGGGGATGAAACCATCGTCTCCATTTCCTTCAAAGGACTGGTTGCGGATGTAGATGTAGGCAATCGTATCTTATTGGACGACGGCTTGATTGAATTGAGGGTCCGAGAGATTACCGAAACCGATATCATTTGTAAAGTAATCAATGGTGGCACCATCTCTGATCGAAAGGGAGTGAACATCCCCGGAGTCAGAGTTTCGATGGATTATATCAGCCCTAAGGATCGGGAAGATATCCTTTTTGGTATTGACAATGGCTTTGATTTTATTGCCGCTTCCTTCACCCGCTGCGCAGATGATATTCTGCAAATCCGGCAGATTCTGGATTCTCGCCATTGCAATACCATCCGCATCATTGCAAAAATTGAAAACAGCGAAGGCGTCGCCAACATCGACGATATTTTGCGGGTCTCTGATGGCATTATGATCGCTCGTGGAGACATGGGTGTTGAAATTCCCTTAGAGGAAGTTCCCATCATCCAGAAAAAACTGATAAAAAAAGGCTACACAGCGGGACGGCAGGTCATTACCGCTACCCAGATGTTAGACAGCATGATTAAAAATCCCCGTCCTACCCGTGCAGAGGCCACCGATGTAGCCAACGCCATCTATGACGGGACCAGCGCGATCATGCTTTCCGGGGAAACGGCCGCGGGACTTTATCCAGTGGAAGCGTTACAGACCATGTCCATTATTGCCGAACGAGCAGAGCGGGATATCGATTATAAAAAGCGCTTTTACACCCGGGATATTGATCCGATTTCCGACGTAACCAATGCTATTTCTCACGCCACCTGTACCACCTCTTACGATCTGGGAGCTTCTGCTATCATCACCGTCACTAAAACCGGCACCACAGCGCGTATGATTTCCAAGTTCCGTCCCTCCGTCCCCATTATTGGCGGCACCATGGAACCTCATGTATACCGGCAGTTGGCTCTGTCCTGGGGCGTCCTTCCGTTGATGATTGAGGAAAAGAAAAATACCGACGTTCTTTTTGAGCATTCAGTTGCCCGTGCCAAAAAAGCAGGTTATGTCAGTGATGGGGACTTGGTGGTAATCACCGCTGGTGTTCCCCTTGGTATTGCCGGAACCACCAACATGCTCAAGGTTCATATGGTTGGCGATATCCTAGTCACCGGAACCGGCATTGGTGCTTCTTCTGTATGTTCTAATTTATGTGTCGTCCGGGATGAGGATGAAGCCCTAAAAAAGTTTAAAAACGGGGATATCTTGGTGATTCCCAGCACCTCCAATAAAATTCTTAGCTTGATGAAGAAAGCGTCTGGTATCGTCACTGAAGCCGGCGGGACTAATTCCCATGCGGCAATTGTGGGGCTTGCTCTGGATATTCCCGTTATCGTCGGCGCCAAAAGTGCAGTTTCCATTCTCAAAAACGGTACCTCTGTCACCGTTGATGCCCGACGGGGCATTGTGTGTAACTCCACAAATGTTCAAGCATTATAAAAAATAAAGGAGCCAAGCAATCATGAGGTTTTCCTCCCCATCTATGTCGTTTTTAAGAAAGATAGTAGCTTGTTTTCTTCTAGTCTCTATGATTCTTACCCTTTCTTCCTGTAATGGAGAGGAGGAATCCTCTTCTGCTCCAGCACCGGTGGTAACCACTCCCCAGGTTACGGAAGCACCCTTGCCAGAACCAGAAGAAGATGATCAGCTCCAAATTCAGCAGCCTGATGCCGATACCCTGCAAAAGCTTACTGATATGCAGTCTGCCAACAGCGATACGGTAGCCTGGCTGACCATTCCCGACACCACGGTAGACAATGCCGTAGTTCAAGCTGAAGATAACGATTTTTATCTCCGCAAAGATGAATACAAACAGTATAATTTTTACGGGTGCTACTATGCGGACTACGAAAACACCATTGGTGAGCGAAATGTCTTATCCCGCAACACCGTTATCTATGGACACAACATGGATGACAACCAGGTGCATGGTCTAAAGTTTGGCCAGCTATTGAAATATCTTGATGAGGATTTCGCCACCAATCACCCCTATATTTATTTAACGACTCCCGATGACCAGATGGTTTTTAAAATCTTTGCCGCCTATTATTCTGATATTAACTTCAATTATATCAGCGTCAACCCCAGCGACTTAGAGTTTTTAAACATTCTTAATGAGGCGGAGGAGCGCACCGAATATTTCTATGATGTGGATGTCAACGCCACAGATAAAATTCTAACCCTATCCACCTGTACCTATAAATACGGCATGCGGGAGGATCAGCGTTTTGTCGTCCAGGCCCGTCTTTTAAGAGATGGCGAACAGATGCCTGAAACCGTCAGCATAACGAAAAATCCATCGCCGAAAGAGCCACAATTTTAATTAAAATAAAAAGGACCAGCCAGATGGCTGGTCCTTTTTTTATGACTGCTGAGTTGTGGTCGGAATATAGGCGTCATAGATATAAAATGCCCTGCCTATTGCATCCAACGCCTGGGAAACCAGATATTCTTCTGGAGAGCTATATCCCTCCGAGGTGCCGTCTCCAGCGTCGATAATAGGCAATTCTTCCAATGGCTTGGAGGAAATAATAAAGGAGCCCAGCTTATCTGTAGTAAAGGATACATGGCTCATTTCAGGAGAATACTCGGCCTGATCGGTGTAAAGAACCAGTCTCCCGTTTTCATAGCGGTAAACATAAGCGTGACTTTCTCTATAATCAGAAAACTCATCCATCTCCACCGAAATGGTAGCTGGTGAAGCTAGATCCCGTGTATCCCAGAACATGATGGTAGATAAAACGCCATCGGTATTATAGTGCTCGCTGACAGGGGTAATACTTTTTTTAACGGCAAAAAGATTGATTTCATCCTGGATTTGGCTGTTATGAAAGGCCACTGAATACCCGTCAAAGGAAAACTCAATATCCTTGCCCAAAGCGGCTTTCATCCCTTCTGCCGTAATGTTGGCGCAATCGGGATTTTCCATCACCCCATTGTTATTGCTCAGCGCCTGTAGAACTTGCCCGCTGGTAATCCCATTGCTTTGATTCAGCTCGGTCATCTGAATATCATCGAATACATATTTCTCCCTTGTGATCCCACCATAGGCAGTTTCCACCGTACGGGTAGCACTCACTTGTAACTCAAAGGTTGGAATATTCTCCAGCGCCGTCGCATTGGTTATGGTCAGCCGGACAACCCAGTAACCCCGATCCTCATCAAAGAAAGCCCTTGCTTCACATCCGCTTCTGCCAAAAATTACATCAGCATGGACAATATCCCCAGGCTCCGCGCTGTTCATCGGCTCTTTCCGATCGAAGGTACGAAGTCTTACATCATCACTGGACTCATCTACATAGCAAAAGATTAGATCTACGTATTCATTGCCGCTCTCGTCCACCCTTTCATCAGTTTTATAAAGCAGGTACATATCCTGCTCCACTGTGATAGCCATTACCGGCACAATCGTCACAATAAGCAAAAGTGCCGCCACAAGCAACACAGCAATCTTCCCTTTCATGGCCGCACCATCCCTTCTCTTTTTTCTTCATTATACTCCGCATTCTGCCTGGATACAATGACATAAATCTTAACAATCCACTAAAAAGGGAGCGAAAGACGGTAGTCCGTCTTTCGCTCCCTTTCATAGATCCCATACTAAAAAATTATATTATTTCTTTTTCAGTGCCACAAAGCCAGCCGCCGCTGCGACAACTGCACCAGCTACCGCAAGACCGATTACATCGTTAGCACCTGTGTCAGGATTCGCTTTGTCAGAATCGGTAGTTGTTGTAGAGCTATCGGTAGAAGTGTCTGTTGTGGTCTCACCAGTAGTTTCATCAGTTAGAGGCTCTGCAGAAATGACCAAACTACCCAGCTTATTAGTCTCAAAGGTAACGGTCGATCTGGAAGAGTCATAGGTGGCATTATCGGTTACCAGGGTCAGGCCGTCTCCCTCTATCCGATAGACATAAGCCTGATTAGTCACATGGGTGCTGGAATACTCAGTGCACTCCATCTCTACCGTAATGCTGACCGGCAGATCATTCTTGTCCTTGAAGTCCAGGAAGCCCAGAATCTTATCCTCGCCGTACCTTTCCACCAGATTGTCGATTCTCTCGGTAGATGCACGGAAGTTCAGCGCATTGCTGATACCGGAGCCAATGTGTAAGGTATAACCATCATAGGGGAACGCAAAGGTTTCGCCAGAATTGATGGCCTCGAAAGCATCAGCGGAAACAACATATCTGTAGTTTCCATCGTCATCCAGGGTATCAACATCGGTGTCATTGATACGTGCGGTATTGATGTCATTTGCATCAATTGTACCATAGTCTTTGACTACCAAGGTCAAATCACCAGAATAGGTGTTGCCATCAGCGTCAACGCCTTCGACATGCAGCACAGTGTCGTAATCTTTGACCGCTGCAATATCCTGGGTCTTCATCTGAACCATCCAAACATTGGTTGGATTATTCCCTTCATCGTCAAAATAGAAGGCAGGAGTATACACTGTGGTGGAGCCTTGAGTGATCTCCGCACTGGTGATCTCAATGTTGCTGTCTGCCTGGTCATTCGCATAAGGAATGACATAGAAGGTGTCCCCGTTTACATAAGCGACATTACCCCCGGCATCGACATCGATCATTTCACCATCACTGCCTAAGATGCTAAAATGGTCAATGGTATAATCCACATTGATACCAAAGGATACGGTAGCCATTCCTACACACATGGCAACAGCAAGGATAATGGCTAGCATTTTTTCATCATGATACCTCCTTAAAAAATATCCAAGAATGCTCTTGTAGGTTTTATTATAATGCTTATTTTTCTTATTTTCAATATAACTCTGATATTATTTTGTTGCAATTTTGCAAATTATCGCTCAAATTATCCGATATTTTAAGCATTTTATCTAATATTTAAATCATTTAATTTGAAATATTAATCCTTAAAATAACAAAAAATATGGGAAGGCCAAAGGTCTTCCCATATTTTTTGTTATTTTTTATCCAATTATTTTTTCATTGCTACAAATCCAGCCGCTGTTGCAACGACCGCACCTGCAACTGCCAGACCAATTAAATCATTGGCGCCGGTACCTGGGTTGTTTTTGTTAGAAGTTGTGGTACCTGCATTGCCACTATTGTTAGTAGTAGTGGTGGTGGTAGTAGGAGTTGTGGTAGAAGCGCTGTCTGTCAGAGGCGCTGCAGAGATTACCAAGCTACCCAATTTGTTGGTCTTAAAGGTAACGACATCTCTTGCCGCATCATACTTGGCATTGTCAGTCACCAAAACCAGCTTGTCGCCTTCAATTCTGTAGACATAGGCTTTATTGGTTGTATGTGTAGAAGAGTACTCGGTGCACTCCATCTCTACGCCAATCTCTACAGGGAGGTCATTCTTGTCCTTGAAATCCAGGAAGCCCAGAATCTTATCCGCGCCATATTTTTCTACCAATTTGTCAATCTTTTCGGTGGAGGCACGGAAGTTCAGTGCATTGCTGATCCCAGTACCTACATTCAAAGTGTATCCGCTATAGGGGAATGCAAAAGTCTCGCCGGATTTGATTGCTTTAAAGGCTTCCGCGGAAACGACATAACGGCCCTGGGTAGCTACTTCAAAGTCGCCATCAATTCTTGCTTTGTTGATATCGTTCTCATCGATAATGCCAGTATCTTTCACAATTAAAGTCAAATCGCCGACATATTTGTTTCCCGCAGCGTCTTTACCCTCTACATGGAGAACCATGTCATAGTCTTTGACCGCCGCGATGTCTTTGGTCTTCATCTGAACCATCCACACATTGGTGGGATTGTTACCCTCGTCATCGAAGAAAAATGCCGGGGTATAAACAGTGGTAGAACCTTGAGTTACCTGGGCTTTAGTGATCTCGATGTTGCTGTCAGCCTGATCATTTGCATAGGGGATAACATAGAAGGTGTCTCCCGCTACGTAAGCGATATTGCCGCCTGCATTCACATCAATGGTTTTGCCATCGCTGCCCAGAATGCTAAAGTGATGGATGTCATAATCGACATCGATACCAAAGGCTACAGAAGCCATGCCGAAACACATGACAACTGCCAGCATCAGTGCCAATACTTTTTTCATTGTTGTGTTCCTCCTAGCTTACATAAATTTACGGAAGGGATTTCCTTTCCACATCTCTTATTATAACCATTTATTTTTCGAAGATTTAATCAATTTAAAGATATCCTGTAACCTTTTTGTAAACAGTAAGTCGAAATTTAGCAATCTTTTGTTTCCATTTCATTTTAAAAATTTTGGATCCACAACAATAAAAAGGAACCGCTTCATCTATTGTTCAAGTAACAGAATCATTATATCCTTATATTATGCACTGATTCATTTTTCAAGGTGCACAAAAAAGGGAGTACCATTAGGTACTCCCTTTTTCTATCGACAGAATCTATCTTCCGTCAATTATTTTTTCAGTGCTACGAAGCCAGCTGCCATTGCTACTACTGCGCCTGCAACTGCCAGGCCGATGACGTCGTTTGCGCCAGTGCCGGGGTTGTCTTTGCTCTCAGTGGTGGTAGCAGGTGCATCAGTCAGAGGCTCTGCAGAGATAACCAGTGTGCCCAGCTTGTTGGTGCTGAAGGACACTACGTCTCTTGCTGCATCATAAACGCCTTTGTCGGTGATCAGAACCAGCTTGTCGCCTTCAATTCTGTAGACATAAGCCTGGTTGGTGATATGAGTGGAAGAGTACTCAGTGCACTCCATCTCTACGCCGATCTCTACAGGCAGCTCGTTCTTATCTTTGAAGTCGATTACGCCCAGGACTTTGTCCTCGCCGTATCTCTCAACGATAGCATCGATCTTCTCGATGGAAGCGCGGAAGTTCAGAGCATTTTTAATGCCAGCGCCGACTTTCAGGCTGTAGCCGTAGTAGGGGAATTTGAAGGTCTCGCCGGATTTGATGGCTTTGAATGCGTCAGCGGAAACTACATATTTGTAGTAGCCACCCTCGTCATTAGTCCAAGTGTCGACCTCGAAGTCGCCATCGATTCTTCCTTTGTTGATGTCGTTCTCGTCGATAACGCCGGTGTCTTTAACAACCAGAGTCAGATCGCCTTCATAAGCGTTGCCAGCGGCGTCTTTACCCTCAACATGCAGAACCATGTCATAATCTTTGACAGCTGCGATGTCCTGAGTCTTCATCTGAACCATCCAAACGTTGGTGGGGTTGTTGCCCTCATCATCGAAGAAGAAAGCCGGGGTGTAAACAGTGGTGGAACCCTGGGTTACTTCAGCTTTGGTGATCTCGATGTTGCTGCCACCATCTGCAGCTGCGTAGGGGATGACATAGAAAGTGTCGCCTGCTACGTAAGCGACATTGCCGCCCGCTTCCACATCAATGGGTTGACCATTGCTGCCCAGGATGGTGAAGTGATGGATGTCACGATCAACGTCGATTGCGAAAGCGACAGAAGCCATGCCGATGCACATAACAACGGCAAGAATGAGTGCTAATGCCTTTTTCATTGGTGTTTCCTCCTAAAATTTTCTTTCTTTTTTGACAAGGTCTCCCTTGTCTGACTCTTATTATATCACCCGGCTTCTAAATTGCAATACTTTTTTTTAACTTTTTCTATTTTTCTGTAACTTTTCTGTAATCTCTAAAAAAAGCCGCTATTTTTTTAGCGAAATAGACAAAGCTTGTACGGTAAAATTAAAAAGGAGTACCATGTGGTACTCCTTTTTAATTACAATGCCTGTTCCTTCGTCAGACTATTTTTTCAGTGCTACAAAACCAGCGGCGGCAGCGACGATAGCGCCGGTCACGGCCAGTCCGATGACATCGTTCGCGCCGGTGCTGGGGTTCTCCTTGTCGCCAGTGGTGCCGTTGGAACCCTGATCGCCGGAGTTGATAGCGCCCTCGATCTCGTTAGCGGAGATCACAAATGCGCCCAGACGGTCGGTCTCGAAGGAGACAAACTCTCTTGCCTCGTCATAAGTAGCGTTGTCGCTTACCAGAACCAGGTCCTCGCCCTCAATTCTGTAAACATAAGCCTTGTTGCCAGTGTGGGTAGAGCTAAACTCGGTTGCCTCTACATCGATTTTCAGGGTCTGGGGCTGCTTGTTCTGATCGGCAAAGGCCAGAAGCGCAAGAATGTTGTCCTCGCCGTATTTCTCAGCAACCTTGTCAATGGACTCATGCTGCGCGCGGAAGTTGAGGGTCTCCTCAACGCCAGCGCCTACAGTTACCTTGTAACCATCATAGGGGAAGACAAACTCCTCGCCCTCTTTGATTGCCTGGAATGCCAGGTAGGAAACAACATATCTGCCGTTGGTGTCAACAACATTGTTGTTATTCAGTCTTGCGTAATCGATGTCAGAAGCACCGATCATGTCGCTGTCCTGCACAGTGAAGGTGAAGCTATCCTCAAACAGGGTGGTTTTGGTCTCACCAGTGCCAGAACCGGTGGAGTCAGGGGTAAAGGAAGTGCTCTCAGCGGTAACTACTACCTTTACATCGTAGCCCTTAACAGCGGCCAGGTCTTCCGGGCGGATCTGGATGATCCAGTTGTTCTTAGGATTGTTTCCCTTATCATCGTAATAGTAAGCAGCCTGGATGGTGGTGCTGCCGCTTACGATGGAGACATCGGTGATCTCGGTCTCGGTCCACGGGCCGCTCTTGTCCTCGGCGGTTGCGGGGAACTGGAACGCGTTAACTGCGCCCTCGGATTTAGGCAGGACATAAAAGTCATCACTGTTAACATAGACCGGGCTGGGGGGTGTATCCATCTCGGTGGTATAATTGTCGCCGTTCTCATTGGTCAAATATTTGAAGACGATACCCTCTTTGATGTCGATTGCGAAAGAAGCGGCTGCCAGGCTAAAGCACATAACCAAGGCCAGCACAAGAGACAATACTCTTTTCATTCTTTTTCCTCCTGGAATTTGATTTATTTTCGAGCTCTTGTTTGCCCGATGACGCTATTATAGACGGCATTCGCTATATTTGCAATACTATTTTCTTTTATTTGTCATTTATTTGTTACTATTTGTCGATTATTTAATTTTTTTGACAGAGCTCACAAAAAAATTGGTTTTGTTTTCTTCCTTTTCCAAATTTTTATTGCATTTTTATTATATAATGGCAACAAAATGGATAAATATCTCTGTTTTTTTCCACACGATTCCAACAGGCAGAGATTTTCCAGATATTGCGTGTGTTTCTTTGTATTTTTCGCTGAAAACTTGGCTTTTTTCAAAGATCCTTTTGCAAATCCCTTGTTGAAGCTCTGCATCAATGTTAAAATAAAGAATACGCGTTTTGCACCCCTCCCCCTACAAACACGGCTGGATAGTGCAACGCTGCTTTCTTTATATATAGTAAAGAAACTTGATGCCATTTTAACTACATTTCTCTGATGGGAGAGAATCTGATGACTGATTTCATTATTCAAAAATTTATTAAAAATTATCAGGATACTGGAAATCCCGCTGTACGGGAAAACTACGGCAAACTGGCCGGAGCGATTGGCATTGTCTCGAATCTGTTTTTATTTGCTATTAAAATTGTTGCCGGTCTCTTATTCCGGAGTATCGCTGTGGTTGCCGATGCCGTCAATAACCTGTCCGATGCCGGTTCTTCCATCATCACCCTGGTAGGTTTTAAACTTTCCGGAAAGCCAGCTGACAAAAAACATCCTTACGGCCATGCCCGGATGGAATATATCACTGGGATGATTGTTTCCTTTGTTATTATCTTTCTGGGCTTCCAGCTGATCTCTTCTTCCTTCTCCAAGGTGATACACCCGGAAGAGGAGACCTTTAGTTGGTTGACGATTGTTGTTCTGCTTATCTCTATTGGCGTCAAGTTGTGGCAGGGTTTATTTAACCGGCAGGTGGGCAAGCGCATCCGTTCAGAGGCTCTGCAGGCTACGGCGGCAGACAGTTTAAACGACGTCTATTCCACCTCTGCCGTACTCATCGGTTCTCTTCTTGCCCATTTCACCGGTTGGCAATTGGATGGGTATCTGGGCATCCTGGTAGCCGCCTTCATTATCTTCTCCGGCATACGCCTGGTCATTGAAACCGCCAACCCCCTGCTGGGCATGGCGCCCGATAAGGAATTGGTAGAAAGAATCCACCATACCATCCTCAGCTATGACGGTGTCATCGGTATCCACGATCTGGTCATCCACAATTACGGTCCTGACCGCTGTTTTGCCTCGGTGCATGTAGAGGTACCGGCCAGCCAGGATATCCTGGTCAGCCACGACATCATCGACAACATTGAGCACGATTTTATGAATAACTTTCACATCCACCTGGTAATCCACCTAGATCCCATCGTCACCGACGATGCCCGGATTAACCAGTTACGGGATCAGTTGGAGCAGATTTTGAAGGACGTCTCCCCTCAAATTTCCATGCATGATTTTCGTGTGGTCTTTGGCTCCACCCATTCCAATTTGATCTTTGACGTATCCGTCCCCATAGACTTCCCGACGTCCGATAAAGAATTGTGCCACCTCATTTCCTGCCGTGTCAAAGAAATTGGGCGCCAGTATTACACTGTTATTACGGTGGATCGTGACTACACCTCTACCATGAATGAGGAGCAAAATTAATGGAGCATTCCTTTCCAGAATATGCGACATTCGAAGGCAAGAAATTTCAGGGCACAGACTTTGCTGACCAGCAGTTGCATCATGTTTCCTTTACCCGCTGTAGCTTCCGGGGCATGGACATGGCGGCACTGGTTACCAAAGGATGTACCTTCCACTACTGTGACTTTACCTTTGCAAGGCTCAACGAATCCCACCATCAATATACCGCCTTCGCCGGCTGTACTTTTTCCGGCTGCAGCCTTTTTGGCGCCACCTTGATCCAGTGTAAATGTATCGGCTCCACCTTTTCCGGCGCCGTGTTCACCGGTATCGAAATCCAAGGCGGCAATTTCTCGGACTGTTACCTGGCCGACAGTGACCTGCGAGGCCTTTGCCTGGATAATATCAATTTCAGCGGAGCCAACCTCCAAAACTGTAACCTAGAAAAGGCAAAGATGCGAAACTGTAATTTTACCCGGGCCCAATTGGCTGGGGCCAATCTGAAGAAAGCGGATATTCAGGGAGCGCTCATTGACGGTGTGGACATGCGTCAAGTGAAGATGCAGGATACCCTCATCGACGTGCCCCAGGCAATCCTCATCGCTCACTGTTTGGGCTGTAAACTAGGCTAACCAAAAAGCCAGCCGGAATGATTCCGGCTGGCTTTTATTTTTTGCATTAGCCAATTCTTTCATAGGGAAAGACAATGGGCTGTACCTCATTAGTCAAAGGTGCGAAAGTGTAACCCTGGCTTTTGAGGGTATCGATGACCTGGGGCAAAACGGCAATGGTGTCAGCCTTGTCCCCGCTGTCGTGGAGTAAGATGATACATCTATTTTTATCTTTCGCGCCACAGATAATGCTGTCATGGATCGACTGTTTTGTCGCCTTTTTGCTGGCGTCCTGGGCGGATACGTTCCAATCAAAATAGGTAAATCCCCGGCGGATCATCTCCCCAATAATCATATGGTAATTATCCATATTAAAAGCGTTGATACTGCCACCGGCAAAGCGGAAAATTTTAGGCTTCACCCCTGTGTATCCCTCAATCAACCGGAATTCCTTATCAAAATCCTCCAAAAAGGTATCCACCGTCTGATAGATCTGCCGGTAGTCGTGGCTGTAGGTATGCACTCCGATGGCATGGCCTTCGCTGACAATCCTCTGCATCCGTTCTTTGGCCTGCTCTCCTTCCTGTCCCGTGACAAAAAAGGTGGCCTTCACCTGTTTTTCTTTTAAAATATCCAAGACCTGGGGCGTCAGAGGAGAGGGGCCATCGTCAAAAGTCAAATATACTGTTTTTTCGGCTACTTCCCGCTTGGTAGGCGGTTCTACATATAAATTGGGAAACAGAGACGCATAGTCCAGAATTTCCGGTTCCCAATCCGCAGCAGTGCTTTCCACTTCTCGAGGAGGCGTATCCTGTGGCTTATCCTCCTGTTGCTGAAGGGCTGTTTCTTCCTCCAGACGGTTGCTTAGCGCCTGGAGTTTCTTCTGATATCCCGACCGGGTAATCAAAAGGGCGGTGGTAAAAGAACAAGAGAGGAGCAACACCAAAATCAGAAGAAGCTGGCTGGTTCTCCGATAAAATTTTGTGGTTGGATGTTTAAGCATAAGGTTTCTCCGCTTTTTATTGTTTTTCTAATTTTTATTTGATTTTCAAACATTTTAACACATGAAACTTTTACCAACAACTATTCCTTCCATTTATTCAAAGAAAAAATACAGTTTATCCAAGATTCATCTTATATTTCTCTTTTTCAACTTCAGAGATACAAAGCCGTCTATTTTCCCTACGGAAACTATTGACACCGACAAAAACTGCGCTATACTAAAAAGGTAAGATCCTTGGAAAAAATCAATAGTTGCAGAAGAACTGGGGAGCCAATGAAATTGGCTGAGAGTGAGGTGTGTCCTCTTACCCATGGAACCTGTACGGTTAATACCGGCGTAGGGAGTTTCGTATTTATATTTGCAAACAGAAGCCAAACCTACCGTATCCGGTGGGCTTGGCTTTTTTCTTTGCCCGCTCCCGCTTTTGATTCTGTGGCTCTGTCCAGGATTCTTGATTTTACAAAGGAGATGAGACGCAAATGAAGGTCAATGGCAAACAGGTAGCACTGCCAAAAGAGATGTCCCTGTTGGCATTCCTGCAGGAGCAGGGATATCCCACCGACAAGGTAGCGGTAGAGCGCAATGGCCAGATTGTCCCCAAAGCCCAGTTTTCCTCTGTTACCCTGATGGATTCTGACCAGGTGGAAATTGTCAGCTTTGTAGGCGGAGGCTGATCCCATGGAGATCTCACTTAACGGAAAAAAGCTGCTGCTCTCCTCCCCCCTTTCCCTCCGCGCGCTGCAGGAGCAGTACTGTCCGGACGCCGACGTATTCATTTATAACGGTTTTCAAACGGATGAGGATCTCCCCCTTCAAGATGGCGACACTGTCGTTCTGATCCGCCGGGGGGAGCTGCCCTCAGAAGAGCAGCTGGAAAGTATGATGGCTGCCCGCCATACCCCCTTTGTCCATGAGCGGGTCAAAAAGGCCAAGGTGGGCATCGCGGGGCTGGGAGGCCTTGGCTCCAACATTGCGGTCATGCTGGCCCGCACTGGCATAGGAGAGCTGGTGCTGGCCGACTTTGACCTGGTGGAGCCCAGCAACCTCAACCGCCAGCACTATTTTATTTCCCATCTAGGCCAGTACAAAACCCAGGCGCTGCAGGAACAAATCCGCCAGATCAACCCCTTTATCCAGGTAAAAACCCACACCGTACGCCTTACCGCTCAAAACGCGGCGGAAATTTTTTCTGGCTGCCAGGTGATCTGTGAGGCCTTGGACCGGCCGCAATCCAAGGCGGAGCTGGTGGCTGCGGTGCTGGAAGGGCTGCCTCAGGCCAAGGTGGTAGCTGCCTCCGGGATGGCCGGCTACGGCAGCGCCAATGAGATCGAAACCCGGCGGAAGCTTTCCCGGCTCTACCTCTGTGGTGATCTTGTCAGCGAAGCCCAGCCGGGACAAGGACTCATGGCCCCTCGGGTGTCAGTCTGTGCCGGCCATCAAGCCAACATGGTTCTCCGGCTATTGCTGGGGATGGATGAACCATAACCTGTGTATATCCGCATTTCAAACAAAGGAGCGAACAATATGAAAGACATTTTAAAAATCGGGCCCCGGGAATTTCATTCCCGCTTTTTCCTGGGCACCGGTAAATTCTCTTTGGATAAAACTGCCGCAGCCATCGAGGCCAGCGGCACCGAAATGGTCACTCTCGCCCTGCGCCGGGCCAATTTAGGCGGTGAGGGCAACATCCTCGATTACATTCCCAAAACGGTGACCCTGCTGCCCAACACCTCCGGCGCCCGCAACGCCGAGGAGGCGGTTCGTATTGCCCGGCTGGCCCGGGAACTGGGCTGTGGCGACTTTATCAAAATTGAGGTCATCCGGGACAGCAAGTACCTGATGCCGGATAACTATGAGACCATCAAGGCAACCGAAATCCTGGCCAAAGAGGGATTTGTTGTACTGCCCTACATCAGTCCTGACCTGATGGCGGCACGGGATCTTGTCAACGCCGGAGCTGCTGCCATCATGCCCCTTGCTGCCCCTATCGGCAGCAATAAGGGCCTCATCACCCGGGATTTCGTCAAGATGCTCATCGATGAAATTGACCTTCCCATCGTAGTGGACGCTGGTATTGGACGCCCCTCCCATGCCTGTGAGGCCATGGAGCTGGGCGCTGACGCCGTACTGGCTAACACCGCTGTGGCTACCGCTCGGGATGTAGTGGCAATGGCTCATGCCTTTAAGCTGGCAGTAGAAGCGGGACGGGAAGGCTATCTCGCCGGTCCCGGCCGGGTGCTGGAATATGAGGGAGAAGCCTCCTCTCCCCTCACCGGATTTCTGCAGGACTAGGGGGCTTTTTCATGAGTACGATCAATGTAGAAAAACTCAAAGTCAATCTGGAGCGGCCGCTGATGGACACTGTACTGGAGGCCTATGATGCTGTCGATTTTTCCGCTTATACCGGCGACGATGTTCTCCGGGCCCTGGAAAAGGACAGCATTTCCTTAGAGGACTATGCGGCGCTCCTCTCCCCGGCGGCCCAGCCCTACCTGGAGCAGATGGCACAGCGCGCCAAACAGGAAACCGCCTGCCACTTCGGCAATACTGCCGGGCTCTATACTCCTCTCTATATCGCCAACTACTGTGTCAACCACTGTACTTACTGCGGATTTAACTGTACCAATAAAATCCACCGGGGAAAGCTCACCTATGATGAAATTGACACCGAGCTGCGCAACATCGCCAAAACCGGGCTGAGAGAGATTCTCATCCTCACCGGGGAATCCCGGTACCACTCGGATGTGGAATATATCGGTCACGCCTGTGAAATTGCCAAAAAGTACTTTACGACCATTGGCATCGAGGTCTATCCCATGGACACAGACGAGTATGCCTATATCCAGCAGTGCGGCGCTGATTTTGTCAGTGTTTACCAGGAGACCTATGACCGCGTCCGCTATAAAGAGGTTCATCTGGCTGGGCCAAAAGCTGATTTCGCTTACCGTTTCAACGCCCAAGAGCGGGCACTGCTCGGCGGTATGCGCGGAGTCGGCGTCGGTGCCCTTTTGGGGCTGGGTAATTTCCGGAAAGATGCCTTTGCCGCTGGACTTCACGCCAGCCTGTTACAGAAAAAATATCCTCATGCGGAGGTTTCTTTCTCGGTTCCCCGTCTACGTCCTTACATTAATAACGCCGAAAACAACCCTAACGATGTCCATGAAACCCAGCTTTTGCAGATCATGCTCTCTTACCGGCTGCTGCTGCCTTTCGCCGGCATCAGCATTTCCACCCGGGAGCGGCCGGGATTCCGGGACAATGTCATCGGCATGTGCGCCACCAAAATCTCCGCCGGCAGTAAGGTGGGGGTAGGTGGCCATGACGAAGAGGCCAAGGGAGACGAGCAATTCGAAATCTCCGATCCCCGCGGGGTCGCAGAGGTAGAGCAGATGCTCTATGCCAAAGGGATGCAGCCGGTATACCGGGACTATATCCGGATGGAGCAGGCGTAATGGTCGTCGTTGTCACCAACCGGAAGCTGTGTCCCGGGGACTTTCTCTCCCACATTCATGAGCTTGCCCGTGCCAAACCGGGGCTGATCATCCTCAGAGAAAAGGATCTCCCAGAGGCCGAATACGAGATCCTTTGGAAACAGTGCCAGGATATCTGTTCTAACTATGAAGTTCCGGTGGCTGTCAATTCCCGGCTGGAAACAGCCCGGAGGCAGGGGGCTTCCCACCTTCACCTACCTTTGCACCTACTCCGTCAATATTCTGGAGAACTAGACGGATTTTCTCAGGTAGGGGCATCCGTCCACAGTGTGGAAGACGCTCTGGAGGCCCAAGCAATGGGAGCTTCTTATCTGGTCGCTGGACACATCTTCCCCACCAGCTGCAAAGAAGGGATCCCTCCCCGGGGCCTTTCTTTCCTCAAGGAGGTCTGCCAAGCGGTAAAGATCCCGGTCTATGCCATTGGCGGCATCAATCGGAACCATGTGCCGGAGATCCTGGCTCAGGGGGCTGGAGGGTTTTGCATCATGTCCGAACTGATGGAGTGTCCCGATCCTTATAGGCGGCTTTGTTCCTATCTTTCTTTTGATGTACAACCTTCTGATATAAACTGATAGGCGAACACGCCCGGCATGCTTTTGCATGCCGGGCGTGTTCATTGTCTTTCATGATCTATCGATGGCTGCGAATAAGGCCCAAAGCTTTACTCACTTCCAGAACTACCAGAGGAACCAACGACAGCCCCAACGCCTCCAGATAGAGGACGCCAGAAAGCTGAATCAGTCCAAAGGCTGTGGCCACCGGCGGGATAAACACCACAAAGGCCATCAGAAGCAGGGAAAGAAGGGCCGCTCCACCCAGATACTTGTTGGTAAAAAATCCAATTTTAAACAATGAATGATGGGATCTCATATTAAAGGAATGCACCACCTGGGACAGGGCCAGGACAATAAAGGCCATGGTGCGTCCTCCCTCGATGACGCCGGTGGTAGAGATACCGATCCAGAAGGCGACGAGGGAAAGAAGGGCGAACAATGCGCCCTGCAACACAATGCGCACACCCAGCCCATGGGCGAAGATCCCTTCCTCTTTGGGTTTCGGCGGATGCTCCATTACATCTGATTCTACCGGCTCCATTCCCAACGCGATGGCGGGGAGACTGTCCGTCACCAGGTTGATCCACAACAGCTGCATAGAGAGCAGGGGGGATTGCCGCCACACCAGCATGGCCACAAATACGGTGAGTACTTCCCCGATATTGGTACCCAGCAGGAAAGCCACAACCTTTTTGACATTCTCATAGACGCCTCGGCCTTCCCTGACCGCGTCTACAATGGTGGCAAAATTATCGTCCGTCAGGGTCATATCCGCAGCGCCCTTTGCCACATCGGTACCGGTAATTCCCATGGCGCAGCCTATATCGGCCGCCTTGAGGGCAGGGGCGTCGTTGACGCCGTCTCCCGTCATGGAAACAACTTCTCCCTGGCGCTGCCATGCCTTGACAATACGGATCTTATCCTCTGGGGAAACCCGGGCATATACCGAAATGTGCCGTACCCGCTCCTGCAGCTGTTCTTCACTCATGGCCGCAAGTTCTGTCCCGGTGATGGCGTCATCCCCTTCCAGCTGGATGCCCAGATCCCGGGCGATGGCGGAAGCTGTCACCACATGGTCGCCGGTAATCATCACCGGCTTGATGCCGGCTTTCCGGCAGATCCGCACCGCCTCTCTGGCCTCGGGGCGAGGCGGGTCAATCATCCCCACCAATCCGACCAGGGTCAGCCCCTGCTCCAGCTCCTCACTGGTGGGGGCAGAGGGAACCTCGGGGATCTCTTTGACCGCTACAGCCAATACCCGCAAAGCCTCTCGGGACAGATCTTCTGTTACCTGACGGGCTCGCTCTATGTCTCCGGCGGTGCAGCGCATGGCCAGTACATCAAAAGCGCCCTTGACGATGACCACATTTTTCCCATCCATCCGGTTGACAGTGGTCATCAGTTTCCTGTCCGAATCAAAGGGAATTTCTGCGAGGCGCGGGAATTCTTCGTTGAGTTTCTCTTTGGGCATGCCGTTTTTATAGGCCGCCAGGATAATGGATGTCTCGGTAGGATCACCGATATGGATCTCCTTGCCATCCTCAAAAGAGACTGCGCCATCGCAGCAAAGAGCCCCATACCGCAGCAGAGCCCGAATGCTTTCCCCATTGTGCTCTGAAATATCCTCCAAGGCGCCAGAAGCTGCGTCATATCCCTTGACCAGAGTCATGCGATTTTGGGTCAAGGTGCCGGTCTTATCTGAGCAGATGACCGAGGCGCTTCCCAAAGTTTCCACCGCGGGAAGGCGGCGGATGATGGCATTTTTCTTTACCATCCGCTGTACGCCGATGGAGAGGACAATGGTGACAATGGCGGGAAGTCCCTCCGGAATGGCGGATACTGCCAGGGAGACCGACGTCATAAAGATTTCCATCAGGGGGATGCCGTCGATGATACCCACCACAAAGATAATGGCGCATACGCCCAGGGCCAAAAATCCCAGATATTTGCCCAGCTTGGCAAGCTTCTGCTGTAACGGCGTCTGGGTCTCTTCTTCCCCTTCCAAAAGACCGGCAATTTTACCCATCTCTGTATCCATACCTGTGGCGGTAACCACTCCTTTGGCACGGCCATAGGTGACGGAACATCCGGAATACATCATATTGATTCGATCTCCCAGAGGCGCATTTTCCTCAACGGACGCCGCCGCATCCTTTTCCGCCGGAACAGATTCTCCGGTCAGAGCTGATTCCTCCGATTTCAGGCTGGCGGACTCCAGAAGCCTAGCGTCGGCAGGGATAAAATCTCCGGCCTCCACCAGGATGATGTCTCCCGGTACCACCTGAGAAGCATCGATGACCTGTTCCACGCCATCCCGAAGAACCCGTGCCCGGGGAGCCGACAGGCTTTTTAAGGCGTCCAAGGCCCGCTCTGCCTTATTTTCCTGGAAAACGCCTAAAATCGCGTTGAGGATCACAATCAGCAGGATGAGCAGCGGTTCAAAAAATTCCTTGGCGTCATGTCCGCCCAGCGCCACCACAAAAGAGACAACGGCGGCCGCAATCAGGATCAAGATCATGACATCCATAAACTGATCCAAAAAGCGCTGCAGCAGCGTTTTTTTCTTTTTGGCCTTCAGGACATTGGGGCCAAAGCGTTGGAGCCGCTCCTGGGCTTCCTCTTTAGAAAGTCCCTGTGCGGCATTAACCGATAGTTTTGTCAAAACTTCTTCTCTGCCTGCATGAAAAGGTGTCAACAGTCATCCCTCCAGATAAAAATGAAATATGCCTTTGGAGATATAGGATTTAGCATATTATATCATTTAAATCACATGATAGATAGTGTTATCTCGAAAATTTATGTATAAATTTCAAGGGAAATTGTGGTCAGAATGCTATAGGATCGGCCTGGCTTTTGTGGTATAATACCCCCAGAAGTATCAGCCTTGCCAAAGGGGGAAACCATGATGGAAAAAGTGGTCAGCAGTTGCGGCATCATCTGCAGCGATTGCATAGATTTTGGGCAGGCCTGCGCGGGATGCCGCTCCCTGAAAGGGCAGGTATCCTGGGCTTCCTATCTCGGTTTTCAAGTTTGCCCCCTTTACGATTGCTGCGTCAACAAAAAGGGACTTGCAGGTTGCGGCGGATGTAATGAGCTCCCCTGCCAGAAATTTTATGATATTCAGGATCCCAGCACAACACGGGAAGATCATCTGCAAGCCATCCGGGAGCGGGTAGCGCTTCTTAAGGAGCAACGCTGAGAATGAATGACAGAAAATCTTGATCAAATACAAAAAGAAAACGAGGATGTGCGATGAAAGACGGATTTATTAAGGTAGCAGTGGCCACTCCCCCTGTCAAGGTGGCCGACTGTGTATACAACGAGGAGCAAGCAGCCGCTATGATCAAGGAGGCTGACGGTCATCAGGTACAGCTTTTGGTCCTGCCGGAGTTGTATCTCACCGGTTACACCTGCGGAGACCTGTTCTTACAAGGGACCTTGTTAGAAGGTGCATTGCAGGCATTAAAAAAGGTGGTGGAAACATCACGGGAATCGGACATGTTGGTTGTTGTAGGCTTCCCCTTTTCCTTTGGTGGAAAACTCTATAACTGTGCGGCGGTCTGCCAGGACGGAGAAGTCTTAGGGCTCATCCCCAAATCCATTTTACCCAATTATGGTGAATTTTATGAGCGCCGCCAGTTTACTCCCGCTTTTGACGGCATAAAAGAAGCCTCCCTCTTTGGGAAAACAGTTCCCTTCGGAACCCGGATTCTGTTCTCCTGTCGGGAGATGCCGGAGTTTACCCTGGCGGTGGAAATTTGCGAAGATCTGTGGGCCTATAGCCCCCCCTCTATTGGACACGCGGCAGCTGGTGCCACCGTCATTGCCAATCTGTCCGCCAGCAACGAGACTGTAGGCAAAGACGCCTACCGCCGGAATCTGGTAGCTGGACAATCGGCACGGCTTGTCTGCGGCTATCTCTATGCCGATGCAGGTATGGGGGAATCCACCACCGACATGGTGTTCGCCGGACATGACCTGATCGCGGAAAACGGCGTCATTCTGGCTGAAAGCCGAAAGTTCACCACAGGTCTGACCATCAGCGAAATCGATGTTCAGCGTCTCTCCTTTGAGCGCCGCCGGTTTACCACTTTTCCTTCCTCTGCTGGTGAAGGCTACCTGCAAGTTCCCTTTTCTCTCGACATCCACCCCACCCAGCTGACCCGGCCGGTGAGCAGCCGCCCCTTTATTCCCGCCAACGAAACTGAGCGGGAAAGCTGTTGTGAGGATATCCTCTCCATCCAAGCCCACGGACTGCTCAAAAGGCTGGACCATTCCCGCGCGAAGACAGCTGTCGTAGGCGTCTCTGGCGGGCTGGATTCCGCCTTGGCCCTTTTGGTTGCCATTCGTGCAATGGATTTGGCCGGACGGCCCAGAACAGATATCGTGGCCGCTACCATGCCCTGTTTCGGTACTACGGCTCGAACCCGCGGCAATGCGGAGATCCTCTGCGAACAGCTGGGGGTGACCCTGCGCACCATCGACATCGCTGGCGCTGTGGACCGTCATTTTGCCGACATTGGTAAGAATCCAGAGGAACGGGATGTGACCTATGAAAATTCCCAGGCCAGGGAGCGGACGCAAGTGCTCATGGACATCGCCAACATGACCGGAGGCCTGGTGGTGGGCACCGGGGATTTGTCTGAACTCGCCCTGGGATGGGCCACCTATAATGGAGACCACATGTCTATGTACGGGGTCAACGCCTCCATTCCCAAGACTTTGGTTCGGCACCTGGTGCGGCATGAGGCCATGAACGCCGATGATCCCAGGCTGAGGGAAGTTCTCCTGGATATTCTGGAAACGCCGGTCAGCCCTGAGCTGCTCCCTGCCAAGGAAGGGGAGATTCAGCAGAAGACAGAGGACATTGTTGGCCCTTATGAGCTTCATGACTTCTTCCTGTATTATGGCATCCGGTGGGGTTTCTCCCCCAGAAAGGTGCTGCGGCTGGCTGTCTACGCCTTCCAGGGTGAATATGACCGTGAAACTATCCTCCATTGGCTAAAAACCTTCTATCGCCGCTTCTTTACCCAGCAATTCAAACGTTCCTGCCTCCCCGACGGGCCCAAAGTAGGATCTGTCTCCCTATCCCCCAGAGGGGATTGGCGGATGCCCAGCGATGCTGTGGCCGCCTTATGGCTGGATGAACTAGAACAGCTTCATTAAAGCTCATCATGTAAAGGAGAAGAAAAATGCTGGAATTTAAATATGATACCCAACTGCTCATCGAGGGGGAGAACCTGGATGAGGATGTGATCAACGACTACTTTCTGGAGCACTTCCAGGGAGATTGTTTGCTCGCAGTGGGCGATGAAAATCTGATCAAAATTCATTTTCATACCAATGAGCCCTGGCAGGTGCTTCAGTACTGCGCTTCTTTAGGGGAAATTTTTGATATTGTCATCGAGGATATGAATCGCCAGGCCAGAGGATTAAAAGGCTAAATCCTTCTATAAACTATAAAAGGAAGGCACTTCCCACAGGGAAGTGCCTTCCTTTTTGTTTATCCTCATACTTTGGGTCTTGATTACCAGATGCCCAGAGCCATCTGCATGCCGAGGCTGACCAGCGCAATGGCGATCCAGCAGCATAATCCTGTCAGGATGGGTTTCCCACCACTTTTGACCAGCTTGACAATATTGGTATTCAGCCCGATGGCCGCCATAGCCATGATGATAAAAAATTTACTCAGCTCCTTAAGCGGGCTTGTCACTGCCGCCGGCAATTGGAAGACAGTGGTGACCACCGAAGCCAGCACAAAGAAGAGGACGAAGAAGGGAAAAATCTTTTTTAACTGAATCCGTGTGCCCTCTTCTGTTTTTGCTTTGCGGGTGCCGATAAAGGCAAGCACCAATGTAATGGGGATAATGGCCAGGGTGCGGGTGAGCTTAACGATGGTTGCCGTGTCTAGCGTGTTGCTTCCATGGATGCCATCCCATGCGGTGGCCGCGGCTGTAACTGAGGAGGTATCGTTGATGGCCGTGCCAGCAAACAGGCCAAAGCCTGCGTCGGAGAGTCCCAGCATGCCGCCCAAGGTTGGAAAAATCAGCGCCGCCAGAATATTAAAGAGGAAGATGACCGAGATGGATTGGGCTACCTCCTCATCATCGGCATTGATGACAGGAGCAGTGGCGGCAATTGCCGAACCGCCACAGATGGAAGACCCTACTCCGATCAGGATCGCGCTATTTTTCTGTAAACGAAGGGCTTTATATAACACAAAAGCAACGACCAGAGACGTAGTGATGGTGGAAATAATGATGGGAAGCGATTGTTTGCCTTGATAGAGAATTTCTGTTAGGTTCATACCGAATCCAAGGAGAATCACCGCATATTGAAGGATCTTTTTTGAGGTAAAGGTGACGCCGCTGGCACACCACTCTTTATTCTTAAGCAGCAGCGTGATCACCATGCCGATGAGGATTGCAAATACAGGTCCGCCTACAACCGGCAGCCATTTTCCCAAAAGCCATGCCGGAATAGCAATGCCAAGGCAGAGTAAAATTCCTGGTGCGTATGTTTTAATGGTTTTCATGCTTGTCAAATCCTACCCCTCATGTTGTTATTGTCTGAAATCATTGTAGCAGAGTTTTCCAATAAAATAAAATGATTATTATTTATTTTTGCATAAATATATTTTATAATATTAAGGGGAGGGATTTTATGCTTGACTTTCGTATTCTCACTTTTTTAACCGTCTGCGAAACAATGCATTTTACTCGGGCCGCAGAACTATTACACATAACCCAGCCAGCGGTTTCACACCAGATTCACGCTCTGGAAGAACAATATGGCGCCCCCCTTTTTTCATGTGAAGGCAAAAAATTGCTGCTAACAGACGCAGGAAAACTTTTGAAAGAAACTGCACTGACCATGCGGCATGATGCTGATCTTCTCAAAGCTCGAATCAAACATCTCTGTGATGGCCAGGTAAGCCTTTCCTTTGGTGCCACCTTAACGGTAGGGGAATTTGCTATGCCGTCGCTTCTGGCACAGTATTTACAAAATCATCCGACGGTTCAGATACAGATGCAGGTAGCTGACACAGAGCAGTTGTTGGCCAAGCTAGACCGAGGGGAGATTGACTTTGCCATTGTAGAGGGCGCTTTTCCCCGAAACTCCTACGAATGCCTTCTTTTCACAAAGGAACGGTTTGTCCCAGTCTGTGGCCGCCATTATGTTTTCCAGCATTCTGTCCACACCATCCAGGACCTATTGGGAGAGCGGCTCCTGGTCCGGGAGTCTGGGTCTGGCACCCGTCATATCCTGGAACATTATCTGGAAAGTTATAATCTCTCCATCCAGGATTTCGCCCTTCAGGCAGAAATTAGCAACATTGCCGCATTAAAAAACCTAGCTGCCTTCAATTGTGGTATTACCTTTTTATATCAGGTTGCGGCTTGGGAGGAACTGGCTGCCGGTATTCTTCGGGAAATTCCTCTGGAAAATTTTGATATTCAGCACGATTTCTCTTTCATCTGGAGAAAAAATAGCTGCTATGGGGAGGATTATAAAAAAGTCTTCGAAGAATTCCACCGTTTATTTGTCGGAAATACCAGGGTCAATCCTTGAATAGTTCTCTCAAACCATATATGGATGTAAACCATATATAAGAAAAACTACTTCCATAGACATTTCCGTTGCCGGGAAATAAAAATTCAGACATAAAAAGAAAACCTTAGAATCATCACGATTCTAAGGTTTTCTTGGAGCTGCTAACCGGAATCGAACCGGTGACCTCATCCTTACCAAGGATGCGCTCTACCGACTGAGCCATAGCAGCATATGGCGACCCGGATGGGGCTCGAACCCACGACCTCTAGCGTGACAGGCTAGCGTTCTAACCAACTGAACTACCGGGCCAATATGGCAGGGGCAGAAGGCCTCGAACCCTCGGCACGCGGTTTTGGAGACCGCTGCTCTACCAACTGAGCTATGCCCCTAACTAAACATAAAATAGGTTCTCAACAAAATGGTGGGCCTTCAGGGATTCGAACCCGGGACCGACCGGTTATGAGCCGGTTGCTCTAACCAACTGAGCTAAAGGCCCACATAAAAACATTTGTAATGATTGCCACCATAATGTATGATGGCAATCATACAAAATTGGCTCCCCCTGTCTGGCTCGAACAGACGACCCTGCGGTTAACAGCCGCATGCTCTACCGACTGAGCTAAGGAGGAATATGAGAAGCCGGCACCGACCTATTTTCCCAGGCAGTCACC
>NZ_JBBEWN010000020.1:0-33771 GCF_038739695.1 Zongyangia acetica | reverse complement strand
ACTCTACTCAAATTCGTTTCCAAGGGTCTTTGTTCTTGGTTCAAATGTTGTTCAATTTTCAAGGTCCGCCGCCGAGGTTTCCCTCAGTCAGGACTTATATTGTACCACATTTCCCATGCGGTGTCAATATATTTCCCAAATCTTTTTTCGCTATCTCAGCTCTTTTCCGGCCTCCCGGCCCTCTCTCCGAGACAGCTTGTTTATTTTAGCATATACCTTCCCCACTGTCAAGCAATTTTCTCATTTCTTTTCCTTTTTATCCTCATCTTTTTCTATACATTTCGTTTACTTTTCCTTTAATTATACTATACTTCCCAATTTTGGCCCTTTCTGCCCTCAAACACAGAAAAAAGGACGGCAGAAAGCCGTCCTTTTTCCGCCCCAGCTACTCCTGCTGCGGCTCTTCTAACACATCTTCCATCTCGTGAAAGCCTTCAAACAACTGCTCTGTTTCCTCCGCGATCTTTTCTACCAGGGCGGGAGTGGGCAGATGCCCCCTGCTCTCGATGATATAGATCACCAGCTGTTCCGCCGCCCGCTTGTAATAACCCTTATCCAGGCCATAGGCCTGATGGCGGCGGCGCATATACCCAGCGGCAAGCCGTATGTAGTCGGAAACCTCTTTTTCGTCGAAGGGCTCCTCTTCCCCATCCACCGGATAGGTGTACCCCACCTTCGCCTGCTCCTTCCGGCGCCGCTCAAAATATTCCCCCAGGATGTAGCTGACCCCAATGGCAAGGATACAAATGGTCACGCCGATGATAAGCTCCATATCCAGCCCCCCTGTTTTTCACTGTGCCCTATTCTATGCATCCAGCGGGGCCGTTGTTCCGTTTTTTTAAAAAAAGAGAAATTGCCGTCCCCTTTGGGCTGGATATTCCCATCCTTTCCGGGAAAACTTTTACTAATTTACAGCCGCGAGGCGGCAGATAGGAGTTTTGAAATCATGGATGATACCCTTGCCAAAGTTCTCAAAATCATGGTGGTGGTCATGATCAATATCTGTGTCATCGCCTTTGCCTATTTTCTCCTGCGTTTTACCCCCAACACAGCCACCGCAGCTACCGCATCCAGCGATAGCCTGGCCATTCCCACCCTCTCCAAACGGGGGTCCCGGGGAGAAGAGGTGACCAAGATTCAGCAGAAGCTCAAGGAACTGGGCCTCTACACCATCGCTGTGGACGGTATCTACGGCGCCAAGACAGAGGAGGCGGTCCGGGCCTTTCAGAAGCAGAAAGGACTTGCTGTAGACGGCATCGCCGGGCCCAACACCCTCAAAGCCCTGGGCATCACCGCCGGCAGCAACTCCTCCACCTCCCAAAGCGACTATCAACTGCTGGCCCGGATCATCTCTGCCGAAGCCCGAGGGGAGGAGTATATTGGCCAGGTGGCAGTGGGAGCCGTAGTCCTCAACCGGGTGGCCCATCCCTCCTTCCCCGACACCATTGCCGGGGTGGTCTATCAGCCGGGCGCCTTTACCGCCATCACCGACGGCCAGATCAACGAGCCCATCGCCGAATCCTGTTACCAGGCGGCCCAAGACGCCTTAAACGGCTGGGATCCCTCCGGCGGCGCCCTCTACTATTATAATCCGGACAAGACCTCTAACCAGTGGATTCGGACAAGGCCGGTCATCAAGCGGATCGGCAACCATCTTTTCTGTTCCTAATAGAAGATAGAAGGCCCGCCGAAATCTCCGGCGGGCTTTCCTATTTATAAATAGCGGTCTATTTTCTTTGAACAGGCTACTGCCAAGGCTCCAGGGCCGATATGGCAGGCCACGCTGAGGGACAAGGGATCGCACTGGGTAACTTCCTTCCCCAGCTTCTGGGCCAGTTCCTGACAGAAGTCCTGAGCGCCGGCCTCATTGTCGGTGTGGGCCACAAACAGACGGATCTGATCCATGCCGCCAAACCGCTTTTCGATATCGTCCTGGATGGCGTTGACCATGATCTCCCGGCCCTGCTTTTCGCTCCGGGCCTTTTTAAAGGCATCCAGCTTCTCCCCCTGAATCTGCAGCACCGGCCGAATCCGCAGCACTGTGGCAATGGCCGCCGCGGCTGGGGTGATCCGTCCGCCCTTCTTCAGGTATTTTAAGGTATCCATCATAATATAGATGCTGGATTCAAACTTTTCCTTTTCCAGAATCTCCCGGACCTCCGCGGCGGATTTCCCCGCTTTGATCAGCTCCAAGGCATCCAGCACCGACTGGCGCTGGGTGACCGAGATGCGCTGGTTATTGACCACCTGCACCCTGCCGTCATAGCTTTCCGCCAAAGCAATGGCGGTAGCGCAGGAGCCGGAAAGGCCGCTGGACATGGGAATGTGGACAATCTCGTCGTAATCCTCCAGGATCTTGTCCCATAGGTCCAGAATATCCCCCACCACCGGCTGGGAGGTGGAGATATCCACGTCGTTTTTCAGTTTCTCATAAAACTGGGGCTGGGTTAAGCTAATCTCTTCATAAAAGGTCTTTTCCTCAATGATAAAGGGCATCGGGATGACAAAGATGCCAAGCTCCTCCGCCGTCCGGATGGGGATGCCGCTGTTGCTGTCGGTGACAACCGCAATCCGTTTGCTCATAAAAATCCTACCCTTCCGCGCTGTTCTCTCTTTGAATATAGTCGAGCAGCTCATCAAAGCCGCCCTGGGGGAAGGCCGAAAGGTCGGCCTCCTCTCTGTTGATGAGGCAATCGGTGAGGAGGAAAACCTTCATCCCCACACTCTGGGCAATCATATCCTCTTTGGCGTCGTTGCCCACCATCAGGCATTCTTCCGCCGGACATTCCAGCCTTCTGAGAAGCTCCCGGTAATATTCCGGGTTGGGCTTGCACCAGCCGATGTTCTCATAGGTGGTGTAGAGGGCAAAGTCCTCCGGCGTCAGTCCCGCCCATCGGATCCGGCTTTCGGTGGCCACGGCGGGGAAGATGGGGTTTGTGGCCAAGGCCAGCCGAAGTCCCGCCTGTCTGAGCTGTTCCACCGTCTCCTTGGCCTTGGGATTGTACCCGCAGACGCCGGCTACCTCCTGGAATTCCTGCCTGTAATATTCATCTAACACCGGCCGGTCCTCCAGGGACTTTTCTCCAAAAATCTCGCTGAAGCGTTTCCAGAACGCCTCCTCGTTGGTTCTTGTTCCGTCGTTTTTGACCATGGCGGCTGTGCCGGCCCAGATCCCGTCTACCAGCGCCTTGGGCTCATAGCCATGGGGAATGAGCTTTTGCGCCAAACGCTGGAAGTACGCCTTGGTGAAAAGGTCCTGATCCATGGGGAGCAGCGTGCCGTCCAGATCAAATAGAATGGTTTTGAGCATCCAGTTCCTTCCTCTCTGGCCTCCATCCCTGCGGCGGGCCATCATCGCGTCTCCCTAAGTATATCCTGTCCCATATCCGAAGTCAATAGAAGGAACGGCGGGTTTTTCCATCATTTTCTTTCGTTGGCTGACAGCCACTTCCAGCACTCCGAGAAAACCGACAGAGCGCAAAAAACGGATGCCACCGCTAGGTGTGTCTTCTTGAAAGCAGGGATTAAAATTCCATGTCAACGCCACGCCTTCTGTCCTCTCTATCGCCTACCTTGTCAGATCAACTGGGGTGTGCTATAATAAATAAAAGTGTAGGAATCAAGCTTTCTGTCACTTTGCACCCGGTTCAAGGCTGCTGCTTCTGGTTATATTTTTTGCAGAAGCTGCCTACGGGGATGCTTTTGTCCGTTTTCGGTGAAATAAGGAGAGATCGCTATGAGTAAAATGAAAGAAAATTATGAGATCTGCCACTGCAAAAAGGTTACTTACGCCGATGTAGAACAAGCTCTACACCAGAGCAAATCTTTCTCCCAGGTAGAGGAAGCCTTTGCCGATGTCCAGAAGATCACCCATTGTTCCACGGGATGTGGAGGTTGTCATGACGAGATCATGCGCACCATCTCGGAGATTCTGGCTTAAATTCATGTAGAAAACGCCGCAGGCATAAGCCGGCGGCGTTTTTATCTGTCCGGGAACTCCTTCCAAATTTTGTGGACCGGTCTCCGGCAATCCATCTTCCCCCTTCGGTCTATCATCCTAAAAGGAAATCAGAGAAAATCCTTCGTTCGTTGTCATTTGATATGATATAATTAATATAAGAAATTACAAAGGAGGCCTTTGCCATGCAGGAAATTTATGATTTTCTTAAAAAGTGCGGAACCTATTATCTTGCCACCGTGGAGGGGAATCAACCGAGGGTACGGCCCTTTGGCACCATTGATCTCTTCGACGGCCGGCTTACCATCCAGACCGGCAAGGTGAAGGATGTATCCAAGCAGATCCAACAAAATCCCAAGGTGGAAATCTGTGCCTTTGACGGAGAGCGGTGGCTCCGTGTGGCCGCCATAGCGGTGGAAGATCCCCGCTTGGAAGCACAGGAGCATATGCTCGCCGCCTACCCATCCCTACAGAGCATGTATCAGGCTGGAGATGGGAATACCCAAATTTTCGCTTTGGAGAAGGGGACGGCAACCTTCTCCTCCTTTACCGAGGCGCCCCGCACTATTACCTTCTGATCCATCATAGCCAAACAGGCCCGGCCCCGTAAATTGGGGCTGGGCCTGTTTGGGATAGGTACCGTTCTTTGTCAAAAAAGGCTGATAAAAGAAAAGAATCCAGACGCAAATTGCGTCTGGATTCAGTCTGGTGGTTGCGGAGGTTCGCAACATAGTTTTCCCAAAATTCTATTCTGTTTCTCTACACAATAGAAAACCGACGGGTTTCAACGGTTTTTGTGAAAACCTGTGTAAGCTCCGGGGCGAACTGCTTAAAGGCGGAGAGGTCAAAGCGGTGGCTTTTGACCTTTGTCCAGCAGACTTTAAAAACATCCACTTCCATTTCTTCCACATTCCGGGCCGTCATTTCTTCTTTGATCTCTGTCTCTATATCGGCGATCTCCGCCGCTAGCTCTTCCGCTATCAACTTTAGTTCCTTCAGCTCGCGTACCTTCTTAGTTAATTCTACTGTGCCCATCGTATTGGCTCCCTTCTGTTTCCCGGAATTGTATTGCTTTCTTCCTTGACCGTTTCCTTTTTTTGTTATAGAATAGAGCCAAAGGGAGAGGCTCTAGCGGGTTTCTCTTTTAGCTGTGGCTAGCCTTTGTGATGGAGGGCTAGCCACATTTTTTTATATTCTTCGAAATGTGCTTGCTTTTGCTCTTTACTGAGCTTCTGCCAGTCTTTCCATTTCATTGGCCCACCTCCTTCCGGTGTGGCCTCTCTCCCTTTGCCCTGGCTGGCTTTGATGGGGAGCCATAACCCCACAGGCTTTTTCGGTTATACCTGTGAACCGGATGATTTCACGCTCATACCATCAAACGGAGCTTTGCGCTGTAGCTCATAACGTGGGGCTTTTGCTGACACCCTCGAACTGCTGTGGGAAGGCGGGCACGCTTGACGTTCTATAGCTCCATCAGATGGCCTTCAACAGTTATAACCCGCTTTGTCGGTCTTCCCTTGTGGCTTTCTCTCAACCACTGTCTATATTATACATCGTTTTCTGTGTATAGTCTATTGACATAATATACAATGTTTTCCGTGTATATTCAGATATTTTATACATTGATTTCCGTGTATATTTGATATATAATAGAGATAGTGAAAAAGGGCCCACCCTATAAGGGCCCGGGATGGACTGACGGATGAACAGATTGCGCAGAATATGGGAATAGCATACTCGACATTCCGAAGCTTGAGAGTCGGCAATTTCGGCAGTCCTAAAAAAGGGAAGGGATGGAACGAAAATGCCAATAAGGTATAAGGTGGACATACTAGAAGCGCTGAAAAGCAAGGGATATTCCACATATAAGCTAAGACGGGAAAAACTTCTTTCTGAGGGTGTTATTCAATCCTTGCGGGAGGGCAAAACAATTTCTCTTGACAATGTTTCCCAGATTTGCGCCCTGCTAGGGTGTCAGCCTGGGGACATCTTAGAGTATGTGGAGGACGGTGACCAGAAATGACCATCATCAAATACCCTTCGGAAGAGGCCGTGAACCAAGCGATACAAAAGGATGAGCCGCTGCTGGTGCTGATCTCCTACGACGAGGAGCGGGTCATTATGTCCAGCGTGGACGACGCGCCGGAGCATCACATTCTGCTCAAGCTGGCGGGGTTCAGCGAACTGGATATAGATCAATATTTCCGCATTGTGCTGGACAAAAGCGGGGCTGACTGGACCTTTGTCTGTCCTGCCGGATACAAGGGAATCACAAATAAGCAGTACCGGCTGTCCCAGTTCTATAAAGACGGCTTTGCCGCCATCTCCCATGTGCTGGGAGAACTGGGATATCTGGTGGGTATCAACATCCCCACACGGTACCGGCGGCATTTTGACATGCTGGGCGAATAAAAAAGCGGGCTACTTGGCCCGCTCTATTTTTGTATTTTCGGGAGAAAAAACCGGATTAATTCCCCTGGAAACCCCATTATTTCCTCCGATAATTGAATTAACGTACCCGATAATGAGATAACATCCCCCTGTTCTAATTTTCAGAAAACCTCGGGAAGACCGGTGAGAAGGGTTCGTTTTTCCTCTCCCAGCAAATGATATAATTTTGTGGAAGCAATAAAAAAAGAGCGGGCTATATGCCCGCTTTTGTTATGTGCTTCAATTCTCTCGATAAAAACCCCTATTACAGGCATTCATGGCCTCACCCATGGAATTACCCTCTTACATTGTTTCAATCTCTCTGACCTGGGGTTTCATCGGTATCTTGAGACCTAAAAAGCGATGTTAATGCGCGTTCCCTCTGTGCCGCTCGCCTTTCTTCGCTAACCGGCCTCCTGACCGAGACTAGATTCTTCGGTATGATGTAGGTTTGAGCTCCTGCCCCATCATCATTCTTGAGCCATACTTGTTCTGGAAATTCTCGAGATAGCTCTTCCAGCCTTCGTTTAAGCTTGCCATTATACGTGTAAATACTTGCCTCTTTCTCTGCTTCATTAAAGAGGATGATCGTCTCCTGTTCCAGTTTGGTTGGTTTCATATGGATTTCCTTTCCTAGCGCCTCTTTGTAAACAAATGCGGATTTTCTGCAATCAGCTTCCAACGCTTTTCCCGGTCTTTTTCGTTCAAGATTTGCTCACGGCTCAAGAGATTTGTTCCAAAGCTGGCCTTTGGTACGCGGCCAGCAAGGCTATTGCGTATGCCTTCGACAATGTCGGCGTTAAGTTGGTGTGCCAGGGCTGCGGCGTTTTCAATCGTCTGCCCTTTATCTTCCACAACCGCATATTCCATTAGCTCAGGAGGAACCGGATACCTCATACTATTGGCTATCCCTTGGGCTTCTGTGCGGTTTTCCGCTAGGGTAAGCTGTCTTTTAAGGTCTGCAATCTCCGCCTCTATCTCATTTTCTTCCGGTTCTCTCTCCGCTGCTTCTTCCCACTTTGATCTAGCGTCTGCAACGGCTTTTTGGGTGGCCTTTTGCACCCTCCGGTCGAATTCGGCTTGATTTTTACCCATGGCCAGAAACTCGTTAAATTGGGCCGCAGCCTGTTCTTCCGGCGTTGGTTGGGTATCTTCCTGGTTTTCTGGGGCTTTTCCTACTTCTTTATTCATTGGGTTCACCTCCTGCGACAAATAAAGCGGGATTTTCACCAATCATAGCTTGCCTTGCGGTGGTATCTTTTATATTCAAAATGGCGCTCCTTCTCTCGTCTGCATCGGCAATTCCCTCTATTTTCTTACGCGCTTTGGTCACTAGCGGATTTTCCGCTCTTTTAGGCTTTGACGGGGCTTGTTTCCATGGGTCTTTTGGTGCGTAGTCTTGGAAATCGTCCGCAAATCTTTCGATCAGCCTTTTTCGTAATGTGGCCCCCTTGGCTTGGTTTAGGGTTGGGATGGAGAAAATCGCTTCCCTGCGTTCCTTTGGCGTTTCCAGTGCGGCTATTTCTGCGGTTTTTTCTTCAACCCAGGATTCAAAGGCGGGGTCTTCCTCCTGTTTCCTGCGGCGCTTCTCCGCCAATTCCATCGCAATTCGCTGTTCCTCCGGTAAGTTTGCCGGGTCAAACGCCTCCGGGTGCCGCGCGATCATCTCCTGTCTGGTTGCGGAGTCCTTAATCGACATAATTTGATCACGAGTGACCGTTGGCCGCAACATGTTAGTTACCGCCTGTTCTACAATTTCCGTTATAAATTGCTTCATTTCTTCATCTGTCATGGTTTATCATCCTTTCTTTTATATGTGTCTATTTTCTCCGCTGCTCTTTCCACACTGGAAACTCCGCTATACCGGAAGGCCTTAAGTCCTGTACCCCTGTAGGCCCATGCCTCGATCATCTCATCCAGGAAGGGCCTTAGCAGCCGCCCATGCTTCCACCGTATCCGCACAAGGGCCTTTGCTTCTCGCTGCCGTATCCAGTCAAGGGAGCATCCCTCCGATTCCGCCAGTGCTTTCAGGGTCTGCCCCTGGAAATACCGGCCTACAATCACCCGCTTTTGCGGCGGCTCGATGTCGTTTAGCGCCGTTTCCAGCGCCTCATGGAGCTGGCGGACAAAGACGGCATCCTCAACATTGAGAAAGCCCGTCTCCCCTTGTGGGTCGGGTACAATATCGGAAAGGGAGGTTTCCCCGTCCTCCTGCTCGATCTGCCGGTCAAGTGAATCCGCGCGGCAAAGGGGGTCATATTTCTGCTTCTCGGTTCTAAGCCCTAATGCGGATTGCAGGCGGTTTTTCACGGCGTATTTCAGATAGGAGGTAAACCGATAGCCTCGGGCTGGGTCATAGGCTTTCACAGCGGCCACAAGGGCAAAGAAAAGCTCCTGCTCAATGTCGCAGGGTTCTAGCCCTGCTGCCTGTGCCCTAGCCCTCATCGCATCGGATCGCATTTCCTTGGCCGCCAGGGAAAACAATAGCCGCTTCGTCCCCTCCCAAAGCGGGCCAAGCTGTTCTTTATCTCCCGCTTTGATCTTTTGGGCAAGTTCCTCATGGGTCATTGTTGCGCCCCTCCCCTGTACGTGGTACAATAAAATTATCTTGAAAGCACAGGGAAACGGCGGTTGCGACGATATAGTCGCGCCGCTGTTTTTCTTTGTTCGCTCTTTGTACGCTAAAAGGTTTCCACTGGTTTTGCCTGGACATGGATTGCCGATTCCAGGGCGGAATATATGGCGCTTTCCAGCGCAACAAGGTCGTCCATGGTCAATTCCAATGCGCCGATCATCTCATAGACACGGGCCACATGGATTTTGAGCGCCGCAAAGCATTCGCCATCCTGTCGCGCGCTGTCAAGTAATGTTTGCATACGAAAATCAAGATTGTTCATAGCTGCCTCCTTTTAGGGTGTCTCGAATGTCTCGATACCTTCTTTTTAGGGGGTCGGAAATGTCGGGATATCCTTTTTTAGGGACTCCAAAATCTCCGGATGATTACTCGAAAACTGCGGAGAAATTCCGCTCCGCCGCCGCCTCATCATACTCCCCCAGCTGCCACCGGTAAAACGCCAGCATTGCCAGGCATAGGCTCACTTCTATATCAAGCTGCTTTTTCCCATAGCTAGAAGCAATTCGGCGCATCTCTGAAAACCATTGATCAGACAAAGTGGGATTCTTGCGCAACTTGCAGGCCCAGGACTTCGCCCATCGCCCGACCTTAACCTTGTCCATAATGGGGCCTCCTAACCGCTGTGTCACCCGCCGTCGAAATCTCCGTGGCTATGGTATCCGTGTTGTTAGCAATCTCGTTTGCAATTTCCAAAATCCCACAACAGCCCTCACCAACCGGGGAAGATGAAAACCACCCACATTGTTCTTTTACACATGGAAACGGTTTGTTCCCGCTCTCCGATAAAAGCGGGCATATTTTGACATTCATTTGCTTTCTTCCTTTCTGCTGATGATAAAGGGCCATCCAGTCATGAAGCCTCATAGTCACAAGCCAGGGTTCACGGTTTCGCCGGTGAAATACGGCGGGCGCTCCATCCCCAAATTTTTCCGCGTCCCGCTCTGCTGACCTCGATATGTATGCCGGGAAGGCCGGTCAAGTCTGGCACCTCACCAAAGGACAGGGAGCCGCCCCGGGTGACGGTATAGCCGTATCCACGGAGAAGGGCGGCAAGCTCCCGTTCTCCCTCTGCTCCCTTGCGTTGTGATGATCTACCGGGCATTGCGTTCCTTCATGTATACTTCTTCCTCCGACTTGTAAAGGGAGGTAGCCACATCCAATACCGCCCGCAAGTTATCAAGGCTCCGCAGCAGCCTCACCATTCCCACAATCGTATTGGTTAGCTGTACCCTCGTGTTATTCCGAAGCCATTTTCTTGTTTCACTGTTGTACAATGCCTGTACAGCCTCGATCTGCTCATCGTTTAATCCAATAGCGGATAAATCAGCTTTCTTCATTTTTCTTGTGCTCCTTTCTGCTTTGTGATAGTTCGATCGGTGCAATCTCGCGCTTGTGAGCGCTTTATCTCTGCCCTTAATGCCCGTTGGCCTTTCAGATAGCCAAAAAGGAAAGCATTGCACATAACATTCCAGGTATTAGGGCCCATTTCATAGATAACTTGCATTTCATCCGTGCGCATGGTGTAATTACGGTTTACCTTTCTGCGCGCTTCTTCAATCAACCCCATAACATAGGATTGATTTTTTTGTGAAAATTGGGTATAATTAGATTGGTTATAGGTGTTTGTGCTCTGCTCGGTTGCCGCCGTGTGGGGCACTTTTTCTTTTATGTTAGCCATTTTCATTGTCCTCCATATATTCTTTGAGATCGCCTATTTCGGTTTCTTGTTCTGTGAGCATGTCAAAAAGAAGACGTGCGGCATCGGCTAGTTGCTTAATCATAAATTCTGATGGACATTCTAAGGCATCATATATCAACCAAGAAAGCGACCTCGTTTCCCATGCTCGTTTGTCAATGCTTTTTATAATGTTCATTGCTTGTTCCATGCCCTTATGCCTCCTGTTCAAAAAAATTGTCCTGTGTATTATTTGCCCTCCATACGCTTTTTACAGCTTCATTCAATTTGTCCCTAAAATCGCATAAAAGACACGCATAATAACGCACCGCGTCAAAGTATGTTTCTGGGGCATTCCTCCCCACGGCAAACGCCTCATGAAGCGCCATAGCCATTGACGCGAGTCCGTCTGCTTCAACGGTCAAGTGTTCCAGTTCAAATAATGCTTTATTCATGGTCATTACCTCCAATCAGCTCCGTTTTCGGCCCGTTCATGTCCACATATTGCATGTCCCGCCGGTGAAGTTCCTGCACCCCTTTGATCTGCTCTTTACTAGGACCCAGCTTTGTCAGTTCCGCTCTTTTCATCTGTCATTGTGTTCCACTTACAAGGCCGGTTTGCTGGATTACCTCTTTCATTTCTAGGTTTCCAACATCAATAACAGACTTCATAAAAACGCATGTCTCTGATTTTTCCACTGAAAAAATGATTAATATTATAATCACAGTTTCCGCCGTTGTATTTGGTATTAAAATGTTGGTCAATAATTTTTCTGTAATCCTCTAAGGATATATCAAGAAAATTCCCTGATTCGTAATCATCAGCCAGCACACACGGCATTTTTTCAATAATACGAATAATCTGATTAATGCTTATCATTGGGTGGGCTTCATTGAAAATTATTTCGTAGGTATCAAAATAGTATTTAAATACCTGTAAAACCTCATCAAGACTATACCGGCTCGCTTCACATCGTCTATACGCCAGTTTTGCCGATATTGTGAATTTGTCAAAATCAAATAGCATTGTTCTCCTTTCGGGGGTGGGTTTTTGACTGAAAGGGAAAAATCCCTTCTTACCCTTATTTCCCTTATATATCTATATTTATCTCTTTCTCTAACTCTATCTCTATCTCTGGTGTACGTTTGTCCAAATATTTGTTGGACATTTGTCCAGGCTTTTGTTGGACATTTGTCGGACATTTGTCCAGACTTTTGTCCGATAATAAAAATTGATGGTTTTTTTCGCTGTCAATTCTGGCTCTATATTCCTTTTTTCTATCGGCTTCGGTTGTTGATTCGCCTATGTAATTTTGAATATTGAGCATGTAGATTGCGCCACTGTCTAATATTTCAATAAGCCCCATCTGCTGAAAGATTTTTAACGCTTTTTCTACTGTGCCCACTTGATGGCGCGTGATAGCAGCTATCATTTGGGCGCTGTATGGAATTACATCGTTGAACATGAGCCGCCCATTGTCTTGCAAACTTCTCAAATAGAGCTTTAATAAAAGATTACTGTAAATATAGCCGTCTTGCATGCTTTCAAGAACGGTGATTTCGTTACTGTCAAAAAATCCCTCTTTTAACCGCATATAGTAATACTTTTTGTTGTCTGCCATTTAATCACACATCCTTTCATCAATATAAGGCTTCACAGATGAAAATACAGCGAATTCAAGGGGTGTCATCTCGATGATCTCACCGTTCTCAAAGTATTGGAAAATGGCTTTCAAGGCTTTTCCTGCGGCTTCATCCGGTACACTGTCGATCAACGCCTTTTGATTGCGAAACATCTTACACGCTGGACGGTTTTCTTTTGCCATGATTTGCCTCCTTTGTTTTTTACATTGGGAAAATTGAATTATCGGGGGAATTAATCTCGTTTTTTCCCCCGGAAACTCAGTTAATTCCCCCGGAAACTAAAAATATATCCTCTCTTAAATCTGCACGCCTCCTTCCTTATTGGTGTTTTCCGGGTTGAACCCTTTCTGCAAAAGGTGCAAAAGGTGCAAAAGCCTGCTTCTGGGTCACTTAGCACCACCCCCGAAAATTCTTTCATGCCCGAATCTATCGATCAGGAACCGGGCCACAAGATCGGGGTCTACATCGGCCCATTCGCTTTTTTCTGCGTTCAAGTGATATTCTCCATCTGGGCCAGCTTCCATATATCCCACAATGGGAAGATGCAGCAGCCTCTTTTCTTCTGTCATGCTTATTCCTCCTCGTCCATCATCAGGGCCTCTATGGGTACACCCAGCGCCCGGGCAACGTGTTTCGCGGAATTTTCCGTGCAGGATTTGCCACTTCTCATGGCGGAAACCGTCATGCGGGAGATTCCGGCCTTTTTGGCCAGCTCCTGCACCTTGATTTCCTGCCGTGCCATTTCGGCAATTAGCTTTACTCGGTCGATTCGCATTGTCTCACCTCCATTTAAACGAAATTGCGTTTACATGATAAATTATAAACTATATATCGTTCAATGTCAAGCATCTGATTGAAATTTCGATCAAAACAGGATATGCTAATAAAGGAGGTGACTATATGACTATTGTTGAAAGAATAGATTCTCTGCTTCGAAACAAAAATTTAAGCCGCCGTCAGTTGGCGAAAATAGCCGGAATTCCAACTTCATCGTTACAGTCAGCAATGGAGAGGGGAAAGAACTTTTCTCTTGAAATGCTTCAAAAAATCGCAGATGCTCTAAACGTTCCCTTGGGTGCGTTGACTATTTCAGAGGAAGAGGCTCAGAAGATTGCATCAAAAATTGGCGTGGAGCCTAATTTAATTATTGAAACATGGCTTACGCCCCAAGAATTAGAAAGAATCCACGAAAGCGCCGGAAGCGTAACCGATGAGCGCCAAGCAGCAATTGAGGAAAAGCGTCTGGATAATCTTATTTGTCGCAAGGCAAAACAACTTAATATCGCCGGTAAACAAAAACTTGTAGAGCATGCCGATTTACTTATTGGTAATGCAGAATACAAGAAAAACGAACCGCCCAAAAATGAATAAAAGAGGTACGCTCACGAAAAGAAGGTGAAGCCATGGGAAACGCGGTCATTTATGCCCGGTATTCATCGGATAAACAGACAGAGGACAGCATAGAAGCCCAAGTACGGGCCTGCCGGGAGTATGCCGGAAGCCATGGGTTTTCCATCGTGGGAATCTATGCGGATGAAGCTATCAGCGGCAAAGGCTCCAAGACGGCCCAGCGGCGGCAATATCAAAGGCTGCTGCGGGACTGCGACAAGGGAACCTTTGATACCATCCTAATTCACAAGTACGACCGTATCGCCCGGAGCCTGGGGGAGCATGTGAATCTAGAGGCCAGGCTGAAAGAAAAGGGCGTGCAGCTCATCGCCGCAGCTCAGGATTTCGGCAATACCAACGAGGCTAAAATCATGCGTGCGCTTATGTGGTCATTGTCTGAATATTATATTGACAATTTAGCCACCGAAACAAAAAAAGGCCTGCGTGAAACAGCATTAAAAGCCGAACACACAGGCGGATACCCTCCGTTTGGATATGATGTTGTGAATAAAAAATACGTTATCAACCCACTGGAAGCGGGGTATGTCCAAAAGATATTTCACGCGGCCCAGGCAAAGCGGGGATTTAAACAGCTGATAGAGGAAATGGAAGCCGCTGGAATTACAGGAAAGAGAGGAAAACCCCTTAAATACCCCCAGATTTACGAAATCCTGCGGAATGAAAAATATACCGGCCTATATCTTTACAGCCCCACGGAAGCCAAAAACAGGGCGGACAGGCGCATAAAACCGGATTCTATAAGAATAGAAAACGCCTTGCCGGCAATCATCGACAAGGCGCAATTCATGGAGGTGCAGAAGATCATGAACGAGAGGAAACAGTCCGGAAGAAAGGCCAATTATATGTGCAGCGGCCTTGTATACTGTCGATGCGGGGCAAAGATGCACGGATTTACATCAAAACGTAAAGGCCATGAATATCCCTATTTTGTATGCTCCAAAAAATGCGGTGCGCCGGTTCTCCATATGGAAGAAGCAGACGAAGCGGCTATTCGATATCTGCGGGAACTCCTTAGTGATGATAATCAACAGATAATAGTGGATGCCCTGCGCCAATATCAGGCCGGGGAAGGCTCCCGCATGGAAGAATTCAAAGGGGCCTTGAAAAAGCGTATAGAAGAAAAGCGCCGTCAATATGATGCGCTTATGAAGAATCTGGCAAGTGGAGCTCTGCCGGATGAAATTGTTGCAGATGTAGGCCAGCAGATGAAAGAAATCAAGGCAGAGATCACAGCGCTGGAACATACAGAACCGCCCAAAGATTTTACCGTGGATACAATCCGGTCATGGCTGGACGCTATTAAAGCCGCGCCCGATGTAGATGCGGTGCATCTGCTCATAGAGCGTATGGACGTTAAACCGGATTCAGAAAAAGAAAAGACCGCTTTCAACATACAAAGTACATTGAAAACGGTCTTAGAAAAAAATGGTTGCGGAGGCAGGATTTGAACCTACGACCTTCGGGTTATGAGCCCGACGAGCTACCGGACTGCTCCACTCCGCGCTATTTAATTTTTAGGTGCTTTATTATTATAGCGCATAGCCGGGAAAAAAGCAACCCCTTTTCTGTAAAAACATGCCCTTTATCACTCATCATGATAAAGGGCATGTTATCATTTCTCTGTTATTCCTGTGTCTCTTTGGCCGGCTCCTCTGTTTCGTCCAGCATGGGGTCTTCGTCCATCTCCCCGGCATCCTGGGCATAGAAGTTCATATCGTCATCATCCATGATGTCCTGCTCATAGTCATCGCAGAGGGCGCAGGTTCTGCGTCTGAGGTAGGCGGCCACCGCAATCAGGACACCTGTCAGCGCGACAATCAGTGCGATCAATGATATAAATGTACCCTTTTTCATTCCAGATACCTCCATTTGAATCCTCATGCAACCTTGCCGTGGCAAATTTTGCATCTGGATTTAGTATTCCAAGTTGGTTCTATTATAATACGCTCTCGAAAAAATAACAACTTAAAATGATAAAAGTTCACAGTTTTCCCATACAAAAAAGCCCCGGCTTTGACACCGGGGCTTTTAATCCCTTGATTTTTATTTTGCAAGCATGGATGTTCCTGTCATTTCCTTGGGCTGCGGCAGGCCAAGGATCTCCAGCATGGTGGGGGCGATATCAGCCAGACGGCCGCCCTCCCGCAGCTTGCAGTCGTAACCAACCACCGCAAAGGGAACCGGGTTGGTGGTATGAGCCGTAAAGGCGCTGCCGTCGGGCTCATACATCTGATCCGCGTTGCCGTGGTCGGCGGTGATGAGGGCCACGCCGCCCTTTTGGAGGATGGCATCCACCACCTTGCCCATGCAGGTGTCTACGGCTTCCACAGCCTTCACCGCCGCGTCAAAGACGCCGGTGTGGCCTACCATGTCGCAGTTAGCAAAGTTGAGGATAATCACATCGTATTTATCGGAAGCGATCCGGGCAAGCACCTCATCGCAGACCTCATAAGCGCTCATTTCCGGCTTCAGGTCATAAGTGGCCACCTTGGGGGAGGCAATCAGGGCACGGTCCTCGCCCTCGTAGGGAGCCTCTACGCCGCCGTTAAAGAAGAAGGTCACGTGGGCGTATTTCTCCGTCTCCGCAATGCGCAGCTGGGTCAGTCCCTTTTCGGAGATGTACTGGCCAAAGGTATTGGTCAGCTCCTCCGGCTTAAAGGCCACATAGACGTTGGGCATCTGGGCGTCATACTGGGTCATGCAGACAAAATGCACCTTGAAGTAGCCCTTGGAGCGGTCAAAGCCCTTAAAGTCAGGATCCACAAAGGTACGGGTGATCTCCCGAGCCCGGTCGGGACGGAAGTTATAGAAGATGATGGAGTCGTTTTCTTTAATGCCGGCATCCTTTGCCACTACGGTGGGCACTACAAATTCGTCGGTGACGTCCTTTTCATAGGATTTGGCCACTGCGTCTACCGGATCGGGGTTCTGGATTCCTTCCCCGTCCACCATGGCCTGGTAGGCTTTCTCCACCCGCTCCCAGCGGTTGTCACGGTCCATCGCGTAGTACCGGCCCATGACCGTGGCGATCTGGCCGACGCCGATCTCCTGGAGCTTCTTGGCAAGCTCGTCCACAAAATCCTTGCCCGAGGTAGGAGGCACGTCGCGGCCATCCAGGAAGCAGTGGACATAGACCTTTTCAAGGCCCATCTTCTTGGCCATTTCAATGAGGGCGAACAGGTGGGTATTGTGGCTGTGGACGCCGCCGTCGGAAAGCAGGCCCATCAGGTGGAGGGCGCTCCCCTTTTCCTTGCAGTTTTCCATGGCCGCCACAAATTCAGGGTTCTGGAAGAAGTCACCGTCCTGGATGGACTTGGTGATCCGGGTCAGCTCCTGGTAGACAATGCGGCCGGCGCCAATATTGGTATGGCCTACCTCAGAGTTGCCCATCTGGCCATCAGGCAGTCCCACATCCATGCCCGAGGCGCCGATGAGGGTGTTGGGATAGGTCGCCAGGATCTTATCCAGGTTGGGGGTGTTGGCAGCCTTAATCGCGTTGCCATACTCATTGGAGTTATAACCGAAACCATCCATAATCAGGAGTGCTACGGGTTTTTTCATAGAAAGACCTCCTATACGATACATCTCGAAAGAAAAAGGCCGCCCATTCGGACGGCCTTTTATTGCTGTGCAATAAAAATTAACCATACGGTCCATGCAGCCGGCCGCGCTCATAAAGCGCTGAGGGCCCCGAATCACATGAACCAGACCGGCTGCCGCCGGAGGATGTCGCACTTTTGTGCCAATCGCAACATAATTGCGGGCATCGCGGGCGGCAAGTTGCCGCAGACAAGCCGCGCTGTGGCGTCGTCTGTAACAAAAACGCGTGCGCCGCGACAGTGTTTTGCTAACAAAACCCGGGGCGCGACCTGCTGCCCGCTAGGGCCGCGTGCAACGCAGCAGTGTCACCAACAGAACTCAAGGCGCGTCATCCTGCCCCGGGAGGGGCCGCCGGCTACCGCCGGAGGATGTCGCGGATGGGCACAACAGGTAACTTAGTCGCGGGCAACGCGACAGTGTTACAACTGGGGCCTTGGGGCGCGATTTGCTGACCGCAGGTCCTTATTTAGAAGCCGCGGTGACAATGGCTGCGAAATCGGGAGCTTTCAGGGAAGCGCCGCCGATGAGGCCGCCGTCAACATCTACCTTAGAAAGGAGCTCGTCTGCGTTCTTAGCGTTCATGGAACCGCCGTACTGGATGGTGGTAGCCTGAGCGGTAGCGTCGTCATAGAGTTTGGCAATGACGCCGCGGATAGCGCCGCAAACCTCTTCTGCCTGGTCGGCGGTAGCGGTTTTGCCGGTGCCGATGGCCCAAACAGGCTCATAAGCGATGATGATGTTCTTCATTTCCTCTTTGGAAACGCCGCCCAGAGCGATCTTGGTCTGCATGGAGCAGATCTCCTCGGTGATGCCCTGCTCTCTCTGATCCAGGAGCTCGCCGACGCAGAGGATGACCTTCAGGCCAGCGTCCAGAGCAGCCCGGACTCTCTGGTTGACGGTGACATCGGTCTCGCCGAAGTACTGTCTTCTCTCAGAGTGGCCGATGATGACGTATTCAACGCCAACCTCTTTGAGCATGTCGGCGGAAACCTCTGCGGTGAATGCGCCGGATTTTGCCCAGTGGCAGTTCTCAGCGCCTACCTTGATGTTGGTGCCTTTGGTCGCGGCAATGGCGGTCTCCAGGTTGGTGTAGGGGACGCAGATGATAACGTCGCAGTCCGCGTCTTTGACCAGGGGGATCATCTCTTCGATGAGAGCTTTGGCCTCGGGACGGGTTTTATTCATTTTCCAGTTGCCGGCGATAACGGCTTTACGTGTTGCCTTATTCATCAGTAATACACTCCTTTTGGATATGTTATGTTTTGAAAAGGCACGGGGGACCGTGCCTTTTCCTCTCATTTGTTCTTATTTATCGTTGAGGCAGTCGATGCCGGGGAGAACCTTGCCCTCCATAAACTCCAGGGAAGCGCCGCCGCCGGTGGAGATATGGCTCATCTTGTCGGCAAAGCCCAGCTTGGTCACAGCCGCCACAGAGTCGCCGCCGCCGATGATGGAAACTGCGCCGCTGTCAGCCACTGCCTTGGCTACCGCCAGGGTACCTTTTGCGAATTTCTCAAACTCAAATACGCCCATAGGCCCGTTCCAGATGACGGTACCGGCGCCTTTCACAGCGTCGCAGAACAGCTCGATGGATTTGGGACCGATGTCCATGCCCATCCAGCCGTCGGGGATGTCGTCGGAATTGACGATCTGCTCGTTGCAGTTCTCGTCAAATTTATCACCAGCGTTGTTGTCGATGGGCAGCAGGAGCTTGACGCCCTTTTTCTCCGCGTCGGCCAGAATCTGGCGGGCCAGATCCAGCTTGTCATCCTCGCAGATGGAGGTGCCGATGGAATGACCCTGTGCCTTCATGAAGGTGTAGGCCATACCGCCGCCGATGACAAGGGTGTCGACCTTATCCAGCAGGTTGGTGATAACGCCGATCTTATCGGAAACTTTCGCGCCGCCCAGGATGGCCACAAAGGGACGTTTGGGGTTGGCCAGAGCGCCGCCGATGAAGTTGATTTCTTTCTGCATCAGATAGCCGCAAACAGCAGGCAGGTAAGCTGCCACGCCGGCGGTGGAAGCATGAGCTCTATGGCAGGCGCCGAAAGCGTCATTGACATAGATCTCTGCCATGGAAGCCAGCTCTTTGGCAAATGCGGGATCGTTCTTGGTCTCCTCTGCATGGTAACGAACGTTCTCCAGCAGCATGACCTCGCCGTCTTTCAGCTCGGAAGCCAGTTTCTTGGCGTCAGGACCGATGACGTCCTTGGCCATCTTTACTTCCTGGCCCAGCAGCTCGCTGAGTCTCTTGGCCACAGGTGCCAGAGAGAATTCCGGCTTGAACTCGCCCTTGGGACGGCCCAGATGAGAGCAGAGGATCAGCCGTGCTTTGTGATCAACCAAATACTTGATGGTAGGCAGAGCTGCCACAATTCTTTTGTCGTTGGTGATGACGCCGTCCTTGAGGGGAACGTTGAAATCACAACGGGCCAGTACTTTCTTACCGGCTACATCGATATCTTCGATGGACTTTTTGTTGAGAGAGGTCATGATTGCCACCCTTTCCTGATAATGATAATTCCTGCAAGCGGGATTTCCCCGCTGACCTGTCAGTTACGTTTTCCCGGCCGGAAGCCGGAAAAACATGGATTGTCTCATTTCTCACAATCCATAACATATTTTATCCTAAACCTGTCCATATTTCAAGTATTTTCCGGCAGATTTCCCCGGCTTTTCCCGGGTTTTTCCCATCCCTCCCCGGTTATTTCTAAAGCCTCATCCCCCTCTGGGAAGGAAGCGTTCTCCCAGGAAAACCGGGTCAGCTCCCCTTGGGTCTTCAGCGCCTCAAAGTCCCACTGCCGCAGCACCTCGTAGACGGCAATGGCCACCGTGTTGGAGAGGTTGAGGCTCCTGGCCCCCGGGATCATGGGCAGCCGGACGCACCGGTCGGGATGCTGGAACAAAAGCTCCTCCGGCAGCCCCGCGTCCTCCCGGCCGAAGACAATATAGGCGTCCTCCGGATAGGCTATATCGCTGTACCGGTTTTGCCCCTTGGTGGTGAAGTAGTAAAACTGTCCCTGGTTCTTTTTGAAAAAGTCCTCCAGGCTGTCGTAATAGGTGATGTCCAGCAGATGCCAGTAATCCAGCCCCGCCCGTTTGAGCTTCTTGTCGTCGATCTGAAAGCCCATCGGCCCCACCAGATGGAGCCTGGCTCCAGTGGCGGCGCAGGTCCGGGCGATGTTGCCTGTATTCTGGGGGATCTGCGGCTCCACCAGTACAATATTCAGCTTCTTTTCTCTATCCATTTGTTATATCCCTTGCTTTTATTACTATTTGTATTAGATGTGGCAGGCCAGCACCCTGCATTTCCCCCGGATTTCACAGTCTCCCAGCCCTGCCGGCAGGAAGAAGCTCTCCCCCTTGCGGATCGCCATCTCCCCCTGGGGATAGACCAGGGTTCCCTCCCCTGTGAGGACGGTGAGGGAGAGGAAGGATTCCTCATTCACCGGCAGAGGCGCGGCGGTCTCCGCCTCATAGAGCAGGGCGGTAAAATAGGGGCAGCTGGCCAGCAGGGTCCGGGCATAGCCGTCCAAGGATTCCCGCTCCCCCTGGGGGCGGGGCGGCCGGGTCTCCCGGGTCAGGCGGGTCACGTCCAGGGCCTTCTGGATATGCAGCTGCCGGGGCTTGCCGTCGGGGCCCACCCGGCCGAAGTCATAGACCCGGTAGGTGGAATTGGAGCTTTGCTGCACCTCGGCGATGAGGATGCCGGGGCCGATGGCGTGCAGGGTGCCGGCGTCGATAAAGAAGGTGTCCCCGGGATGGACCTCCACCTTTTGCAGCACGTCGGTGAGGGTGTTTTCCTGGATCCGGCGGGCAAATTCCTCCCGGGTCATATCCTTGGCAAAGCCGTAGTAGAGATAGGCCCCCGGTTCACATGCCAGCACCAGCCACATCTCGGTTTTCCCCGGCTCCCCCTCCACCCGGCGGGCATAGGCGTCGTCCGGATGGACCTGGACCGACAGGCTCTGTTTGGCGTCGATGAGTTTGATCAGCACCGGAAATTCCGGCAGCTCCTCCCCCCGCTTCCCCAGGCAGTGCCGGCCCAGGGCGTCGATGGCCTGGGGCAGGGTCATCCCCGCCTGGGGGCCGTTTTCCACCAGGCTGGGGCCGTCCTTGTGGCAGGACACCTCCCAGCTTTCCGCCACGATGGGGAGATCGCTTTCCTTTCCGTATTGGGTTTTGAGCCTTGTCCCGCCCCAGAGATAGTCTTTGAGAGCCGGGCGCAGTTTCATGGGAACCATAGGCCGCTTCCTTCCTTTTTTCAGTGATGTCCTTTCATTCTGGGCATTTTCCTTCCATCTTATTAAACAACAGATAGGCCCCTAAAATCAAGCCTATCCGCCCCTTGGCGGGAAAAAGCCCGGGCAGCGCCTGGATTTCCCGGGAAAGGGGTGCTTTCTCCCCCGGCTTTCGTCAAAAGTGCAAAAAAGGCCGGGAGGGGGACTGTCAAATTTTGTTTGTTTAATTGACCAAATTTTTGACGAATTTTATAGTAAAGCTGACGGGAATGATGTATAATAAACAGATGAACTTTCCGGAATTGGGGAAAGAAATCCGCCGCGCGACGGCTGCGGCATCACAGGTAGGAAGGGAAATTGCTTTGATTAGAGAAGATTTGAGAAATATTGCCATCATCGCCCACGTCGACCACGGCAAGACCACCCTGGTGGACCAGATGCTCAAACAGTCGGGAGCATTCCGGAAAAATCAGGTGGTGGCCGAGCGGGTCATGGATAACGGCGACCTGGAACGGGAGCGGGGCATCACCATCCTGGCCAAGAACACCTCTGTCTACTATAAAGATATTAAGATCAACATCATCGACACCCCGGGACACGCCGACTTCGGCGGCGAGGTGGAGCGGGTCCTCAAGATGGTCAACGGCGTCCTGCTGCTGGTGGACGCGGCGGAGGGCCCCATGCCCCAGACCCGCTTTGTCCTGCAGCGGGCTCTGGCCCTGGGCCATAAGGTCATCATTGTGGTCAACAAGATCGACCGGCCCGACGCCCGCACCGACGAGATCGAAAACGAGGTGCTGGAGCTGCTCCTGGACCTGGACGCGGCGGAGGAGCAGCTGGAAAGCCCCATCATCTACTGCTCCGGCCGGGACGGCACCGCCACCAAGGACATCCACGGCACCGGCACCGACCTTGTCCCCCTGTTTGAGGAGATCATCAACTACATCCCAGCGCCGGAGGGGGACGAAAACGGCCCCATGCAGATGCTGGTTTCCTCCATCGACTACAACGACTATGTAGGCCGGATCGCCATCGGCCGGGTGGAGCGGGGCGTCATCCGTCAGAACCAGGACATTTCCGTCTGCAACTTCCACGACGAGGAAACTTCCTATAAAGGGAAGATCGCCAACCTCTATGAAATCGAGGCCCTCAGCCGGGTTCCCTGCGAAGAGGCCAAGGTGGGGGATATTGTCTGCGTCTCCGGCATTGAGGGGATCACCATCGGCGACACCATCTGCCAGGCGGATACCCCAGAAGCCATCGAGTTTGTCAAGATCTCCGAGCCCACCCTGGAGATGACCTTCTCGGTCAACGACAGCCCCTTTGCCGGCCGGGAGGGAAAATTTGTCACCTCCCGCCAGCTTCACGACCGGCTCTTCCGGGAACTGCTCCGGGATGTGTCCCTGCGGGTTTACCCCACCGACACCACCGACAGCTTCCGGGTCTGCGGCAGAGGCGAAATGCATCTTTCCATCCTCATCGAGACCATGCGCCGGGAGGGCTTTGAGTTCCAGGTGGGCTGCCCCAAGGTCATGACCAAAAAGAAAAACGGCGTCCTCATGGAGCCTATGGAGCGTCTGGTCACCGACGTCCCTGAGGAATGCGTCGGCTCTGTCATGGAAAAGATGGGCCAGCGCAAGGGCGAACTGCTCCATATGATGCCCCAGGGCAGCCGGATGAAGATGGAATTTCTCATTCCCTCCCGGGGACTCTTCGGCTACCGCAACGAGTTTCTCACCGACACCAAGGGCGAGGGGATTATGAGCTCCGTCTTTGAGTGCTATCAAGAATACAAAGGGGATATCCCCCGCCGTTCCACCGGCTCCCTCATCGCCTTTGAGACGGGAGAGGCGGTCACCTACGGCTTGTATAACGCCCAGCAGCGGGGCGAGCTCTTCATCGGCCCCGGCGTCCCGGTCTATGAGGGGATGATTGTGGGCCAGTCCCCCAAATCCGACGATATGGCCGTCAACGTCTGCAAGAAAAAGCATGTCACCAACATGCGGGCTTCCGGCTCCGACGAAGCCCTGCGGCTGACCCCGCCCCGCACCTTCAGCCTGGAGCAGGCGCTGGAATTTATCGCCGACGACGAGCTGGTGGAGGTCACCCCCAAAAACATCCGGCTGCGCAAGCGGATCTTAGACAACGCCCAGCGGATGAAAGCTGTTATGAAAAATAGGGATTAACCCATAGAAAAAGAGCCGCCATTTGAGCGGCTCTTTTTTTGCCTCTGCCGGGACGGCCGCCGCTGTACCGGCAGGGGCCTTATCAATCTAGCGGATCTTTTTTCTGTCATAGAAGCGGCGGCGCCCTCATTATAACATGATAATGTATATTATACAATATTATGTTATGCCTGGACCAGGATTATCACGGTATAATTTAGGTAACACTTTTCCAGGAGGTGGTGCCTTGTGAACCAAGTTGTCAAGAGGATCAAGGATCTGGCCGCAAAACAAAACCTATCCCAAAACAAGCTGGCGCAAAAGGCGCATCTGCCGCAAAGCACCATCAATTCCATCTTTAATTCTGTCAACGACTATCCCTCCATCCCCACCCTGGAGGCCATCTGCAAAGCCTTTGACATTACGGTGGCCGAGTTTTTCTCCGACGGCTCCACCCCCCGTTCCCTGACCCGGGAGCAGTATGCCATGTTCCAGCGCTGGAGCACCCTCACCGACGAGCAGAAGGAGCTGATCCTCAAGCTCATTGAGAATATGAAGTAAAGGCGCCCTCAAAAGGCGTCCCATTTTGATACAGGCCATAAAAAAGCCGTACCGCCAAAGCTTTCAGCGGTACGGCTTTTTTTATTTTGTAGCTTCCTCTTTGTCCAGGCGGGATGGATCAGGTTCCAGTTCTATCGTTCCGTTTTTCTCCTCAAACTCCCGGATGCACTGGCGGATCAGGTAGAGGATCTGCCCATTGGCGGAGCGTCCTTCCTACTTGGCGATGTAGTGCAGTTTTCCGTGGAGCTGGGGGTCAATTTCTATTCCCAGGTGCTTGTTCTTTTTATTTCGCATCAAATCACCGTCAGCAGGAATTTTTACCGGCCTGTTATTTTACATCCATAAACTTGTTCATCACAAGGCCGGTGGTCAGCTTGGGATAGAAGTAGGTGGATTTCTGGGGCATCTTCTCGCCGTTAGCGGCGATCCGGCCGATCTCCTCAACCTTGGTGGGGTTCATGATAAAGCTGAAGTTATAGGTACCGTCCTTGACCTTGTCGATGGCCTCTTCCAGGGAGCGGGTGTAGTTTAAGTTCACCTGGTTCATCATGTTCTCCTTGTCAATGCCCAGGGCCTGCTCCAGCACCAGGGTGTGGAGGACCGACACGTCCAGGTTGCAGTAATCGTCGCTCATCTGGGGCTCAAACCGCTTCACCGCGTCCGGGTCGGTGAGGACAAAGAGGGTGTAATCCTCCGCCCCGGCATAGAGGGCAAAGGCCTTTTCCCCCTGGGCGTAAAGCTCATCCAGCTTTTCTTCCATCCCCGCCAGGGGCAGGCCGGGGGTGATGTCGAAATAGGCCCGGCATTTTTCTTCCAGCTCCTTCAGGTCCACCTGGGGCATGTCCTTGATGAGCCGGTGGGTGGGGAACACCACCAGCCCCGGATGCTCCATGTCGCAGAGCATCATCATCACATAGTTGCCCGGATGGCTGTCGTCGGTGATGACCCCCTGCTCCCGCAGATAGTTGCGGATGTTGATGGCGGTTTCATACCGGTGGTGGCCGTCGGCTATATAAAGCTTGCGGGAGGCAAACTGGCCGCCGATGGCTTCCAGCGCCGCCGGGTCATAGACGCACCAAAGGCGGTGGGTCACCCCGTCCCCATCGGTGAAGGAGGAGTCCGGCGCCCCTTCGGAGAGGCTGTCAATTAAGGACAGGGTGGTGTGCTCCGGGTCAATGTACAGGGAATAGATCTGGCTGAACTGGCATCCGGTGGCCTTTTGCAGGTTAAAGCGGTCGGTCTTTGCCTTGGAAAGGGTCTCCTCATGGGGCAGCACCACCCCTTTGGAGAAATCCTCCACCTTCACCAGGCAGATAAAGCCCTTGATCTTGTGGCGCTGGCCCCGGGCGGTGAATTCCTCTTCATAGATGTAGATCCCCTCCCGGCTGTCCTGGGCCAGGATTTCCTCCTCCAGCCAGGAGTTCAGGGTCTGGGCCGCCTGGGCATAGGGCTCCTCTCCCCGGGGCAGCTCCAGCCGGATGACGTTGCAGGGGTTTTCCTTGAGATAGTTCTGGCGCTGCTCCTCGCTGATGATGTCATAAGGGGGGCAGCAGAGCTTGCCGATCTCCCCCGCTTTTTCGGTAAAGCGCAGCCCTCTAAAGCCTTTGACTGTTGCCATGATATTTCCTCCATTTCCCGGGGGACCCTGCCCCCGCCCTGGGCTTGCGGCGTCCTTCCGCCCCGCCCGTTTTTACAGGACTATTATACCATCCTCCGCCCCATCCAGGCAATGGGTTTCTCCCCTTCAGGCAATTTGCGGGGATATTTTCACACAACCGGCAGGAAACATCGGTGGAAATTTCACGTTCTATTTACAAAAGAAGTAAAAATTTCTGCTATCATAGATTTTAACTAAGCTTTGGCGGCTGGCGCCGCAGAAAGAGCGCGCCTTCGGGCGCAAGGAAAGGAATGGTTTGACAAAATGGTTGAGGTGAAGCATCTAGTCAAGCGCTACGGCGTGAAAAACGCGGTAGATGACATCAGCTTCTCCATTGATTCCGGGGAGATTGTGGGATTTCTCGGTCCCAACGGGGCGGGAAAATCCACCACCATGAACATACTGACCGGTTATATCTCCGCCACCCAGGGAGAGGCAACCATCGGGGGCTTCGACATTCTGGAGGAACCCCTCAAAGCAAAAAAATGTATCGGCTATCTGCCGGAACAGCCGCCGCTGTATCTGGATATGACGGTGGACGGCTATCTACAGTTTATGTATGAGCTCAAAAAGGTCTCCCTGCCCCGCAGGGCCCATCTGGACGAGGTCTGCCGGCTCTGCGGCATCGAGGGGGTCCGGGGCAGGATCATCAAGAACCTGTCCAAGGGCTACCGCCAAAGGGTGGGGCTGGCCCAGGCCCTGCTGGGCAATCCCCAGGTCCTGATCCTGGACGAGCCCACCGTGGGGCTGGACCCCAACCAGATCATCGAGATCCGGGATCTGATCCGGTCCCTGGGAGAAAAACACACCATCATCCTCTCCTCCCACATCCTCACCGAGGTCCAGGCAGTCTGCGACCGGATCATCATCATCAACGCCGGCAAACTCATTGCCGACGGCACCCCCGAGTCCATCGCCGCCTCCCTGTCCTCCGACCACAGCCTGGTGGCCCGGATTGAGGGCAAGCGGGAGCGTGTCCTGCCGGTGCTCAAGGGCCTGGGACAGGACGCCCAGGTGGACGTTGCCGGTCCACGGGAGGAAAACGGCGCGCCGGATATTTACGAATACCACATCCAGAGCAGTGAGCAGCGGGATCTGCGCCGTCCCCTCTTCCGGGCCCTGTGCCAGAACAATATGCCCCTGCTTCTGTTAAAGACTTCGGAGCTGACCCTGGAAGAGGTCTTCCTCCAGCTGATTAACGAACAGAAGTCCCTCGTGGAAGAGGGCAAGCCGGAAGAGAGCAGGCAGACGCCCGTTCCGGAGGGCGCCGGCGCTGCGGGCAGCGGAGACCAGGATCCTGAGGCCGCCGGGGAAACCGCGGCTACCGGAGAAGATCACGGCTCTGAGATCCCGGCGGAAAACGCCGGCGGGGAAGCCGCGTCAGAGAAGGAGGGGGAATAATCCATGACTGCCATCTTAAAGCGTGAGCTGAACGCCTATTTTTCTTCCGCCATCGGCTATATCTTCCTGGCGGTTTTCTATGCCTTCGCGGGATTTTACTTTTTCCTTTCCAACGTGCTGAGCAACACCACCGACATGCGCTCCTTCTTCTCCTCCATGTTCTCGGTGATTATGTTCCTCATCCCCATCCTGACCATGCGGCTGATGAGCGAGGACAAAAAGCTGCGCACCGACCAAGCCCTTCTCACCGCGCCGGTGGGGCTTTATTCCATTGTATTGGGCAAATATCTCTCCGCCGTCATCATGTACCTGGTGGCCATGGCCATTACGGTGGTCTATGCCGTGGTGCTGGCGGCCTTTGCCCCCATTGACCTGTCCCTGTTTGTCGGCAACCTGCTGGGCGCCGTCTTCTTGGGGCTGGCCCTCATCGCCATCGGCGTGTTCATCTCCTCCCTCACCGAAAGCCAGGTCATCGCCGCTGTGGCCAGCTTCGCCGTCATGATGGGGCTGATGCTCATCGATACCCTATCCTCGGTGATGCCCACCCAGTTTTTGCAGGATTTAGTCTACGGACTCTCCTTCTACACCCGTTATGCCAACTTCACCTTAGGGCTTTTAAATATCGCGGACGTGATCTTTTTCCTCAGCGTATCCGGACTGTTTATCTTCTTCACCGTCCGGGTGCTGGAAAAAAAGAGATGGAGCTAGGGGGTGAGGCAGATGAAAAAATTATTTTCCAAAGACCAAACAAAGGAGAAGGCAAACCTTCCCGCTGCCTCCGGTGAAGCGGTGAAGAAAAAGGCCTCCTTCTGGAAGACCAAGAAATTCAAGCATTCCGGCTTTGCCGTGGGGATCACCGTCATTGTAATCGTGGTGGTCGTCCTCTTTAACTTCCTCATGTCCGCCCTCAGCGAGCGGTATCCCATGAGCATCGACATGACCCAGGACAAAGCCTTTGAAATTTCCCAGGAGACCAGGGATTATGTGGCCGGGCTGGACAAAGAGGTGCAGATCCGGGTGCTGGCCTCGGAGCAGAACTTTGTGGGCCAGAACGACTACTTCGCCCAGGCGGCCCAGATTATCGACATGTACGCCAAAATCTCGGATAAAATCACCGTGGAGTATATCGACCTGGTTCAGAACCCCCAGCTGGAAAGCCAGTACGCCGATCTGGAAATCGCTGATTACGATATCCTGATCACCTCCGGGGAGGACGCTACCACCGTCAGCCCCTACGACCTGTTTAACACCATGCAGACCTATTACGGCTATCAGATCATCTCCTCCAAGGCGGAGCAGACCATGACCTCCGCCATCATGCGGGTCACCGACGAAAACAAGGTGAAGATCGCCGTCCTCAACGGCCACGGGGAGGACCCCCTCACCTACTTTGCCGAGCTGATGGTGCAAAATAACTATGAGGTCATCGAGCATTCCGTGGTCACCGAGGACATCCCCGATGATGTAAAGGTGGCCTGGATGGCGGCCCCCACCAGCGACTATACGGTGGAGGAGCTTTCCCGGATCGACGACTTCCTGGAGCGGGACGGCACCACCCTCATCTACCTGGGCGACGCCTCCCAGCCGGATACCCCCAACCTGGACGCCTTCCTGGCCGAGTGGGGAATCCAGATAGATGACGGCCTTATCTATGAGACCGACGGGAACATGTACTTTAACCAGAATCCCTTCTTCACCATCGTCAACTATGCTTCCGACCGGTTCGGCGCCGACCTGATGGAGCAGAACATCGCCATCTCCATGCCCTACGCCAGCCCCATGACCCAGCTTTTCGACAGCCAGGGGGATGTGCAGGTGCGGGAGCTGCTCTCCTTCTCCGAGACAACGGGGATTATGCCGGCTGACGCGGATGAGAACTTCACCATCTCTTCCGACAGCGCTTCCGGCCCCTATCCGGCCCTGCTCTATTCCACCAAAACCCGCAGCGACGGCAGCATGTCCCATGTGCTGGCCGGCAGCTCGGTCACCGGCCTCATTTCCACCCTGCTGGAGAGCACCTCGGTGGGCAACGGGGAATACTTCCTCTCCGTCCTGGCCGACCTGGCCCAGCGGGAGGATGCCCTCAATCTGGTGGATAAGAACATCAGCGGCAGTGAGCTGGGCGTCAACTCCACCCAGGCCATCTTCCTGGGCGCCGTCTTCGTGGTAGCCCTGCCTCTGGTGGTGCTGGTCACCGGCATCGCCATCTGGCTGCGCCGCCGGCACCGCTAACCAGCTACCGCTGGGGGATGTCGCGCTATGGCATCGGCTATAACATAATCGCGTGTGACGCGTCAGCGTTACTAATAAAACTCAGAGCGCGTCTTGCTCTCCGCAGGAGCGCGCTGTGGCGCAATGGGTAACAAAATCGCGTGTGACGCGGCGATGTCTTGAATAAAACCAAAGGCGCAACTTCCTCGCCGGAAGGCGCGCGCTTATGTGTCAATCGCAACATGGTTGCGGGCATCGCGGACAGTGTCACGAATAAAACCTAGGGCGCGTCTTGCCCGCCGCAGGCGCTGGCGGGCAGTGCCCGCGGCCAGATCGCGCTGTAGTGTCAATCGGGACTCAGTTGCGGGCATCGCGGACAGTGTCACGAATAAAACCTAGGGCGCGCCGGCTCCCGCCGGAGGACATCGCGCTGCGGCGCAATAGGTAACAAAATCGCGTGTGCCGCGGCAATGTCGCCAATAAAGACTCCGGGCGCGTCTTCCTCGCCGGTAGGCGCGCGCTGTGGTATCGGCTATAACATAATCGCGTGTGCCGCGGCGATGTCTTGAATAAAGCCAAAGGCGCGTCTTGCTCTCCGCAGGAGCGCGCTGTGGCGCAATGGGTAACAAAATCGCGTGTGCCGCGGCAATGTCGCCAATAAAGACTCCGGGCGCGTCTTCCTCGCCGGTAGGCGCGCGCTGTGGTATCGGCTATAATATAATCGCGTGTGCCGCGGCGATGTCTTGAATAAAGCCAAAGGCGCGTCTTGCTCTCCGCAGGAGCGCGCTGTGGCGCAATAGGTAACAAAATCGCGTGTGCCGCGGCAATGTCGCAAATAAAGACTCCGGGCGCGTCTTCCTCGCCGGTAGGCGTGCGGCGGCGCAGATAAATCCGTGGGCATGTTTTGCCCACAGGAGGTGAATGGATGAGTAAAATCAGCAAAAGAACCATTGGGCTGCTGGCGGGGGTGGTCATCGTCGCCCTCCTGGCGGCGGTAATCCTTCTGGTGCAGCGTACCCCGGCGGAAGGGGACGGGGAATCCAGCAGCTCCCAAAGCAGTTCCAGCGTAGTCTTATCCCCCTACGCGGTTGAGGACGTGGTTTCGGTAGAAATCAAGACCGTGGATGAGGAATATACCGTCCTGGTGGACGAAAACGGGGACGCCTATATCGAGGAGCTGGAGGGCTATCCCCGCAACGAAAGCGGCCTGTACTCCATCCTGGCGGACGCTTCTGAGGTGACGGCCACCCAGCTGGTAGAGGAAAACCCCAGCGACCTGGAAAAATACGGCCTGGACAATCCCCTGGCCGAAGCCGCCGTCACCTATTCGGACGGCAGCGTCTTCCGGTTAAAGGTGGGGGATTCCACCCCCAGCGGCTCGGAAATGTATGTCCAGACCGAGGACGGCAACGTCTATCTCATGCAGGAAATGGATGTGTGGGGACTGATCTCCCCCATGAGCGAGTATGTGGAGCGGCGCCTGATCCCGCCTCTGGAAAGCTCCAGCGATGTGGTGGAAAGCTGCAAGACCTTGGGGCTCACCAAGATTACCTTTGGCGGCTCCCTCCGGGAGACCCCCATCGAGATCACCTTTGATCAGGAATCCGGCACCTTCTATATGGTGTCCCCGGTCCGGCGGAAACTGGGGGATGAGGTCGCCAGCATCCTCGGCGGCGTCTTTGGCGTCTACGCCTCCCATACCGTCAACCTGGAGCCCACCGAGCAGGACATCTCCGACGCCGGTTTGGATGATCCCGAGACGGTGATTACCCTGGAATACGACGGGCAGACCCTGGAAATCCGCCTGGACGGCCGGGATAAAGACCTGCTTTCCGCCATGCGCTCAGATGTGGACATCCTCTACGACCTGGATGAAAGCGGCATCTCCTTTATGCGGCTGCAGTACCAGGACTTCCTGCCGGAGGAATACATCATCGACACCCAGGAGGAGATTTCCTCCCTGGAGATCGCCTTTGGCGCAGAAACCTACACCCTGGTTCCCGGTGAGGAGCCTACCGTCAACGGGGAGGCTGTGGACGCCGGCCTATTCGACAGCTTCTTCACCATGGCTCTCTCCGCCCGCAGCGAGGGGGAGCGGTCCCAGGAGGTGTCCGGGGAACCGGATATGACCCTGACGGTGAACCTCACCGACCAAAACCGCAGCCCGGAGGTGCTCCAGTTCTACTATGACGGCAGCCGCTCCTATGATGTGGACTGCAACGGTTCGGTGACCACCTATATCAAGTCCTCCTATGTCAGCAAATTGCAGCAGGCCCTAGAGTCCCTGCTCGGCGGCGAGGAGTTCTCCACCGATTGGTAACCTTCCATAGAAAAAAAGCACCAGCGGGCCCGCTGGTGCTTTTTGTTGGATTTTATTTTTCCGCCGGCGGGGCCGCCCCTTCTCCCGAAGGCGGCGCCGGTTCCTTCCCTTCTCCGTCGTCGTGGCGGGGGAAAAGGAAGCGGTTGACCAAAACCGCCAGCACGATGCCAATGCCGGTATCAATGACCCGGTCCGCCACATAGAGCAGGGAGTTTTGAATCCCCCGGTCTAGGTTGGTGGCAATGTTGAGGAACACAATACAGCAGATGGCCGCGGACTCCCTCCTGCCCAAGAGGTTGGTCAGGTAGATGGCCAGAAGCAAAAATACCGGGATCACCAGCACATAGGCCCAGGTGTAGTATTGGGGGATGAGCCTGGAGGCTTCCAGCAGCAAAAAGCCTACAAATCCGCCGCAGAGGGTGCCGATAAAGCGGTGGATCCCCGCATGGAGGGATTTTTCCGTGGTGGGCTGCATACAGATGACAGCGGCAATACAGGAGTAAAAGGCGTTCTCCCGATGCAGCAGGATGGACGCCACCAAACAGAGCAACACCGCGACGCCGGTCTTGACCATCCGAAGGCCCGGCTTATACCGCCAATTCATGGACATGCCCCCCACTTGCAAAGATATAATATTTAGTATAACATAAGAAACGCCGGTCAACAATGGAAAACCGGCCCAATTGATAGGAAAGGATCTGTACCCCCTATGGACCAAGCAAAAGTCAAACGTGTTTTTAAGGAGTGGATTCTCCCCTTTGCCATAGAAATCCTGGTGGTTTTTCTCCTCATCAAATTTGTCTTTTTCTTTGCCACCGTACCCACCGGCTCCATGATCCCCACCATCAACAAAGGGGACTGGCTCTTTACCCTGCGGATGTACAATCCGGAGGAAAACATCCAGCGGGGGGACATCCTGGTCTTTGAAAGCGACGAGTTGGGCGAGACCCTGATCAAACGGGTCATCGGCCTGCCCGGCGAGGAAGTGGTGGTGGACGATCAGGGAAAAGTTTACATCAACGGGGAGCTGCTGGACGAGCCCTATGTGAAAAATCCCTCCACCACCTCCGGCTCTTTCCAGGTGCCGGAGGGATGCTACCTCTTTTTCGGGGACAACCGGGCCGGTTCCTACGATGCCAGGGATTGGGAAAACCCCTATATCCCAGCGGACAAGATCATCGGCAAGGCCGTCTTTAAGCTTTGGCCCCTGACCCAGATGGGGGGTTTGGAATAAGAAGCGCAAAAAAGCAGCTGCTTTTGCAGCTGCTTTTTTCATCCCACCTACCGGGCGGGCAGTGCCCGCTCCCAAGCCGCGCTGTGGTGTCAATCGCAACAAGGTTGCGTGTGATGCGACAAAGTCTCAAACAATGCTCATGTACGGTAAGGAAGCAAGCAACCGAAAACAAGAGATAGACCGCCAGCACTACACTATTCCGAACCAAAGACCAAAAGATAAGCATTGTGGGAAAATCTAAACTTTTGGATTTTCCTACAATGCCAACTACGGCGGAATCCCTCCCACTCCTTATATCTTTCTGTATACATTGAATTTGTATTTAGTAAAATGCAGACAACACCACGGATCGGCTTTTGGTTGGACAATTCCAACCAAACACCACAGCAGACAGCAGAAAACATTCTGAACGCTAGGAAGCCGGTATGATTGTTACATATAAGGGGAAGAAAAATTTCTTTTAGGTACTTGCTTTCCTAAAACTGATGTGATACAATGATTTAATACAGAAAAGACCTGCTAATAAAAGTCAAGTAGAAATTTCAGATTTTTAGGGAAGCGAAAAAGGCAACACAAAATCAAGCCGCTGAGCATCTCAAAATTAAAACGGCGGCCAGCCAGATGGT
>NZ_JBBEWN010000019.1:0-34367 GCF_038739695.1 Zongyangia acetica | reverse complement strand
ACCATCTGGCTGGCCGCCGTTTTAATTTTGAGATGCTCAGCGGCTTGATTTTGTATTGCATTTTTTCGCCTCCCTAAAAATCTGAAATTTCTACTTGACTTTTATTAGCAGGTCTTTCAAAAGACAAGCAACCCTTTTTGTCTCAAAAGCTTGCTCTTTTTTCCAGCTTAAATAAAGATACTTGTGGAAAAACTAAAGTGAAAGGAGCGTGTTATCAATGAAGAAAAACAATCATCCTCCCCGCCCCTATGATGCGGTGGATGAAGAGGAGCTTTATGAAGAAATGATGGATGTTGCGTCTTCTACCGAATGCACCGGACTGATGCCAACACCACCGGTAACCAAGCGAGAAACGGAATCCTACTCTAAAATTTATGATATCCCTCTGGCAAAAGACGAAACCGTAGATCACATGACCGACCATCCCAATACGTAGGAAAGCGCACGGCAGTTTCTCTGCCGTGCGCTTTGAGTTTATGATTTATCTTGTTAATGTGAGGCTTCTGGCGATCTCTTGTATCTGGCTATCGCTAGCCGCTCCTTCATTGATCGAGATAGCCACATATCGAAGCAACTCGGTGTTGTAGGATAAAATGCCTGGATTGTACCAAACCTCTCCTGACGCGTCCCCCTCCCGGTGATAAATCTGCACCGTAGCGGTACAGGTGGTCTCTGTCTGGGTCACCGGAGTATACTCGTTGTCCCAATTGACCATGGAGCCCAACATCAATTGATTATAAACGGAACGGTAAAAATTCTCTGCCGTTGTTCCTTCATATAACTCAAAATCGCAGTAGCTGATGGTTCCAATCTGTTCATCCCCCCTGTAAATGGCTACAGGGGCGTACAAAGTTGTTTCATTGGGTAATATGAGTCTGAGTTCCCAGTCTTCTGGCAGCTCCAGTTGAAGCTGAAAAGTATTCCCATCCGTCTCTCGGTAGGTTAGGGACGCAGTTCTACTTTCCAAGATGAACTGCACCGAAGTATCCCACAGAGAAACTGGCGCCTTCGGCTTGCCTCCCTCAAAAATCCAGGTAAGCGTATCACCATAGAGAACTTCCCCATTCTCCGAGGTGAAGGACACGTCAAAATAGAGTTCCGTCCCATCTATCACATCGCCGCTAAAGAGTTCCTGCTGATAGGTTTTCCCTGGTTCCCAGGAGGAGTCTGCCTCCTCCCCCTCAAAGGCGTGCAGCGACATATGAGACCCATCTCCCATAGGAGCTGTACCGCTGACATGAAGAAAAAGCTGGTACCTATCCGGAATATCAGCGGGAATGGTCATTGCTACCGTCCCGTTCTCAAAGGTAATACTCTGAAACAGGTTTTGAATAAATGCCTCTTCACTAAAATGGGGCGTCGCCTCGAACCATTCTTCCCCTTCTTCACCATATTGCCATATTTCCCCTGTCTCTTTGTCTACTCCTACCAGAATGGCTGGAGGATCACCTTCTCCTTCTGGAGGAAGCTGCACCAGAAAAGCGGCCAAAACCCTGTCCCCCATACTCCGGTCTCCATCCATTTCCACATTATATCCTTGGTACATATTTTCCACAGAGGCCAACATAGTATCAATGTCTAGTTGCGACTGGGAAGAGCTGGGGTTCTCTTGTTCTTCCCTGGGATTGGTCAGCAGCCCCACACCGACGGCAATAACCGCAATCAGCGCCACCACAGCGGCCCAGAAGGCCGGCTTCCGGTAACCCAGCACATTCTTAATCCTCCCCTTGGTGTTCCCCTCTCCAAAGGCAAGGGGTGATCCTCCCACAATGGTTCGTCCTGTAGCCAAAGCCAGCAGGGTCGCCGAATAGCCCCGCTTGGCTTCGCTTCCCAGCTTTTTGATGACGCTTTCATCACAGGACATCTCCATATCCTTGCTGCTGAGAAAAAACGCCAACCATACCAGAGGATTAAACCAGTGCAGGCAGACAAGCAAAAATCCAACAACCTTGACAATATGGTCCTTTCGCCGGATGTGGGTTTGCTCGTGGAGAAGGATATAGCGCCTTTCCTGGTCGGAAAGTCCGGAGGGAAGATATATCTGCGGATGGATGAGACCCATGACAAAGGGGGTTTCCAGTCCTTCCACCAGATAAATGTTTCCCTCGTCTTGGATGGAAAATTGAAGATTCCTATGTAAAATGGCCAATTTTACCATGCTGTAGATCAGCAATATTCCAATACCTACAATCCAAATGAGGCTTCCCGCCCATACCAGCACCTGCATGGGGCTGACACTGGCTCCTACCTCCACTGGGGCGGGAAGCGCCTGATTGACCGCCTGGTCGATCAATCGGATTCCAGTGTCGATTTCAGGTGTGGGGGAATCCAGAATATTCGTTGGTATTGGCTCCGCGTTTGTGGGAAGCAGGCTCAGCACGCTTTCAAAAGAAAAAGGGAAAGCCAATCGGAGAAGGACAACACTCCAAAGCCCATAGGAATAAATCTTAGGCGCCCGTTTCAGGCATAGACGAACCACCAACACAAACAGTATCACAAAGCTTGCCGTAAAGCTCATATTGAGCACCTGTAAGAAAACCTGCTCCAACACCTTTACCCCTCCTTATACCCCTCAATCAAGGATTCCAGTTCTCTAATTTCTTCTTCGCTTAGTTTGTTGCGCCGGGTAAACGCCGCTAAAAACTGTGGAAGGGATCCGTCAAACGTCTCTTTCAAAAATTCTTCTCCCTGGATGGCCTGAACGTCCTCTTTGCTCATGAGGGCTCTGACGGTGCCTTCCCTGTTTTCAAAGATTTTTCGGTTACAAAGCCGCTTGAGCATGGTATACGTGGTGGATTTTTTCCAGCGAAATTTTTCTTCGCATAGCCGTACCAGCTCCCCTGATGGGACTGGCTCATGTTCCCAGATCATCTCTGCGAATTTCTGCTCCATTTCCCCTAGTTTGTACCGCTCCATTCTTTCTCCTCCTTCGGTCTAATATCATTCGACCCATCGATTTTAGTCTATCATCATTAGACCAAACTGTCAACAGTACAATATGCCTGAGAAAGTTGTCCTGACTACTTAATAAAATCAGACAACTTTTTCCATCAATTTTTCGGACATATAAAAAATATTAAAATGTTTTTGCGTATATTGACAAAAATTACAAACAAACCCTACTTGAATCGATTTTATTTGCTAAAAATTTTATACTTACTATAAGTGTATTAAACACAATTTTTCTAAAAAGACGGGAAGATAATTGGAGAAGAAGAAAAGTATTTGGGCGAGACTGACAGCCTTGTTCCTATCGCTCTCGCTGGTCGCAGGCATCAGCGCCTGGGCCATCGACGTTCCCGCCGCGGATCAGGCTGTTGACAGCGATTACAAAACGCTGTCAACTGACGCACCAGAGGGATTTACCACCAATTTGACCGGATGGCACGCTGTCACGGGAACATGGGAAGAAACCAACGATGGCATCCGAGGAAACAACAAGGGACTCGACGGCTACTACCTCAGCGATGTGGCCTATACTCCGGGAGAACCGTTTTCCTATGAAGTTTCCTTTACCCTCAACGACAACAGTACGGTAGCTGGTATTATCTTCGCGTTCAAGATCCAGCCAATCCAGTAGGGCATTTTTATAGCCTCAATGTGGACAAGGGCCGCAATGACTCCTGCATTTTCTGGAATGGTGGCGGCTCCGGCTTCTGGGATACGTCCCGCCAGCTCACCCCCGCGGAGGCGGGTCTTACCGAAATGACCCTGCGCATTGACTATGACGGTACTGATACCCTTTCGGCATATCTCAATGACATTTTTGTCGCTTCTCAGTCGGGAGTTGTTCTTCCCGGCGGTTATTTCGGCCTCAACACCTTTTACAGTGATGTAACTTATCACAGCGCCATGCTGACCGAGTATCCAGAAGAGAGCAATTTTGTCAGCAATCTCTCTGATCTGACCTATGCCGGCGGTCAGTGGACAGAAACCAAGGATGGCCTGCGCGCCACTATGTCCAGCGACGCATTTGCCATTGCGGGAGAGAATATCAATGGTCCCTTTGTCTTTGAGGGGGATATGACCATGATTTCCGGCGTTGCCATGGGTGTCATCTTTCAGGCGCAAAGTGAAAATCCTGGCGCAACCGGCGGCTATTGTATCAATTTCGACCTCTCCACCGGCGCCTTGGCCCAGCAATTCCGTATTTTTGAGTATCCTTGGCAGGGCAGCTTGGTCAGCGATCTGGCCAAAAACAGATTTGTGGAAGCTGGGATCACTCCTGAAGTAGGCAAAACCTATCATTTTAAACTACAGTATAACGACGGAAAAATTAGCTACACCTTCGGCGGTGTAGAAATTTTCAATGAAATTGTGGATCTGGATACTACTCAGTTGTATACCAATGGCCGTGTTGGCGTCATGGGACACAATGCCATTGTCCAGTTCCAGAATCTACAGCTCACCACCGGTTCCTGGGATGCAGAACTGAGCAACCTCTCGGTGGAATCCAGTATTGCACAGTATGATGATAGCCAGAATTTCTATTTCCTCGTGGAGGATGGTACCGATCTGACCAATATTGCTCCCACCTTCCAGCTCTCCGATGGCGCTGTATGCGATAAAGCTTCCGGCCAGGCTCAGGATTTCTCCCAGCCGGTCACTTATCTCGTAACAGCCGCTAATGGTACACAGAAAGAATATACCGTTACGATCTTTACCCCTTCGACTGCCAGCGCGGCTGACAAGGAGGCGGCAGCTGCCATAGAAGAGCAGATTGACAGCCTGCCCGAAATTGTAACACCGGCTAACAAAGAGGACATCCTCGAGGTGTATGACGCCTATGAGGCGCTCTCCCCCATCCAGAAGCTTCTGGTTTCTAATAGGTCGATCCTGTTAGAAAAAACAGAGCAAGCTCAGCGTTTGACCCAGCCCATCCGTGTTCTCTGTGTGGGCGACAGCATCACGGAGGGCTATGGTTCCTCCGACTTTAACCGTTATTCCTATCCCGCACAGCTCCAGCAGATCCTAGGCGATGACTACCTGGTTTACAACGCTGGTGTGGGCGGATCTAACGCTATCGATGGAGGTCAGCTTTCCTACCGGAAGGTGGACCGCTATGAGCTTGGCAAAGCCTTTGACCCCGATATTGTCATCCTCATGCTAGGTACCAACGATGGTATCGACTGGGTATGGGAAAACGAAGGATATAAATTCAAAGGCGATTATACCGCTTTGGCCCAGGAATACATGAATCTTCCCTCTCAGCCCAAGGTATTTTTAGCTCTGCCCATGACAAGCTATGGCGCTGAACCTCAAAAGACCTATATCCATGAAGAAATTGTCCCCACCATTGAGGAAATCGGTCAGGGATTGGGACTGGATGTCATTGATATGCACTCCTTCTCCGCTGGGCATCCCGAGTGGTTCCCCGATACCATCCATCCCAATGATGGAGCTTACACCCTTATCGCAGAGGTGTTTGCCAAATATATTCGCGGACTAGCTTCCGCAGAACTGGCTTCCATCTCCCTAGATGGCGAAGCGCTGGCTGATTTCTCCTCCGATGACTATTCCTATGACATTGTCCTTGGCCGCGGCGAAATCATGCCTGAAATCACTGCCACCGCCACCAGCAAGGATGCTCAGATTAATATCACCACTTCCTCCGATACCCTGCCGGCAACCGTGACCATCTCCGTCACCTCCGGGGATCGCAGAGGGTATCAGGAATATGTGCTGCACTTCAGCGAAACTGCCCAGACCCTACAGGAAGCAGCAGATGCTGCCAATCAGGCTCTTTCCCAGTATGATGCCACCAACGAGACCACTGCGGATGCCCTGATGGCGCTGGTAGCAGGATGCATCGAAAATGAGCTAATCTCTGCCCAGTGGACAGAAGACTTTGCCCTGACAGAAGCAACCGCTACCCAGCCTGGTTCTATCACTGGTGTCATTACCCTTACTTTGAACGGCGAGTCTATAGAAATCCCCATCCAGCTTGCCATTCCTGCACTGGGCGGCGGTGAAACCCCGGAAGGACCCCAGCAACCAGATGAACATCCATCCATTCCCGGCGGCAGCGAAAGCGATTGGCATTGGCCTGATGCAGACGGGCAGGATAATCAGCATACCACCAGTGGAGATAAGGAAAACCCGGTAACCGGAGATATTGCTTATCCCATCGTTGCCATGGTTCTTCTTCTCGGAGCTGCTACCGCAGTCACCCTGACCCGGCGTAAATAAAAGCACATAAAAAAGCAGGAGGCAAAAGCCTCCTGCTTTTTATGCTCTTTTACTTTGCCAGATGCTCCCGGAGTCTTTGCATATTCTCCACAACACCACTGTCCGGTCGATAGATACTGGCGGTACCCAAAACAAAAACATTAGCGCCACAGCGCTGTGCTTTTTTCGCGTTTTCGAAGGAGATGTTTCCGTCGACCTCCAGCATAGCATCCTGACGGCCGGCTCGATCCAAAAGCGCTCTGGCTCTCCGGATTTTATCCTCCATCTGGATATTGATATCCTGTTTTGCTCCGTGACCCGCATTACAGTTGAGGATTAAAGCCATGTCCAGCAAAGGCGCTACTTCTTCAATGAGACAAAGGGAAGTACCGGGATTGAGCGCTACGGAAGGTTTTCCTCCCGCAGCCTTGATTTCCTTGAGGAGATTTTGCAGTTCCTTGGTAACCTCCGCGTGGATACTTACATAACAGTCTTTGCATATGGGGAGCAGGGTGTCGATAAAACGTTCCGGACGGTCCACCATGACATGGATGTCTACCGGTATTTGGGTTGCTCTTTTTATCATGGGGACTAGCATGGGAGGTAACATCGTCGTCTTGGTGAAGGTGGTATCCATAATGTCAAAGTGGATCAAATCCGCCTGGGCTTCCTCATAAATTCGGATTTCTCGCTCCAGGTTTAAAAGATCACCGCACATAATGGATGGGGCTAGTAAATCTTTCATAGAATCCTCCTATCTTTCTGCCGCGCGCTTGAAAAACACATACAGTCCAGCACCCAAAACACCACTTTGGGTGCTGTGCCGTGTGAACACCAATTTGCAGGACTCTGCTGGCAGCGGATGACGCATATGTTCCCTGGCCGCTTCATCCAGTAGATCCCACGGAAATTCCGGCATATCGGTGACGCCTCCGGCCACAAAAATCAGGTCGGGATCCAGGATATTGGCCACCTGGGTAATGGGGATCGCCATGTCGGTTACAAATTGCCGGATTCGTCTTTCCTCCTTCTTTTTCTCAAAAATCTGGTGAAAAGGAATCTCTGGATAATATAAGCCCGCAATTTTTTCCAAGTATTTTCCGCCGCACCGCAATCCGGCGCATCCAGTGTTTCCACAGACATCTCTTTCTTCCAGCCCATAAAGAGGATTGTGACCGATTTCCCCAGCTACCCCGCTGGCGCCATCATAAAAGCTGCCGTGGATAAAAAACGCATTGGCCACCGCTGATCCAAAATAGAGTCCGACCAGCATCTCCATCTTATTTGTGTCAATGATGTCCTTGTGGCAGTACATGTCACTATAGAGTAGAAAATTGGCGTCTCGGTCCAGATAGACCGGAAGGCCCAGCTGTTGCTCCAATATCTGCTTTAACTCAATTCCCGAAAAGCCGGAAAGATAGGGAGCGCTAAATACTTGGCGCTTATCTTTACTCACCGTTCCGGGAATACCGATAGCGATCGCCTCCACCTGGCCTTCCAGCTGGTGCTGAGCTAGATATTGCCTGATATCTTCAATCAGGTTGGCCGGTCCATCCCCCTCCCGAAGGTTTTGGCTGGACTTTTTCTCGAAGTGTTCCACCTGGCCCTCTGGAGTGACCGCCCCCAAACGAAGGTGGGTCCCCCCAATGTCAATACCGATGGCAAAAGGTTTCATGGATTCTCCTCCTTTTGCTTTTATTCCAAGTTGGCGTGACGCTTCATGATGGACTTGTCTGTCAATTGAAGCCCGGCCCGGTCGGCCAGACAGATCACCAAGGCGTCGCCAAAAAGCAGCATGCTCTGTTCGAACATATTGCCTCCCGGCTGTACCGAGACCGCTCCGCTCTCCCTGTCGCTTTTGCCAGTGACGCCGGGAATGTGGACGACAATATCAGCTAGCTTACCCAAGGTAGAGTCGGGATAAATGGTCATGAGGGCGATCTTAACACCCAGAGCTTTGGCCCTTTTTGCCATGGAAACCAAGGAGCTAGTCTCCCCGGAGCCGGAACCGATGACAAGAAGATCTCCCGGCTCAATGGCTGGGGTGACGGTCTCACCAACCACATAGGAGGTAAGTCCTAGATGCATCAGCCGCATGGCCAGTCCCCGGATCATCAGGAGAGAACGCCCGCAGGCGGCGGAAAAAATCCGGTTGGCTCCCAAAATGGCTTCCATCAGCTTTTCCACAGCATCCCGATCAATCTTGCTCAAATTCTCCGCCAACTCATTGGCAATGGCAACGCTTGTCTCTATGCAGTCTTTCATGCTCATTCTCCTTTGATAATCGCCTGGTAGCTCTCCACTGCCTGGCGCAGGTCGGGAGCGCTGGTCAGGGCACTGCCCACAATGCCTACATCCGCGCCCAACTCCTTGACCTTACCAATGGTCCCCAGGTTGATCCCCCCCGCGGCGGCTATTTTGGCATTTTTGACCACTTCCGCGATCTGCCGCAGCTCTTCATAGGGGGTTTTCCCCAGCCCCTGGACATCAGAGGCGGTGTGTACGCCGATATAGTCTACCCCCATGGCGTCCAGTTCTTTTGCCCGCGCCACCACATCGGGAACGCTGAGCATATCCACATAAATTTCTCGTCCCGCTTTGTGGGCGGCGTCTCGGGCGCCCATGATGGTCTGGTCGGAAGCGATGGCCAGTACCGTGACTATGTCCGCGCCAGCATCCACCGCATATCCGGATTCAATGGCCCCTCCATCGGCAATCTTGACATCTGCCAGGACCGTCACCTGGGGGAACTTTTCCTTCATAGCCTTTACCGGCGCCATTCCCTCTTTCACAATCATGGGGGTGCCGATCTCCACAATGTCGATGATGTCCTGGATTTTTTCCACCATTTTCAAGGCGGTGTTTGTATCTACCAAATCAAGTGCAATCTGCAATTTCATCATTTTCCCTCCTTATCCTTTATCCCTCATAGAGTGTGTCGATTGCATCCCCATATGGTTCCGGATTCCAAAGATATTCAAACTGCTCCGGATTTTCCTTATAGGCTGTGTACAAAGGCTTATTAAATTGAATCCCTAATTTTCCACATTCCCTAGGCCGCCCAATCTCTAACTGGGGCAGGTCCTTATAGCGGCTATTGGGGACAAAGACCAACTGTCCGTCCACCTTGAGAAGATACATGCCGAAGCCATGCATCCTCCCAATGGGCTCATAGTGGAGCGGACAAGGTACCGACAGGTTGCCAAATGCCATAGGGCCTTCCCCTACGTTAATAACACAGTGGGCGGTAAAGGAAGGGACCACGACCTTTTCTCCCTCGTGAAGGAAAAAGGCCCGAAGCCGTTCCACCTGTAAGGGTCCCCTTTCATCCAGAAAACCACGGGACTGCTGCATCAAAAATACCGCTTTCCCGCAGAGCACCTCATATACCTCTGGCAGGGTACTGGTATGTCCCTGGGGCAAACCATGATAGTGGCCAGAGTTTTTCCGGCACTCATATCCCATTAAGCCCGGCATTAATACAGTGATCCCGTTGGTCATCTGCCGCTGTTGGAACACCGGCGCATCTTGGCTTGTCCAGATATTTTGGTAAAATGTATAGCAGTGCTCATTGTCATCCGCTTCCCCTTCGTTGTAGGCAAGATGCTTGATACCGCTGAAATTCTTCGCCGCAGCGCTCTCACAGAGGATATCCTTCCCAAGGCGTACTTCTCCGTTTTTTTCATCAATGGAAATGGGCAGGCCAAAATTTAACTGTCTCATTTCTTTCCTTCTTTCCCCATTGTTTATTTTGCAGATTTCCCTTTGAACAGCCGGTCAACGGTGACGGCAATGATAATCAATGCACCGGTGACAATCTGCTGATAGTAAGAGCTGACGCCCAGCATATTGAGTCCATTATTGATGGTACCGATAATCAAGCCACCTACCACTACCGTGGGGATCTTTCCACGGCCTCCAAAGAAGCTGGTACCGCCGATGATAGCTGAGGCAATGGCGAAGGTTTCATAGCCTTGGCCTGCCAGCGGTTCCGCTGAGCCGATACGGGCGGTGTAAACGATGCCCGCCAGACCAAAGCAAACACCGCAGAGGGTATGTACGATCAAAGTATACCATTTTGTATGGATGCCAGAAAACCATGCGGCCTCTTTATTGCCGCCCAAAGCGTAGATATTGCGTCCCATGACCGTCTTAGATGAGAAAAACCACAGGATGGCAGCCAGGATAAGGGCAATCAGGATGGTACTGGGGATGACGTCTCCCAGCCAACCTCCCATCGCGTCCTTAAAGGACTGAGGGAATCCATAAACTGAGGTTGCATTCGAAACAATCAGGGTAATGCCCCGAAAGATTGATTGGGTACCCAAGGTAATGACAAAGGGATGCAGGCCGGTAACGTTAATCAACAGCCCGTTAAAAATACCGCACAAAGCACCTGCCAAAATGCCTATCAATACCGCCACATACCAGGGCATGATGTCCAGTACGATCAGTTTGGCGGTAATCATCCCCACCAAGCCCATGACAGAGCCTACTGACAGGTCAATACCGGCAATCAGGATAGCGAAAAATTCTCCGCAGGCAATGATAATATTAATCGAGCTTTGAATACCAATCTGCACCAGGTTACTGGGAGAAATAAACTGAGAAGGCCCAAACAGCGCTATAAAAAAGATGAGCAATATGAGGATAACCAGGGTGCCAAATCTATCCCAATAAAGCGAAAGCTTTTTTTGCAAATTATGATTCATATCTTTCACCGCACTCTCTTTCTATTTAATTGGCCGCAACCGCCATAATTTTTTCTTCCGTTGCTTCTTCTCCATCAAAAATGGCCGCGATTTCCCCTCTGTTGAATACTACGATTCTGTCGCAGAGCATCAAAAGCTCGGGTAGCTCGGAGGAAACCATGATGATGCCTTTTCCCTCATCTGCAAGGCCCCGCATGATTTGATAAATCTCGCTCTTGGCGCCGATGTCAATGCCACGGGTAGGTTCATCAAAAATCATCAGATTCGACTCGGACGCCAGCCATTTTCCCACAATGACCTTCTGCTGATTTCCACCGGAAAGGGAAAGGACCATTTGGTCTACGCCGGTACAGCGGATGGAGAGATCCTTTTTCTGTTTGAGGGCTATCTCCCGTTCCTTCTTGGTATGAATCAGTCCAGAAAGTCCCGCCAGGGAGGTGCGCTTGATATTGTAAACCGTGGCGATGTTTTTGGTAATATCAAAGTTGTCAAATAGTCCTGTTTCTCGACGGCTCTCCGTAATAAAAGCCATTCCCTTTTTTACCGCTTGGTACGGGGAACGCACCTGGATTTCTTCACCGTCTAGCCATACTTTGCCTTCCTTCATCTTTTCGGCGCCGAATAGGGTGTTCATCAGCTCAGTCCGTCCAGAACCTACCAATCCGGCAAAGCCCAGAATTTCTCCTTTATAAAGTTCAAAGCTGATGTTTCGTACCTTTTCGTCATCCCGGGTGACGTTTTCTACCTTAAGGGCCACTTCTGGCGCCGGTTCCCCATCCGCTTTGGGTCGGCGCAGGATTTGATGCGCTAGTTCCCTGCCCACCATGAGGGAGACGATTTGGTTTTCGTCCTTGACATCCTTCATATCCATGGTGGTGACCCGCTTGCCGTCCTTGAGGATGGTGACACGGTCTCCGATTGCCCGGGTTTCGCTCATCTTGTGGGAGATATAGATGATCCCTACGCCTTTTTCCTTGAGGCTCCGGATAACGGCAAAAAGCTGCTCAGTCTCTTCAGCACTTAAAGAGGAGGTAGGCTCATCCATCACCAAAATTTTCGCGTCACTGGCCAGCGCTTTGGCAATTTCCACCTGCTGTTTTTCGCTGATGGAAAGTTCACTGACCAGTGTCAGGGGATCATGGTGGCAGCCAACTTGACCGAGCAGCTCCTTTGCCCGATTGATCATTTCTTTCCGATTGACAATGGGGAAAAATCCCCCTAGCTTTTTGACCGGTAGCTTGCCGATAAACAGGTTCTCTGCAATGGTTAGCTCATTGATAACGCTCAGTTCCTGATAGATAATCGCAATTTTATTTTCTTGGGAAAGCTGCGGTGTCAGGGATTTGTATTCTTTTTCCCCAATGCGGATGATCCCTTCCGTAGGGGTATAAACACCGCTGAGTATTTTCATCAATGTGGATTTCCCGGCGCCATTTTCTCCCAACAGCAGATGAACTTCTCCCGGGCGTAAATCCAAATCGATCTCACTCAGCGCCCTGACAGCTGGAAACAGCTTGGTAATTCCCTTCATTTCGACGAGATTTTCCATATGCCTTTTCCCTTTCTGTGAAGTGCCTCCTTCTGGGTAAAATCCAAAAGGAGGCACTCTGCGTTTACTTCTTATTCTTCTACACTATTATCGATATTCTTCTACATTTTCCCGATTGATGATGTAGGAATCCAACAGGACATTTTCCATCTCATAGTCCATGCCGCCCTCTTCACCGCTGCGGATGAACTCTACCAGCATTTCCAGGCAGGTAGCGCCGATGACATCCGGCTTCTGCGCTGCTGTACCGGCCATGTGGCCGCTGGCAATGGATTCAATGGCCTCGGAATTACCGTCGGTACCTACAACAAAGACCTGATCGCCAAGGTTTAGGTTATCCACAGCCTGCTGCGCGCCCAGGGCCATGGTATCATTGCAGCAATAGATGCCGGTTACATCTGGATTTACACTCAGGAGATTGGTGGTGGCATCCATGGCTTTCTGGCGGTCCCAGTCACAAGGCTGGGAGGCAACGACCTCGATGCCGGCCTCGGTCAAAACGTTGGTACAGCCTTCTTTTCTGGATTCACTGGAAAGGTTGCCTGCCATACCTTCGATGATAATGGCTTTACCGCTGTTTCCCATGCATTGTGCCAGATACTCTCCGGCCTGTTCCCCTGTGACCACATAGTCGGTGGTGCAATAGCCTACCAGCCAGCCGCCAGCTGCTGCCAGTTCCTCTTCGTTAAAGCTCTGGTCCAAGTCAACCACGGGGATACCTTTTTCACATGCGGCGGCCACACCGTTGATCAGGTTGGTGTCGGTAATAGGCGCGACGCCAATGCCGTCATAATCGCCGGATACCATATCTTCCAGCATCTGCAGCTGCCCGCCGGTGTCGCTTTCAGAGGCAGCGGCCATGATCTCAACGTCCACGCCCAGTTCTTCTGCTTTGGCCTCAATACCTTCGGCCATATCCACCCAGTATTCGCTGGCCAGGGTCTTTAAGACAATACCGATTTTCAGCCGCTCTCCATCACCCGATGAAGTGGATGCGGATGAGTCAGAGGTTGACTGACTGCTTCCATCGCCGCTTCCGCTGCATCCTGCCAAACAGCCGATGAAAAGTGCTACCACGAGTAAAATTGACAATACCTTTTTCATAAATATACCCTTCCTTCGCATTGCTCTAAATTTTTCTTCCCAATAAAACGCTGACTTATTTTCCCTCCCTTCCCTTGGTTGTATCTACTGTATTGACAACCACATTGTGTTCCTCTAAATACTCCCTGACATTTTGCGGAATCTTCGTATCCGTATAAACCGCATAGACGTCGTCCGCTGGGAACTGGGCCAGCGTCCCCTGCCGGGAGAATTTATTCGATTCGGTAAGGATGATCGTCTTCTTGGCTTGTTTCGACATCACTCGAATTGTTTCCACCCTCATAATGTCTTTTCCCGTAAAATATCCATTCGGGGTAAAACCATCCGTCCCAGTATAAAACTTATCCACATAAAAATTGGTCGCGGCCTGGCACATAATAGGCCCGACAGTTACCATTGGCTCCATGAGCAGAGAGCCTCCCAGCAAGACAACATTATTGGAGGTGGCCGGCCGGATGTAATTCGCGATATAAACAGAATTGGTGATGATGGTCACATTTTTTCTTTTCTGCACGATTTGTTCCGCCAGCAGTGTACAGCAGGATCCGGATTCGATCATGACAACCTCGCCATTTTCGATCATTTCCGCAGCCTGCGCTGCGATCAGCGACTTCTGATAATAATGGTAGGCCAATCGGTTGGTAATATCGTCCTCCGCGTCAAGCTCCGCCGTACCGTGCTGACGGCGGATGAGACCTTTGCTCTCCAAAAAGTCAAGGTCTTTGCGGATGGTAACCTGGGTCACGTTCATGAGTTCCGCCAGCTTGATGACTTCTACCTTTTTTTCTTCTGAAATAATATTTAAAATCTGGGTCTGTCTTTCTGTCATCTTTTTTTCTCCCATAGGAATCATAATCCATCTCTTTCCTTTTCTATGTTCAAAACAACATTCTTTTATTTTCATTCGAAAGTATTTTTATTTCTTTTATTCTATGTCAACATTATATTTAGCTATAAATTCACTGTCAATAGAAAAAACCGTTTTTTGTATAATTGCTGTAATTTTTTATCCCCTTTTGTGCATTCAGCTAAATGCACAAAAATAATCAACATTTCACCATATTATATCACCTTTCTATTTGTCTGAATCTCATTTTATCGATGCTCCAAAAATAAAAAAAACCAGCCTTCACAGCTGGTTTTTTCCTCTCTGCAATTAGGTCATATTGGCGAAGCGCTCCACCGCCTTCGTAAAGTTGGCAATGGTCTGATCCGCGTCTCCATGTTCGATTCCATCCCTGACGCAGTGTTGGATGTGCCCTTCCAGCACCACCTGTCCTACCCGGTGGAGTGCTGACTTTGCCGCATTAATCTGCGCCAAAACATCTTCACAAGGCACATCTTCATCTACCATTCGGTCGATGGCCTGCACTTGGCCGATGATCTTTTTTAGCCGCCGGTGCAAATTATCCGCATCCATACATTGTCTCACTGCTACACCTCCTATACCACAAGGGGCATATGTATTATTATCCGGTGAAAATCAGCTTTTGTCAAGCAATTCCTAAGTCAAGCCTTTGGTAAAGAGTCGAAAATAACAGAATGAACTTTACTAAAACAAGCTGATAGTTTTCGGATAACTTTACTGAATATTATAAACATCTATCATAAATCTTTTATCTTTCTACGAATTCATATAAAATAGTGATAAATGGTGTGCCTGAAAAAGGAGGTAAAAAAATGACGGTCACCATTGGAAAAGAAGAAATAGGAGGTACGAAAAAACATGAGAAGAAGATTTTCCAAATCTATAGCTGGGAAACTTACCGCATTTGTGATGGCAATTCTTATTGCCTGCTCATCCATGGGGACTGGGTTGGTTTTCGCCATTGATGTCCCCCAGCCAGCATCAGCCCCTGCCGCGCAGGGTGAAACAGGACCGCTGGGAAACTGGACCGGCCCCAACATGTCCTATGATGAACCATCTAACACCTTGACCCTAGAGGATACTGGAGCCAACAATTTTGCAGTTTCTGGCACCAGCGCCAAAGCATTTGTATATGAAGCGGACATTACCCTTTAGTCGAGTGCTATGAATCTTAATTTGGCCGGTTTCCTCTTCGGCGTCACCAACAAGGAAAATCCCGCCACCTATTGGGGCGCCGTCCATTTAGGCCCCAACAGTGTCCGTATTTTTATTGAACAGGATCTCACCGGTTTTGATAAAACCGCTATCCTGGACCAGCCTATCTCGGTCGGTGAAACGGTACATATCAAACTGGAAGTAGGCACCGACAAGGTATTTAAAGTCTATGTCCGGGATATGGAGACCCCAAAAATCACCATGCCGGCCTATGAAAAATATACCGGCGGATATGTTGGATTTGCCAGCTGCGCAACGGCCGCCAAATTCGAAAACATCCAGTTTACCGACAATACACCTCCCGTCGTCCCCAACTTCGAGACCAATCTGGAAAATTGGCAGGGCGAAACCGGCACATGGACCGAAACTGAAAACGGTTATCAGGGTGTAGGAGACGGCAACTGTGCGGCTTTCAGCACCACTTCTGCTTCTGATTTTATCTATGACGCAGATGTAACCTTTGTGGGCGGCGCCTGTGCAGGTGGACTTATTTTCCGTTCCGCCGAGGATCACCACGTCTATTATCTTGCCACCATGGTTAAGGGCAGAGATATCCGCCTGCTCAAATTTAATCAGAATAGCGCGGGGCAGGTCATCAATGAACGCCACGTAGGCGGTCCCTATAACCTAACGGAAAATAAGGAGACCTATCACCTGCGTGTGGTATGCAGCGGGCCATCTATCAACCTGTATGTGGATAATCAGTTGGCTATCACTGCTTCTGACGACGAATGCTTGTCAGGAGTCTTTGGCCTGAATCTGTCCGGCTCCACACTTGTGTTCCAGAACGTCAACTATCAGCCACTGGATTCTGAGTCCCTAGCTTCTCTTTCTGGCCTGGAAAGCCCGGATTTTCAGCTGCTGCCCGCCTTTTCTCCCGACATCTATGAATATGCCGGACAGGTCCCCTATGAGACAGATTCCATTTCTCTGACTCCTACGATATCTGGTAGTGGGTCGGTGACCATCAATGGAGAACCTGTACAGGTAGGACAGGCAACCACCATCCCCCTCGAGGTGGGGGATAACACCCTGACCATCCATGTCAAAGATGAGGATACCGGGTTTATTTCCATTACCACATTGATTATCAAGAGAAAAGGAGATCCTCAGACCTCCTATCTTGAGAAATATCGCTCTCAGTTCCACTTCTCTCCTGAGATCAAGCGGCTCAATGATCCCAATGGACTGATCTACAACTCCACTACCGGTGAATATCATATGTATTATCAGTACAACCGCGGCAATGGCGCGGAATGGGGCCATGCAGTCTCTAAGGATATGGTGTGCTGGGAGGAAATGCCCATCGCAATGGCAGTGGACGAACTGGGCTACATCTTCTCAGGTAGCGCTGTTATTGATAAGGACAACACCTCCGGCTTGTTTGTCGATGATCCCTCGGATCCCAATTATACGCCTCCCGAGAGCCGTATGGTCGCCATCTACAGCAACCATGGATATGGCGATCATGCCGTTTATGGCCTGGAAACCCAGTCCATCGCTATCTCTACCGACAACGGTATGAGCTGGGATAAATATGACGGCAACCCTGTTATCGGCAACGAAGGCAATATGTATACCAAAGATTTCCGTGACCCCAAGGTCATCTGGTTAGAGGATGAATCCCTCTGGCTGATGGTGGTAGCAGGCAGCCAGGCCCGTCTCTTCACCTCCCCCGACCTGATCCATTGGACCCACAACGACGACATGACCTATGCCGATGGTTCTCCCATTTCTTCCGAGTGCCCAGACCTGTTCCCACTGAAGGTAGATGGCACCGGTGAAACCAAGTGGATTTATACCGGCGGCGGTCTCTTCTATGTCATTGGTACTCTGGAAAAAGGGGCTGACAATCTCATTCACTTTAAGGCTGAAAGTGACCGGATGCCTGCGCTCAATGCTGGGCCTGATATGTATGCCACCCAGAGTTTTTACAACGACCCTCAAGGCCGCCGCATCCTCATTAGCTGGATGCCCGACGACACAACCACCCAGAATCCCGAAGTAGTTGCCGAAGGTAAAGTTTGGGATGGAGCCCAATCCCTGCCTATGGAAACCAAATTGGAGACCATCAATGGTCAGGTGCGGCTGACTTCCTATCCCATTGAAGAGGTCAACGCCCTGCGTTCTGATCTGCTCTATTCCTGCCAGGACAAAGAAATTACTCCTGATACGCCCAATATTCTCGCAGATGTAGATACAGCTTTGGCCGATATCGAGGCTACTTTTACTCTCGGAGATGCCAAAGAGTTTGGCTTTAACCTGCGTACTGGGGATGGGAAAAAGACCGTTGTCAAATATAACACCGAAACCAAAGTAATGACCGTGGACCGTGATCAATCCGGTAAGATTAAGACCGGAATTTACTCTTATGCTTTAGAGCCTCTTGAGGGTAATAAGATCAAAATGCGTATTCTGGTGGATACATCTATTATCGACGCTTTCGGTAATGACGGCGAAGCTGCTTTTTCCTGCTATTTCTTTACAGAGCCCACCAACACCGGTATGGAGTTCTTTACAACTGGCGGAAATGTGACAATTGACTCGCTGAACATCTATGGAATGAAATCCATTTGGCGTGACACCATTGTCCAGCCCATTCCAACAGAGCTGAGTGATCTGGAACTCTCCACCGGCACCTTGGCTCCTGCTTTTGACAAGGATACCCTGAATTACACCGCCACCGTGGCAAACTCTGTCTCCTCTGTCAAGGTCATGTTATACTGTAGTTCCAAGGAGGTTGTCGCGATGGATAAAGAAATGCTTGAACAGTTTCAAATCCTTTTCCAGGCTATTCAGGATGTGAAAAATGAGGTTAAAGAGTCCGAAACCCGGATCAATCTTAAAATTGAAAATGAAGTCTCGAAACGTATTGAAGCATGGTATTACCAACGAAAATAACCCTTTGAACTGCTTCTTTGAAAACTACTTAAAGAACTTCCGCATAATCGAACACAAAAGCGCTATTATTTATATAAAACCGTCGGCTCGTGAAACATATCCTGCCTAAAACAAAAAGGTCATATCCTCTACGGGATATGACCTTCTTTTCCTCATGCTTATTAAATATGGAGAACCACTATTTCATCATGCTGGCAACTTCGTCCGCGAAATTGTCTTCTCTCTTCTCCAAGCCCTCGCCCTTCTCAAAGCGGACAAAGGAAAGCAGCTTGATGGAAGTGCCCAGTGCTTTGGCAGTATTTTCAACATATTTGCCTACGGTTATATCGCCGTCCTTAACAAAGGGCTGCTCTACCAGGCAAACTTCTTTATAGAACTTATTGATTCTGCCCATAACCATCTTTTCAGCGATGTTAGCAGGTTTGCCCTCATTCATTGCCTGTGCTGTGAGGATTTCCTTCTCTTTCGCGACTACATCAGCCGGGACATCCTCTTTGTTCAGGTATTGAGGAGATACAGCGGCAATCTGCATGGCAACATCTTTGGCAAAGTTCTTGAACTCTTCTTTTGCTGCCACAGCGCTGTCGACGTCAAATTTCACCATAACGCCGATTCTGCCACCGCCATGAATATAGGTGCAGATCTCACCCTCCATACGGGTGAAACGGCGGATCTTCATATTTTCACCGATAACCAGGATTTTGTCCCGGAGAATGTCTGCAACAGTCAGGTCAGAACCTACAGCTTTGCAAGCCAGCAGAGCATCCACATCAGCAGGATTTTCAGCAATTACGGTCTTTGCAAAGGTGTCTACCATTGCGACAAAGTCAGAGTTCTTTGCAACAAAGTCAGTCTCTGCGTTGACCTCAATAATAACACCAACTTTTTTGGCATCGTCAACCAAAGCATATACCAAGCCCTCGGCAGCGATACGAGTTGCTTTTTTCGCCGCAGCAGCCAGTCCCTTTTCGCGAAGGATTTCAATTGCCTTTTCCATATCGCCATCGGTCTGGGACAGTGCTTTTTTGCAATCCATCATTCCGCATCCGGTTCTCTCGCGGAGTGCTTTAACATCACTTGCTGTAAAAGCCATAATAGAATCCTCCTATTGATTATTCCAGATTTTTTCAGTATGTTACAATAGGAATGCCCGGGCAGCTGGCACGGGCATTCTTCTCATTTCAAGGGTATAACGCCTTATGCGTTTGCCTCTGCTTCCTCTTCGGCCTCTTTTTCCGCGGCAGCCTCTTCAGCCTGCTCACCCTGCTTGCCTTCGAGAATAGCGTTGGCCATGGTCTGGGCAATCAGCTTGACAGCGCGGATAGCGTCGTCGTTGCCGGGGATAACATAATCAATTTCATCCGGGTCACAGTTGGTGTCGACAATTGCCACGATGGGAATGCCCAGCTTCTTTGCTTCTGCAACGGCAATTCTCTCTTTGCGCGGGTCAACGATAAACATAGCGCCCGGCAGTTTTTTCATGGTCTTGATACCGCCCATGAATTTCTCCAGTTTCTCAATCTCCAGATTGAGTTTGACAACTTCCTTCTTGGGCAGACGATCAAAGGTACCGTCTTCTTCCATGGTGCGAAGCTGTGCAAGACGGTCAATTCTGCGGCGGATGGTTCTGAAGTTGGTGAGCATACCACCCAGCCATCTGGCGTTGACATAGTTCGCTCCAGCGCGCTCGGCTTCTTCTTTGATGGATTCACCAGCCTGTTTTTTAGTTCCCACAAACAGGACGGATTCACCGCTGGCCGCCACGTCACGGATGAACATGTAAGCCTCTTCCAATTTCTTCACAGTTTTCTGCAGGTCAATGATGTAGATGCCGTTTCTCTCTGTGAAGATGTACTTTGCCATTTTCGGGTTCCATCTTCTTGTCTGATGTCCGAAATGAACACCAGCCTCAAGAAGCTGTTTCATAGATACTACGCCCATGATAAAATCCTCCTTAGGTTTTTCCTCCGTCTTGCCGTTTCTGCAAAATGACCGGTTCATTTGGACCAGCACCTGATCTGCAGCGGCAAAACGTGTGTTTTTCCGATATATTATAGCATGGACGCGCTCTGCTTGCAAGCAATTTTTTCTTATTCCTTGCAGTTTTTGCAATGCTTTTGAGGTAAGACGACATTCTCGCCTATCACCGGTTAAAAAGTCCTTCTATCATGCTGCCGAATTTTCGTGGACGTCGGCGCGGCATATCAAAATTGACCAGAATAATGTCATCCCCGATCACCTGAATCTTGTTCCAGCCGATGACAATGTCATCCTCCCGGCCCAACAACCCAAAACAGCGCAGTCTTCCATAGACGATAATGGCAACCACGCAGGCATTACAGGTGTCAATCTCCACATCAGAGACACATCCAAGCACACATCCATCCTTGATGTTAACCACGTCTTTATGCCTTAAGTCCGTAATTCGACAGCTCATTTCCTTCACTCCCTTCTTAAAATCATATTCCTGTGGGAGTAAAAATAGTATCGAAGGAGCAGGCACACTGCCATCCAGTGTGCATGCTTTTTTACATCTGTTTTTTAATCCTCTCTAGCGCTCCCTTTTCCAGCCGTGAGACCTGGGCTTGGCTGATCCCGATTTCGCTGGCGACCTCCATCTGGGTTTTTCCTTCAAAGAAGCGCAGGGACAGAATCTTTTTCTCCCTGCCGGAAAGGCGGGAGATAGCTTCTTTCATTGAGATTTCCTCCAGCCAATTGGTATCGTCATTCTTATCGCCTACCTGATCCATGACATAGATCGTGTCCCCTCCGTCGGAATATACCGGTTCATAGAGGGAAATTGGATCCACAATGGATTCGAGGGCCAGCACGACATCCTCCTTCTTCATTTCCATCTGCTTGGCGATTTCCTCCACTGTCGGCTCCTTCAGTTCTTCTCCCGTCAGCCGTTCCTTGACCTGCATGGCTTTATAGGCGATATCCCGCATAGAGCGGCTGACGCGGATGGCATTATTATCCCTGAGATATCTTCGGATCTCCCCGATGATCATCGGCACACCGTAGGTAGAAAAGCGCACATTCTGATTCGGATCAAAGTTGTCGATGGCTTTGATCAGCCCAATACAGCCCACCTGGAATAGATCATCCAGGTTCTCTCCGCGATTGACAAATTTCTGCACTACGCTCAGCACAAGCCGCAAATTTCCGTTGATCAGCTTCTCCCTTGCCTGTTCATCCCCCTGCTTCACCTTTTTGAGCAGCTCCACCTTTTCCGCTTCTTTCAACACTGTCAACTTGGATGTATTGACGCCTGTCAACTCTACTTTATTGAGATACACATCCACACTTCCCATCCAGCTGATTTGCTGTGGCGCCCGTGCGCCTACCTTCACAGTATGGGCATGGGAATATCTGAACATGCATAAGGAGAGAGTTTCCAATTGTTTCTAAAAAAATAGGGGAACGGAAATTCCGTTCCCTATTTTTTACTCTACAGATTTGAGCGACTCTACCATATCGATCTTTTTGAGCTTAAAGTGCACAACTATATTAACAATGACAGTAAAAAGGATGGTTAAAACTGCTGCAAGAATAAAGCAGTAAGGTGCAATATCTGGAACAAACATCACCATATCCACTTCCGCAGTCAAAATGACAAATCGCTCAAAAAAGATGCCAACTACAAGTCCCACCGCCATACCAATCAGCGCCGAAATAGTGTTTTCCCTGTAGATATAGGCTGATACCTCTCTGTCATAGAAGCCCAGCACCTTAATGGTGGCAAGCTCCCGGATACGCTCATTGATATTGATATTGGTCAGGTTATAGAGAACAATGAAGGCAAGTGCTCCCGCCGAGAATATCAACACCCACACGATAATTCCCAAGCTGCCGACCATATCATCAAACTGGCCGCTGCTGCTGGCAGTATAAGTAACTCCCAGCACACCGTCCTGTTCCATCAAGTAGTTGGAAAGTTCACTTTCTTGGGATGGATCGGTCATATTGAAATAAATCATGTTGTATTCCGGTTCCTCCCGGAAAACCTCATCGTAGAGTTGCGGAGTCATATATACAAAGTTCATAGCATAGTTCTCCGTTACCCCTGTAATTTTCACCTGAATCGGCCGTCCATCCGGCTCGTTGATGGTCAGGGTATCGCCTACGCCCAGTTGGAGCAGCTTGCTTAATTTTTCATTGATAACAACCCCTTCATCGGTCAAGGAAAGGGGCGCTTTTCCAACGCGTTCCTGCAAGACAATATATTGGGAAAGATCCTCCGTTTTTTGGGGGACGTATAGGCTCACGCTCTTTACCGTATCCCCGTTTTGTACATCAACGCTTTTACTCATCAGTTGCAATGTACTGGAAACTTGGGATGCTTGTGAAAACTTCTGCTCCAAAGCGGTAATACCGCCTTCGGCTTCCGAGCTCTCGACCGCCGCTACTCCATCATATACAAAGATATCTCCGAACTGGCGATCCGAAATAGAAGTAATGGCGTACTGCATGCCAAAGCCTGTCAAAATCAAGGCTGTACATCCACCGATGCCGATGACCGTCATCAACATCCGTTTTTTATAGCGGAACAAATTACGCAGTGTCACTTTATAGGTAAAACTGAGTTTGGACCATAGGAAGGTCCAGCGCTCCAGCAGGACCCTTTTTCCCGCTTTCGGCGCTTTGGGACGCATCAGCTGCGCCGGACTCTCCTGCAGCTCTTTATAGCATGCGATAAGCGCCGAAATGCCGGTGCAGGCAATCGCCACCAATGTACACCAGAAGGCGTAGTCCCAGCGGAAAGGGGTGAGCGCCTTGGGCAGATCATACAGAATACCGTAAGCGTTAATGATGATCTTGGGGAAGAGCTGCATACCAATGCTCAGTCCAACGGCGCTTCCCAAAATACTGGCCAGGATGGCATAGGTTACATATTTCATCATAATGGCGCCTCGGCCATATCCCAGTGCCTTCATGGTACCAATCTGTGTTCTCTGCTCCTCTACCATACGGGTCATGGTGGTCAGACAGACCAACGCCGCCACCAGAATAAAGAAGACGGGAAACACGGTTGCGATAGCATCAACCTTAGCCGCGTCATCTCCGTAATCCGAGTAACCGGGATTGTTTTCGCGGTCCCATACATACCACTGGGGGCCTTCCAGATCCTCCAGCTCGTTTTCAGCATCCCGGATCTCCTTGCGAGCATCCGCTAACTGCTGGTCCGATTCTGCTTTTCCTTCTTCGTAATCAATTTTTGCTTGTTCCAGCTGAGCTTCTCCATCTTCTAGCTGGGCTCTGGCGTCTGCCAGTTCCTGCTCTCCGTTGGCCTTTTCCTCGGCAAGGGTGGCTTTGCTCTCTTCAAGCTCTGCCCAGCCTGCGTCCAGTTCCTCACGGGCTGCGTCCAACTGGGCTTTTGCCTCATCTAACTGAGCCTTTGCCTCATCCAGCTGCGCTTGGGCCTCTTCCAGTTCCCGATAACCCTCTTCAATGCCCTGCTCTAATTGGGCCAGACCGTCCTTCGCCACCTGAAGGTTGGCCTCCTGCTCATCCAAAACTGTGGAAACCTGGCCTGTCAGCCCCTCAAGCTGTGCCTTGAGGGTAGCTTTCTCCGCGCTGCCCGCCGCCGAAGTAATATATTGGGTCAGGATGCCGGATATGCTCACCCCTTCTGGCAAGGAGCCGTCAGGCAGCATGGAGGAAAGCTGCTCTGCATTTTCAATGATTCCGCTCACCTCTGGAGGGAACTGGGTAGGATCAGAAATGCTGGCATTTTCAAAAGAAGAAGTGATTCCACCGATGCCCTGTACCAGTCCTCTGCCGCCACTAATCTGCGCTTCGCCGTCGGCAATCTGCCCCCGCAAGTCCTCCGCCTGGCTTTCATACTGCTGCAACAGAGCCAGAGCACTTTCTTTTTCCTGCTCGAACTGCTGCAGCCCTTCCTCGTATTCCTTCAGGCCTTCCTCATACTGGGCAAGGCCTTCTTCATACTCCTTCTCACCGTCTTCCAAGGTTTTCTCGCCGTCGGCAATCTGTTGCTCGGCATCGGCAATCTTTTCATCAAATTCCCGCTGTCCGTCTTCTAGCTCCTTCCAGCCGTCGCTAATTTCCTGTTCGGCATCGGCAATCTGCTGACGGGCATCGCTAAGTTGTTCTTCCTGTTCCTTTTCACCGTCGCTCAGCTCCTGTTTTGCCTCTTCAATTTTCGCCGCCGCCTCATCATAGATTTCGTTGTACCGTTCTTGAGAACGGCGTTCTGCCAAATCTTCAAAAGCCTCTGTCGCCGACGTTACCGTCTCCTCATATTCAGTAGAAAAGGGGGAAAGCCCCTCTGTGGCGGCTAATGTCAAGTAGACATCGGTGTAAACCTCCACACAAAAGTCTTCTTCCGGAAGCATAATGAATGCATCAATGACGCCGTCGCCAATCGTTGTGTTGCCACGCTTTAAGTGGATATACTGTGGGGAACGCACAACGCCAACAATCGTAAATGTCGTGGTATCCAGCGTTTCGGACAGATCCTCTCCGCTGTCTGGTTCCAGAGTAATAGTACTGCCTATAGCATATTGCCCTGAATCATTAAGATTCTCGTCAATAACGCATTCCCCCGATTTCTCCGGGAGACGCCCCTCAATGAGTTGAGGCCGATTCATATAATTCTCATCATCTGATTCAGGCTGAGGTGTCTGAATCGAAACAGCATGGACAATCATTTCAGAATTTTCTCCGGATGTAACAAAAGCGTCAGTGGAATAAGCTGGCATGACGCCCCCTATGCCGGACATCTGAGAAATTGCTGAAAGATCGTCTTCATTAAACCCAAATGTCGACACCAGGTGAAGATCCATTAAATTATTGTCTGCAAAATATTGCTCAGCCGTCAACTTCATGTCCGGACAGCTGGCCTTAATACCCGAGAAAAAGCCGCATCCGATGGCAACGATCCCCAAAATCGAGAGAAAACGATTGCGGGACTTCCAGATTTCTCGGAACATCTCTTTGAACAACGCACTGTATTTCATCACTTACCACTCGATTTCTTCCACTGGTTTCGGATTTTCGTTGATTTTCATCTCTCGCACCTTGCCGTTTTTTAACCGGATCACTCGGTCCGCCATCGGGGTAATAGCCAAGTTGTGGGTGATCACAATCACCGTCATCCCCGTCTCATGACAGGTATCTTGTAACAGTTTTAGGATGGCTTTGCCCGTTTCTGAATCCAAAGCGCCGGTAGGCTCGTCACAAAGCAGTAGCTTGGGGCGTTTTGCTAAGGCTCTCGCAATGGCAACCCTCTGCTGTTCGCCGCCAGAAAGCTGCGCCGGGAAATTTCCCAGACGCTCTCCTAGACCCACCTGGCGCAGTACCTCATCTGCATCCATCGGATCTTTACAGATTTGTGCAGCCAGCTCTACATTTTCCCGAGCAGTCAGATTCTGTACCAGATTATAGAACTGGAAGACAAATCCAATATCCCACCGGCGGTATTCAATAAGCTGGCGCGGCTTATACTGCGCAATGTCCTGGCCGTCCACCATGACGATCCCCTCGTCGCAGCGGTCCATGCCGCCAAGGATGTTAAGCACCGTCGTCTTCCCTGCTCCGCTGGAGCCTACAATGACAGCAAATTCCCCCTTTTCAATGTCAAATGAAATATCATCGGTCGCTGTAATGGTCACTTCACCCATTCGATAGCGTTTGTACACATGCTCCAGATGGACAAATCCCATCATCCTCATCCCTTTCCCTGTACGCCGATGCTGAGACCCATTCCGCTCAGGATCACCGCCATGAACGCATTGATCCCCTGGTAAAGGAGAGAATCGTTGTCATAGCACTCCCTAAAGATGCAGAGCAAACCTTCAATAATAGCAGACGCCAGCGCCCTTGCCAATAAAGTATGACGGTGCGCCGGGGCTAATCGAGGCAAAAACTCTCCAGTAAGTCTCTTTTCCACAGCGTCAACAATATGCCCCTTAATATTTTCGTGTTTTGACCCTGCGCTGGCATCGGTAAGAATTAAAAATCCCTTGCGGTTTTTGATAAAAATATCCGCAACTGCGTCCGTAATCTGCTGAACACTGTTTTGATTGATATCCGCGCCTTTGTAGACTTCTTCCAGAAATCTAGCCAGTTCAGTTACCGTTGGTGCCGTCACCTGATCAAATAAATCGTCTTTCCCCTCGAAATAAGCGTAGATGTTTCCCGGTGTGATACCAGACTTCTCCGCGATTTTTCTCATGGAAGCCTGCCGGTAACCCACTGCCGCAAACTCATCCGCCGCAGCTTTCAAAATGTTCTGTCTAATTTCTTCTTTTGGTCGCTGCATAATTAAACACCCGTTCATTATTCCTTTTTTCTTTATTATAGTTCTGTTCTCTTTTCTATTCAATAGTAAACGCGTGTTTAAGATTAAAGTTTCCATTTCGTTCACAGCCTCTTCTTATTTTGGCCTAAGTTCACATACATCAAAATATGGTATAATACCGAAGAAGGAGGATCATTCATGGGATATCTCTTGTATTATTTATTGCTCATCAATGCGATTGCTTTTTTCGTCTGCGCCTTTGATAAACGGGCCGCTCGGAAACACCGATGGCGGATACCGGAAAAAACATTATTTCTTCTGGCAATATTAGGAGGAAGCGTGGGACTCTACCTTTCTATGCTCCTATTTCATCATAAAACCAAGCACTGGTACTTTATGGCCGGTGTTCCAGTTATATTTGTGGCGGAAGCTATAGGGATCTGGCTCCTATATCACTTTCTCTTTTAAATATACAATTGGAACTGAGTATACAAAAGGAGTTTCTCTCTATGCTTCAAATTAAACAAATTTGCAAAGAATATAAGACTGGAAATTTGGTGCAACAGGCCCTGAATCATGTCAGTCTGAATCTAAGAGATAATGAATTTGTGGCTATCCTTGGGCCCAGTGGTTCCGGAAAAACCACACTGCTCAATATTATCGGAGGACTTGACCGCTATGACAGCGGCGACTTGATTATTAACGGAATCTCCACGAAAAAATATAAAGATAGGGATTGGGACTCATACCGCAATCACACCATTGGTTTTGTCTTTCAAAGCTATAACCTCATCCCGCACCAGACAGTACTGGCCAATGTAGAGCTGGCCCTCACAATTTCCGGCGTTTCCAAAGCGGAGCGCAGAAAGCGTGCCATCCGAGCGCTGGAGCAGGTGGGCTTGGGGGAACAGATCCACAAAAGGCCCAACCAGATGTCCGGCGGTCAGATGCAGCGTGTGGCTATTGCGCGAGCGCTGATCAATGACCCGGATATTCTTTTGGCCGACGAGCCGACAGGCGCATTGGACAGTGAAACCAGTGTGCAGGTCATGGAATTGCTCAAAGAGGTGGCAAAAGACCGGCTGGTCGTCATGGTAACCCATAATCCGGAGTTGGCGGAGCTCTATGCGACCAGAATCGTCAAGCTAAAGGATGGAACGATCCGTTCGGACTCCGACCCCTATGAGGTTGAAAAGGCACAAACTAAGCCTATTTATAAAAACATGGGAAAAGCGTCTATGTCATTCCTGACCGCTCTTTCCCTCAGTTTTAACAATCTGCGGACAAAAAAGGCCCGAACCATTTTGACCTCCTTTGCCGGTTCTATCGGTATCATTGGAATTGCTTTGATCTTGTCCATTTCCAACGGTGTTAACAGCTATATTCAAACATTGGAGGAAGAGACGCTTTCGGAGTATCCACTACAAATTCAAAAGACGACAATGAATTTTTCCGCGATGATGTCCAGTGTCTTGGCAAATCAGTCGGGCGACAACACGGGAGATGTCAAAATTTCACAAACCCTCAGCAGTATGTTTTCGGGGGTAGATCCCAATGATCTCGAGTCCCTTAAACAGTATTTGGACAGTGGTAACACCGGCATTGAGCCTTATGCTAAGGCGGTTGAGTATTCTTATGATGTAGCGCCGCAAATTTACAGCCGGCATGGCGGCGACATCCGGCAGGTAAACCCAGACCACTCCTTTTCTGCATTGGGCATCGGTACAGAATCTGACAGCTTTATGTCCTCCATGATGAGTACCGATGTCTTTTATCAAATGCCGGAGAATACGGAGCTATTTCGTGAACAGTATGATGTTAAGGCCGGGCGCTGGCCACAACGGTATAATGAGTGTGTTGTGGTTCTTACCCCCAATGGTAGTATTAGCGATTTTATGCTGTATACACTGGGCCTGAGAGATCCTCTCGAGTTGGATGAAATGATCCAGGAGTTTCTTGCCAATGAAGCGGTGGATACACCTGACAATATGGGATCATACAACTATGAAGACTTCCTTGGTATCTCCTTTAAATTGGTGAACGCCTCTGATTACTATGAATATGACTCTACTTATGATGTGTGGACAGATAAATCCGACGATGACGCGTATATGCAAAATCTGGTCAGCAATGGTGAAGACATTACAATTGTGGGCGTAGTGCAGCCCGCGGAGGATGCTTCGGCCGCTATGCTAAGCACCGGAATTGCCTATCCGGCCTCTTTGACGGAATATGTGGTGGAGCAGGCTGCTGCCAGCCCTATTGTGCAGGAACAAATAGAAAATCCAGATATCAATGTACTCACGGGCAATCCTTTTGGCGAAGACAATGGCCAGAGCCCCTTTAACCTGGATTCTCTCTTCACTATTGATGAAGACGTTCTGCAGAATGCATTTGGATTTGATGCAGGTGCAATAGAGATCGATTGGTCAAGCCTTCTTAATATGGACGGCGGTTCCCTGAATCTGTCTGATCTAGTGAATCCGGATGAGTTCACCTTTGATTTTCCGGATTTGCCTGATCTGACACTGGAAGATCTGATGGGTGAATTGGATCTTTCTATCTCACCGGAAGGGATAAAGGAGCTCGCTGGCAATCTTTTAGCTGGATATAACGATTATGCTGTAGAGCATCCAGAGGCAGACTATTCCCGTCTCGATGAATATTTTATGGCTTATTTACAGACTCCGGAAGCACAACAGATTTTAGAAGAAGGCATCAAGCATATCATCCAATCCGATTTAACGGTCACCGTGTCTCCCGAGCAGCTCCAGGAGTTGGTGCAGAACATTATGTCCGGATTCCAGGAGTATGCGGCCTCCAACGGGTGGACTGATCCGGATCGGTTCAGCGAATACCTGGCATTATATCTGCAGACGCCGGAGGCACAGCAAATCATCGCAGAAGGTGCTGCAGATGTTTTACAGATAAGCGGCGAAATCACAATCTCTCCAGAGCAAATACAAGCGCTGATCAGCGGCATAATGAGCGGCTATCAGGAATATGCCATCGCCAATCAGCTTCCTGATCCGAGTAAAATGGGCGAGCATTTTTCCGCTTATTTACAGACACCCCAGGCCCAGCAGCAGATAGCCGCCGGCATCGCCGGGATCCTGGATACGGAAACATTACAGGCCCAACTCTCCAGTGTATTGGGCAATTATATGCAGACGATGATGTCTTCTTTTACCGAGGCGATCATGCAGGCGATGCAAAACCAAATCTCCTCTGTGATAGAGCAACTCATGGGTCAAATAGCAACCAATATGGAAAGCGGAATGCAGCAGGCCATGGAACAATTGGGAAATAACCTGGGGCAAGCTTTCCAAATCGACTCAGACACCTTTCATTCGGCCATCCAGATGAATATGAGTGAAGAGGAACTTACCGAACTGCTCCGTTCCCTTATGTCCGGCGAGAATGCATCCTATGACAACAATTTGACAAACTTTGGATATGCTGATCTAAAGGATCCAAATCAAATTTCTATTTATCCGTATGATTTTTCTAGTAAAGCGGCTATCACCGAAATTCTTGACGATTACAACAGCCGTATGGAAGCGCAAGGCGACGAAAGTAAGATGATTCGCTATACTGATATGGTGGGAACACTGATGACTTCCGTAACTGAAATTGTGGATACAATCAGCTATGTGCTGGTTGCATTCGTAGCGATTTCTCTTGTTGTGTCCTCTATTATGATTGGCGTTATTACCTACATCAGCGTACTGGAGCGGAAAAAGGAAATCGGTATTCTCCGGGCCATTGGTGCCTCCAAACACAATGTTTCTCAGGTGTTCAATGCCGAAACCTTTATCATTGGGCTATGTGCTGGCGTCATCGGCATTGGATTGACACTGCTCCTTTTGATCCCGGGAAATGCACTAATCCATTCTCTCGCAGGAACAACAGACATCAACGCTTCGCTCCCCGCTGTTTATGGCGTCATTTTGATTGGGCTCAGCGTGGTTTTGACATTGATCGGCGGTCTCATCCCCTCTAGAAAAGCGGCAAAGAGCGATCCTGTTACCGCCTTGCGTGCGGAGTGAGAAAAATATATCTATGTGGAGAATTAAGTAAGTAACTAGACACAATCAAATAAATGAAAAAAGCGCAGTATCGATCTGCGCTTTTTTGCGGTCTCCTTTCCCTTGAGATCATCCTAAAAACATTGCGATAACAAAACAATTTGAATGCCGTGTATTTTCCGTTATTATTCATGTGATCTTCAAATAACCATCACATAACCGCTTTACAATTTTATATATCATAAACCCAAAGGTAATGATCATTGCGGTTTTCAGAGCCCGAAAACCGTGGGACATAAAAACTAGAAAGGGGGAATCTGATTGGAAGACAGGCCGTGCTCATAAGCTTTACCCTTATGGCGTACGGCAAGCAATAGTACAACTTTCAGAATTCCCATTTTCTGGGAATTATAATCCGACAGATGTCGGAGTCAAATGCATGTCAAAAACATACTCTGGCAAGATATTGAGAACCTGACGAAAGCACCTCAATGAAAAATATTGAGGTGCTTTCGTTTTTTAACAATGTGATTAAAAAATATTGAAGTATTAAATCTTATTTACTGCCAGCATGAGATTTCCGAGTTGTTTGATTAAAAGAAAAATACATTTCTTGTGATCACCAAAAGAAGATCGGCCTCCGCAATTGGAGGCCGATCTTCTTTTATACTGTATGAAAAATATGATAGATCTTTTAACTAGAACTACTTTCTCTTGCGGGAGAGAACCACTACAGCGCCAGCACTCAGGGCCAGGACTGCCAGCGCTCCAGCTACCATGCTGCTGTCTCCGGAAGCGGGGTTCTCTTTCTCTCCGGAACCAGTGCCGCCGGTGGAATCATTTCCACTGCCTCCCGGCCAGTTCCAGTCATTGCCGCCTGCCTGTCCTTCATCAGATCCAGGGATGCTCGGCTTGTCGGTGCCAGGATTGGGATCAGGCTCTGTCACCGCTTCCTCTTCCCGTGTCACTATAATCACATATTCGCTCTCTTCACCTTCTAGGCGCAGCGTAACTACAATTTCGTTTTCTCCTACTTGCAGCGGGATCTCTTCAGAGTAGAAGCCGCTCTCCAGCGCCTCTTCTCCCAGCATGGCTGTAATGCCATCGGCAAAGAAGGCTTTCACCTGCACACCCTCTACCTCGTTTCCTACGGCAGCGGTGTAAGAGAAGGTGTCTTTGTCAAAGGCGGGAGTAAGAGTTCCTTCAGACAACTCCAGGCCATCCAGGAGAGGTTTCTCGCCTACAGGAGGCTGTTCTTCCTCTTCTCTCGTGACGGTGATGGTGTAGGTCTTATCTCCTGCTGCTACGGTAATAGCATTAGGTCCAACCTCCAGGGCAATGTCCTCGGAGTAGGCGCCGGAAGCGACGTCCTTGCCGTTGACGGTAACAGCGGTGTCGCCGGTGTAGGTGGGCATGACCTTGACAGAGGAGACAGAGTTTGCCACAGTGGCGGTGTAGTTCAGGGTAGCCTTGTCAAAGGCGGGATCCAGGGTGCCGTTAGAGAGTTCCAGATTGCTCAGCTCTGTGGGAACGGGCTCGGGCTCTGGCAGAGTACGATCCATAGCCTTCATGGAGTAAATATCCAAATCCAAGGTCACAGTACCGTTGGTAAAGAATTCCATACTATTGTTGGCCAAATCATTATAGAAGAAGCCTTGGATACAAACTTCTCCATCATTACCATAGACATCGTAACAGATCTGATCCAACATCATCCGCAATTTGATGGTATCTCCATCAATCATGCTCATATCCGGCTTGTAGACATCAAGGACATTGTCTCCATCTGAAGTCCGCTTGTCTACATAGAGTTTGCCGTCGTTTTTATTATAGGTGATAATCAGTTCGCGGCCTCCACCCTGACGGAGCTTGAAGCCTACTTCAGTAGCAGTTCCCAAGGTAATGGTGGCATCCATGTCGCAGTTGGTGGACTTAACGTCCTTCAGAACATTTTCGCTACTTTCATCCAGCTGCGCGCCTTTGAGCTCAAAGATCTTTTGATCCCGCATAGCGTCGACTTCTTCTGTGGGATAGCTAAAGAGCCGGGGCTCGCCATTGACAGTGCGCAGGGTCTGCTCTGTGGGGAGAGACTGCGCGGAGTTCCAGATTCGGCCTGGGACATTGCCGCCACGCTCACGGATCCAGCTAATGGAAACCCGGCGTCCATTGGGTTCATTGGAGAAGGACTGAGTCGCGTAAAGCTCAGGCTCAGGGATGCCAGGGAACTGATCGGAAATACCATTAAGGGGCCGGATATTCTCGGTCTCAGGAACAAACATGACAGTGTCTTCACCGGTCTTTTCCATATGACCAACGATATAGAAGACGCCGCCGCCTCTGAATACCCATTTGACGTTGCTCTCATCGCCATCCAGAGCGAGAGGATACAGATCCGGGCACTCAGAACCAAAGGCATTCCCGTTGATATCCATAATCTGTCCGCTGTGCTTCCAGTCAATAAGGTTGTGAGAAGTAAACATATGGACATGAGGTTCCAGATAATCCACAGTGACCATGACCCAAATGCCACCGTTTTCCATCGTTGCGTCTTCATACCAGAAGACCTTGGGATCACGGGCAGAAGATCCGTAAATGCCGCCGACATTGGAAACAACAGGGTTATTTTCGTATTTGATCCAAGTACGGCCATTATCGGTGGAGTAAGCCATAGACTGCTTGGTCAAGCCCAAAGTAGTATCCCCACCGTAATTGGTGTAGAAGGCAACCATTCTGGCTCCCGGAGGCGTACTCTCGTCAAACAATCCAGAGGTGTTGTTATAATCGATGACCGCGGAGCCAGAGTAGATGACACCCAGATCATCCGGGGTGATGGCCAAGGGCAGCTCCTGCCAATTGACCATATCCTTGGAGACCGCATGTCCCCAGCTGGTTGTCCCGGTACCGACACCACTGTCAAAGCCACGATTGGTCTGGAAGAACATATGGTATTCCCCAGTAACTTCATTATAAACCAACCCATTGGGGTCGTTCATCTGATGCCGGTAGGGGGTAAAGTGGTAGGTCGGACGGTATTCTTGATCGTAGATGGTCTCCTCATCAAACATCTGCTGAATGTTGATGCTATAGCTGACAGAAAGGCCCGACTCTGGATCCCGAGCTACCACCTTGATGGTATTATAGTCCTCACCCAGTGCTACATTAACCGGCTGGCCGCTGGTCGCAGTGGTATTTCCAATGCTCAGCACCAAACCTTCTGTGCATTCAGCTGTAATATTCACAGAGGTTGTCCCATTGGGTACGCTGCCCATGTAAGCGTGGACATCAGGATCAAACTTCTCGTTCATCTGGGCGCCTTCCACCGTAATGCTGGCGATCTCCGGCTGAACGGCGGAATAATAGTTCACATTATTGAAGGTAGCCGTTGTGCCTGTGGCCAAAATGAGGCCAAACTGTCCTCCCTCAAAGGTGGGAAGGTTAAAGACCTGCTAATAAAAGTCAAGTAGAAATTTCAGATTTTTAGGGAGGCGAAAAAATGCAATACAAAATCAAGCCGCTGAGCATCTCAAAATTAAAACGGCGGCCAGCCAGATGGTAT
>NZ_JBBEWN010000018.1:0-35097 GCF_038739695.1 Zongyangia acetica | reverse complement strand
ACCATCTGGCTGGCCGCCGTTTTAATTTTGAGATGCTCAGCGGCTTGATTTTGTATTGCATTTTTTCGCCTCCCTAAAAATCTGAAATTTCTACTTGACTTTTATTAGCAGGTCTTTCACTTCGAAAACAGGGCCTGCAATTAGCAATTCGTCTTCTCCGTCTGTAAACACCATCTCGTCAATAATCAAACTGGCTGTAGACTCAGACTCAGAATATAAACCCAGATCTACGACCTGCATCCCCCTGAGTTCATCTAATCGGCCATTTGCGTATTTCTCATCAAAATAGACGCCTTTATACTTTGCATCGAATCCTTCAGGAGTTCGATCAATACCGCTTTCGTCCCAGTTTAATGAGACAGTCTTTCCACTTGATAACTGAACTTCAATATAATCAATTATCAGGTCTTTGGTTTTTGTTGTTCCTTGTAAGATAAGGGTCATAAAACCTACCTCCACTTAATGATTTTATATATAAACGGGGTAGGCCTGTAGGCTCTCCCCGGAATCAAGGTTGGGGGAGCCTTGTCAGCTCCGATCTATATAAAAAAAGCGCTCAAAGAAACGAAATTCTCTGAGCGCTTTTGTGACTTAGTTAGTCAAGATGTAAAGTTGTGAAAAATGGACGGAAGTCCATACTCCCGTTTTTTACTGTTCTGTGCTTCTATAACAGAAGCAGAAGACATAAAAAAACGCCTGAAATCATAATGATCCAGACGTTGTGTTACCTGATAAACTCTAATTGCTCAATTGCAATTACTGATACTGATATAAATATTATAACGTAATCCACTAAATTTTGCAAGATGTCTGACCAAATTTATCTCTGTCAGATTGAATTAGCGTTCTATTTTTCTGTTGAAATGTTTTCTGTACAGAGATAATACAAAAAGCGACCGTACATATCGGATTCGTTAATTTATGTTTTTTCGTTCCGAGGATCATGTACTTTTATAAGGGACACAAGAAAAACAACACAGATTACAAACGAAATCAAGCCACCCAAATAGCGACTGGAAAGAATAAGTATAATTTCAAATGAAAGGACGAACATAAATATTCGTGCATACAACTTATTTCTACTTGCTTTTCCGGTTGAAAACCATATATTAGCAAGGAGTATAACCATAAATATTCCAGAAATGATAGCCGTAATATATTTGAACACATACGCTTGTTCGCTGACTTGTCCTTGATTTACACAAAATACTGCCATCTGCGCCGCACATGAAGCGGTCAAAAAGATCGTATTCCGCTTATTGAGAATAGTGCGCAACCCTTTTTGCTCGATATTCTCTTTTGCAAAGACTTTTCGCTCTCGACTTTCATTGAGCAATATATTGGCATCTACTTTGAGTACCTCGGCAAGCTGCAAGAGATTTTGGGTGGACGGTTCGCTTTGACCGGTTTCCCTTAGTTAAAGATATTGTTGGGTATCTCAAGATGTGTCATTCGATTTTGCCGATAAAGCGGTAGAAGATTTCTACCTCCTGTTCCCGGCTTCCGTCCTCACTTTTGACCGCTTCATGGACAAGGATTTTTTCAATCAGCGTATTCAGAAGTTCAGCCGTCAATTCTGTGGGATTGACATACTGTTTCATCAGACCTATCCACTTTTCAGCGTCAACCGCTGTCTGGGCGGCGGCCTCCATCGCTTCGTGAAGCCGTTCAATTTTTGCGTCCAATTCTCGCTGTTCGCCCTGATACTTTTCGGACAGCATATTGAAATTGTATTCTGTAATGCGTCCGGCAGACCAGTCCTCATACATTTTTGCAAACAGGGTGTCTACTTCTGCTTTGCGCTTTTCCGCCTTTTTCAGTTCGGCTGTCTGCCGCTTCCTTGCAGTATTGCGTTCCTTGTCGCTGGCGTTAAGTAGCCGTTTCAGAAGTTTGTCCCCATCCTGCTGTGCCAGCACAGACCAGTATTGCAGACGGGAAAGGACATAGGCGTAAAGCACATCATAGCGGATATAGTGCATGGAACACTGGTGCAATCCTTGCCCGTACTTGCTACAATGGTAGTGGGCATAGGGATTTTTGTTCTGGCTGTTCATACCATAGGCCAGCGACCAGCCGCAGTCCGCACATTTTACCAGCCCGGAAAATATCTGTGTTGTGCCGTTCTTCTGCCGTCTGCGCCTGTTGCAAATCTGCTCCTGTACTTGACGGAACACATCTTCGGAAATAATCGCTTCGTGGGTGTTCTCCACACGATACCATTCCTCTTTTGGCTTGCGTACTTTCTTCTTGTTTTTGAATGAAATATTGGTCTGCTTATTGTGGACGCTGTGTCCGATATAGGTTTCCTCTTTCAGAATACTTTTCACCTGCGCTATCGTCCACGCATAGGCTTTTTCCTCCGGCGCTCCGGCATAGATATTTGCGAAAGTGCCGTATCTCTGGAAATTCAGCCAGCCGGGAGTAGGTACTTTTTCTTCGACCAAAATCCGTGTAATGCTGGCGGCTCCCCGGCCATGAACGGCAAGGTCAAAAATCTTTTCGATAATCCACCTTGTTTCCGGGTCAATCAGAAGATGGCCTTTCTTATCTGGGTCTTTGACATAGCCAAGCGGAGCATAGGCTCCATAGTGTGCGCCATTTGCGAACCGTGTCCGCATGGCCGCCTTTACCTTTTTGCTGGTCTGGCGGGCGTGCATTTCATTCAGAATGTTGAGGAATGGGGCAAGCTCATTCTCTCCGTTGATGGTGTCCACATTGTCATTGACAGCGATATAGCGGACGCCTTTGCTGGGAAAGTAGATTTCCGTGTACTGGCCGGTCAGAATGTAGTTTCTGCCTAAGCGGGATAAATCCTTCGTAACAACGCAGTTGATTTTCCTGTCCTCAATGTCATCAATCATTCTCTGAAAATCCGGCCTGTCAAAGTTCGTTCCAGACCATCCATCGTCGATATATTCATCTATGACATTCAGGCCATGCTCGGCGGCATATTGCCGGAGTATCATGCGTTGTGTCTGAATACTCCCGCTTTCTCCTTGCAGTTCATCGTCCCGGCTCAATCTCATATAAAGCGCCGTGTTGTAAATCGTAGTATTGTAAGGTTGTTTCACCGTTAAAAATCCTCCTTCTAAAGAAACAACCCACGCTTACAATACTTTTGCTCTATGGCAATTATATCATAAGCGTGGGCGTGTTATCAATGATGGGCTATCAGGTTGAAGCGGCTTTTTCTGCGGTGTGCCGCACCACATCTACAATCAGATCACCGAGGGGCTTCCCGCCTGCGGCGAAGTGTTCGGAGATTTTTATACGGTTGTTCCCACATACAAAATACTGCGTGCCGTTCTCTGTTTGTATGACCTGCCCTGTTCGGGGTGTAAAAATATCGCTTTCACTTTTTGCCATCCAGTGTCCTCCATATTCAGTTTTCAAGGTACAATGCCGTACAAAGGCGGCGAAAATTTCTGCTTATATCTATCACCTTTCCTTTACCGTGTGCCGCTGCTGACGTTTCAGTTCCGCCAGTATATCCGGCGGGATACGGTCAACCAGCCGCTGTAAATTGTCCAGTTCGCTTTTCAGCTTTGCCCGTTCCATCGTATCTTTCATCTTTCCTTTTTCGCTGGCCTTTGCCCTTGCTTCCAACTTCTCATTCTCCGCCAGCAGGTCATTGATTGTGACCTTGTACTTTTTCAACTGCCCGGAGAAATTCTCCATCTGCGGGAACCACTTTTTCAGCATGGAGAGGGCTTCCTCTTTTTTCTTTCCGGCGTTCAGCGGGTTAATGCCGTCCAGTGTGGCTTCAATGGCTCTTGCCTGCCGGGAGAGGGAAACCGCCTGTTTGAAAAGCCGGGTGGGGATATGCTTCCGGCCTGTCCTGCTGGCGCTCTCCCCACGCTCCAAGTCAGGATATTTCTCCACCATATAGGCGTGAAAATCGTCCTGCCACTTCGTCAGGTTTGCCCGGTTGCCGATAATCTCCTTTGCACACAGGCGGTTGTCCTTTGTCAGCGGAACAAAGGTCAAATGCAGGTGGGGCGTTTTCTCGTCCATGTGTACCACCGCCGACACGATATTTTCCCGTCCTACCCGGCCAATGAGGAAGTCCGCCGCCCTCTGGAAAAACGCCTGTATCTCCTTTGGGGATTTCCCCTTGAAAAACTCCGGGCTGGCAGTTACCAGCGTATCGACAAACCGTGTGCTGTCCTTGCGGGTTCGGCACCCGGCCTGCTCAATCCGGCTCTGAATGAAGTGGTAATAGCGTCCCTCCGGCTTGACGATATGGAAGTTGTATTTGCTCCGGCTTGTGTCAATGTCGGGATTGCTGGCATACTGTTCTTTCTGTCTTTCGTGATGGGCTTCCAGCGGCCTTGCCGGGTTGCCCTTGTGCTTCTCAAACCGTAAAATTGCGTGTTGTGCCATTCTGCTCCTTTCCCCATTCCTTTCCTATCCGGGGTTTTCCACAGGGAAAATCCCGCAGAAAATAGCTCGGATAGGATTGGAATGGATAGAATATAAATCAATCTTTTTATCTTTGTATTTCTATATACCGTCCGGTTTTCGTACGTCTCAGGAGTGATTTCCGTACTTCATGGGTACGGTTTTCAGTCCTCCGGTGTACCAGAACGGGATTTCTTAAAGTCGGTGTTTGGAACCGCTTCATAGGATTTTGGGAAAATGCGGTTGGGTTTTCCACAGCCCTGCTTCTGGATCTCCACCAGTCCGGCGTATTGCAGTTCCCGCAGGGTATTCACCGCTTTCTGCCGCCCACAATGGAGCAGTGTGACCACTTCACAGATAGGGTAATACAGGAAAATCCGTCCGCAGTCATCCGCCCACCCATTCTTGCGGGATAACTCTGTCCGGCGCAGGATAAAGGCGTACAGAACCTTTGCCTCGTTGGACAGGGGCTTGAATGTGGGGGCTTCAAAGAGAAAATTCGGGAGCCGGGTGAAGCTGAACGCCTTTTCCGGCTGGTGGATATAGATGGTATTTGTCATAGTTCGTTTTGTGGACGGTTAGAAGCCCGTTTTCCGGGGCGGGCGATACTTTATACCACCTGCCCCGGTTTGGGGCTTGCAAAGCCTGATAAATCAAGGCTTTTTTCGCTCCTAACTGTCCACAGCAGACCTCCTTTTCCGTTCACTTTCTGTTTTCTGCCGCCTGTGAACTCTGGCGGCACAGCCGGGGCAGTATTTTGCCCGGTTGGATTTGGGGACGAACACGCCACCGCAGACCGCACAGCGTTTCAAGTCCTTATCCCGGAAAATTTCCGCTTCCAGCGTCCCGTCCAGCGGCAAGACCGCCCAGCGGAACCACTTACAGCAGACCGAGAAAGAAATCGTCTGCGGGCAGGTGCAGGTGTCCCCATCATCAAGGACAATGCAGTTGCCGTCCTCACAGCAACAACACTCCCGGCGTATCAGGCTGGCCGCCTGTTTTCTCTGCGCCGGTGTCATGCGGTAAAGGGAACCGTCCGGCCTGCGTTCCAGTGGCGGCAAGTCTTTATAGGGGTTATCTCTCATGCGTTCCCTCCATTTTGCTTTCCGTTGCCGTTCTCCCCGAAAAGGTTTCCTGCCCCATTCCTGCGGCGTGTTCCGGCGTTGGCACGCTCCCCGCAGCTTCGGGACATTTTGTCTCGAAGTCCGGTTCCTTGCGGTGCTTCCCCAGCCGGGGTATTCCTTTTCGGACGGTCATTCTGTTTTCAAGGTGCTGTCCATCGATGAACTACCCTAAGTCTACACGAAAAAAATGCAATCCCCGGAATTTTGCGAGAATTGCATTTTGATGAAGTTTACACTTTGGAAATTGCATTTTTGCAATCATTCTGTATAATGGAAGTATGCGGAGGAGGTGCGTATCTATGGCTTTACCCGGAACACCCGGACAGCGGATTTCCGATTTATGCAACGGGAACCACATCACACAAAAGGAGCTTGCGGAGAAGATAGGGGTTTCCGCTTCCCAGTTGAGCCGCATTGTCAGCGGCGAAACGAGAACGGTCAGCAGTGATATTCTCATAGGCGTGGCAAAGGAATTTAAGGTATCGACAGACTACATACTGGGCTTATCCACCGTGAGCGTCCGTAAAAGCTACGATATTTCTGAATTAGGCTTGTCCGAGGGAGCCGTGAGGGGGCTCGTGACGGGTGCTGTTGATGTGCAAATCCTCAACCGCCTGTTGGAACACAGGAATTTCCCTAAGCTGATAGATTTGATATGGATTTATTTTCAGGACACAGCGGCAAAAGGCATAACAGCAAGAAACCAGCTTATCGAGATAGCAACGGCTTCCCTGTCCGACCTGATGAAAGAACACCCGGAACACCGGGCGGAAGCAAAGCAGGATTTACAGCTTTTGAACGCCCAGAAGATGGGGGAACATGAGGCGGAGATTGAGAAAATCAAAAATGTGTTCCTTGCTATCCTGCGGGATATTAAGAAAGACATTGACAACGGGGAACAGCCGGGAGAAGCTGTGACCGCCGCGATGTTCCAAGCCATGCGGGACGCATTGGCGGAACAGAAGCAAAACCCGCTTTCCATTGACGATGTAGCGGCGATGGTTGCCGGACAGATCGGACAGCTTACGCCGATGGATGAAGAAACTGCCGACCTGTTCAAGCAGTTGGCAAAAAAGATGATGAAAGGAATAGAATAATAGCCTGTTATTCGAGATAATAATATGCCATTAGTAAAGCATGACTACCCTGTTTTAGAGTACGATACCGCATCAAAAGCTGTTTTTCAGCCGGGAAATGGGAAAAAATGTTTTCCTGCAAAAGCAGTGTTTGCTTTTTTAGGAGACGAGGTTGAAAATTATGCACATACCCATGATGGAATACAGATAGATGAATTTGAAAGTGCAACAAGACGATATCCTATTTATGAATGTCTTTATAATCAGGAGAAAATATGTCTATGTCCGGCTCCTGTGGGAAGTGCTGCTGCCGTCCAAGTTTTAGAATATTTAATTGCAGGGGGTGTAACAAAGATTATTTCCGTCGGCTCCTGCGGCGTATTGGAAGACATCCCGGAAAATAGATTTTTGATACCTGTTTCTGCATTGAGAGATGAGGGAACATCTTACCATTATCTTCCTCCCTCCCGAGAAGTAGAGATTTCAAAGGCTGGTATAAATGCGATTGAATCTGCTTTAAGCCAAAAGAATATACCATATTGGGAAGTTAAAACATGGACAACAGACGGTTTTTATCGAGAAACAGTAGAAATGGTTCAGTATCGGAAAGAAGAGGGATGTCAAGTAGTAGAAATGGAATGTTCCGCATTGGCGGCGTGTGCAAAATTTAGAAAAGTTACATGGGCTATGCTGCTTTTTTCAGCCGATACTCTTGCAGACCCTCATAAATACCAAGAAAGAGAATGGGGAAAAACAAGTATATCCATAGCCTTAGAATTAGCCTTAGACGCTGTTTTATCAGTTGTTGAGGAGTAAAAATAAATACATATAGGAGTTACAATGAATATAAATGAATTTCCACAACAAGTAAATCAAGTTATTTCAATAGCAGAAACCATATTACAAGGTCAAATATTGGGGATATATTTATATGGTTCAGCAACAATGAATGGGCTGCGTCCAGATAGTGATATAGATATACTGATAATTACTAAACAAGAATTGAGTAATTCAATCAGAGCAGATCTAACAAAGCAATTATTGAAAATTTCTGGCTCCGTAGGCTGTATTGAAAAAAGACCTTTAGAGGTAACTATTATCAATCAATCTGATATTGTTCCGTTGCAATTTCCGCCAAAATGTCAGTATATGTATGGTGAATGGCTAAGGGGAGAGATGGAAGCAGGAGAATATCCGCAAGCCTGCAATGACCCAGATATAATGATTTTATTATGGCAAGCAAGAAAAAATAGCATAACTTTGAAGGGGGCGGAAAGCAAAGAGCTTATTCCCGCTATCCCATTTCACGAAATTAAAAAAGCAATTCGGTTTTCTTTACCTGGTTTGATTTCCAGCTTTAAGGGTGATGAAAGAAATGTGTTATTAACCTTATCACGAATGTGGTTTACTTTAGTAACAGAAGAAATCACGACAAAAGATGTTGCCGCAAAATGGGTAATTTTAAAATTGCCGGAGAGATTTCCCCCCCTGCTAACAACGGCAAAGGAAGCTTATTTGGGAAATTTGTCTGATGAATGGGAGACAGTAGAAAAGGAAGCGATGGCACTTGTAGAATATATGAAAAAACAAATTGAGGAATTACTTAGAACAGAGTAGCAAAGTTAGCGGGGCCAATCAACGGTCAAGATGAACGGCGCATAAATGCGCCGCCGTTGACAGTCCCGCCCGTCTTTGCTGATGGGCAATCAAGGCGGGAAAGCCCTAAAATGGCTTCCCGCCCATTTCAATCTTGAGAGAAGAAACGCTCCAAAATCAGAAAGAGAGCGGTAAATCTGAATTGCGAGGGAGAATGTAGATGAATCAAGGAAGAATTATTGTGATTACAGGTTCGCCGGGAACAGGAAAGACAACAACTGCGTCGATTGTCGCAAAAGAATCGAACATGGATAAATCTGTGCATATGCACACAGACGACTTTTTTCATTATTTAAGCAAAGGAGCAATACCGCCGCATTTACCAGAGTCCAACGAACAAAATTTAGTTGTCATTGAAGCCTTTTTAGAAGCTGCAAAGCGCTATGCCCGCGGCGGATATGATGTAATTGTAGATGGAATTGTCGGGCCGTGGTTTTTAGAACCATGGAGAGCCCTTGTTCGAGAAGATTATGAAGTACACTATATTGTTTTAAGAGCCAGTAAAGAAGAAACTATGAAACGAGCTGTGGAACGTTCAAAATTAGACAGAAAAACAAATGTTGAATTAGTAGAAACAATGTGGGAGCAATTTTGTAATTTGGGGATATATGAATCGAATGTTATAGAAACGACAACCTATTCTATCCAAGAGGCTGTTTTTGCAGTAAAAGAAAAAATTTCAAGTGGAGCCGCATTGCTATCTTAAACGATTTCTAAAAATCGAAATTTCATTTATCAGAGAAATAGCAAAGCCAGTCAACGGTCAAGATGAACGGCGCATTTCATGCGCCGCCGTTGACCGTCCCGTCTGGCTTTGCTGATGGGCAATCAAGGCGGGAAAGCCCTAAAATGGCTTCCCGCCCATTTCAATTATGAGAAAAGAAACACTCCAAAATCAGAAAGAGAGCGGCCAAGCACTTTGAGGGATTGGTCGCCTTGTTCACCCATTCAGCGGGACGGCGGGTGGCGGTCAAGGCCGGGTATAAACCCGTTCATTTCAGCCTTGACGGTTGCCCGCTGTCCTGTTACTTTTCCGGGAGTGTAGCCACAACTTCGGGACACTTTGTCCACAAGTCGGAGCGTAGGACGAGGGACGGGGGCTTTCATATACGCCCAGTCTGCTGTTGAAACCAGACCTGTGCTTACGGCTCTACGCCACGCAAGCACAGCCCTGTTTTCCTGCCGCTCCAAATGCCCTTGCCCTCCCCGGCGGCAACGGCATTTTCACGGCAACGCCGACAGAGCGTATAACACACTACACTTTGCTTCGCAAAGTCGTGTGCCAAATGGGGGCGTTGCCCCCTTTGGAAACCCCCACAAGAAAAGGCGGTACGCTACCCCTCCACGGGGCGCATACCGCCTTTTCTTGTTATCCAGCCCTCCGGCTGTATCGGTTGAGCAAAAGTCAGCGTGGGATTGATGTGGTATCTTTATCTAAGTGAACCCCCAGTTTCCCATTTCGAAACTGCCTGCCGACTAACATTTAATTTGTCTGCAATATACTCCTGCGAAAACCCCTGCTTTTCTCGTGCTTTTTTAATGTTGTCAGATAAAGCCATATCGGCACCTCCTTTGTACTATAACTTTAACATATAACTTGTTAATTTACCACCAACTATTACGCAACTATCGGTTGCACCTAAGAAAATGTGACAATTTGGTATTAAAAACCAAACTGTCACTGTTGATTTATATTGTTCTGTTTCCTGTCTAGATATCTGATTCAAATTTTTGTTTTATATTTTTCCCACTTAATTTTTCTTCATATTATTTGCTTCAAGATCAAAAGGAGCTACGAATTTTATCCAGTTCCTCTTTCTTTTCTACCCAATTCTCCACATAACCGCAGTTACAACATACATAACGGATAACTGGGATCTTCCCGAATAATGTAATTGTGGTTGTATAGATATTGTTTCCGCTCGCATACCGGCCATTATCCGGAATACGTCTGATATCTGTTGAGCTGCATTTTGGACAACAGTGACTATTTTTCATCATATTCACCCTCTTGAGAAATAACTGGCTGTCCGTCCGTACCCAGCAGCGGCGTAAGACCACCTGCATTGCACGAACGCCTCCAAATATAATTTATACCGGTTTCCCTGTCTACCAATATTTCTATTGTAGATCCGAATGAATTCTGAGAATATGTTATCTCAAATCTGTTACGCATTTTTCCACCTCTTTTATCAAATCTTGTTTTAGACAACATAATATCCGCCACTCTGACAATGAACTATATTAAAATTCTCTTTTCTTGTATACCTGAATAGAAAGAATCCACGATACAGCTAATACAATAACAGAAGCGGAACAAATGACAGGAAGGAACCAGGATCGCATGGAAAACATCAAGTTTACAATAGCCAAATCCGCTTCTTCTCCCATTGCACCAATAACCCCAAAAGCGGCGCAGAAAACACAAATTATCACATAAAATGCAAATCGACCTTTTTCTGCTCCGAATTTGAAAATCGCAGGCAACATCAAAGAAGGAGCAAAAAGCCCCATCGCAGGTAATAGCGCAACTAAAGAAAGAAGTGCATTTACATCAAATTCATTATTGATCAGCATTCTTGTAATTTGACCGACGAGAACAAGTATAATGGCAAAAGCCAAGAAAATAAGAGCCATCAAATACTTGACAGATACCAGCTGTTGCTTTGAATACGGAAATACGCCGGAAAAACTGCTCCATTTGCTTTTTTCATCATAAGAAATCAGATTAACCGGAATAACACTTGCTAGTAACACCGGATATGCCAACAGGAATGAGGTGTTTCCCCAAACAGCCAAAAGGGAGAATACAACTGCGATCACAACATAAGCACGGCAGTATTTCCTTGCCATATAGAAATCCTTCAGAAGTAATCCTTTCATTTTAATGAGCCTCCTTAACCATGAAAATAAATAATTGCTCAATATCAACTGGACTCAACTGCAGTGTCGCAGGGACCTTATTTCGCTCTACAATGGCCTCGACACCATATGCTGATTCTTTCTTGCCCTTCACTGCCGATGGATCAAGCTCTGCCAACTGTGCCGCTGTACAATGAAGAATCCCATATTCCTCCATAATTCTGTCTTTTTCTTCACACAAAAGCAATCTTCCTTTATGAAGAAACGCGATGTAATCGCAGATTTTTTCGAGATCGCTTACAATATGGGACGACATCAGGATCGAATGACTTTCTTCTCTTGTAAACTCACTGAAGATATCAAGCACTTCATCTCTGACAACAGGATCCAAACCGCTAGTTGCCTCATCAAGGATCAGCAGCTTCGGATGATGTGATAAAGCCACTGCAATACCAAGTTTCATCTTCATACCGCGTGAGAAATCCTTAAATTCTTTATTCTCCGGCAATGCGAGTTCGCGAACATACTTTTTATATGCGACTGAATCCCAGTTGCGATAAGTATTTTTCATTATATTTCCTATCTGTTTTGCAGTCAGACATTCTGGGAAGCCTACCTCATCCAAAACAACACCAACATCCTCTTTTATAAGGGAAATGTTTTCAGTATTGTCCTTCCCGAATATTCGAATGCTTCCCGAATCTCTCCGAACCATTTCAAGGATTAGCTTGATCGTAGTGCTCTTTCCCGCACCATTTTCACCGATCAAACCCATTATACAACCTTGTGGCAGGGTTAGATTCAGATTTTGCAGAGAAAAGCCAGGATATGATTTACATAAATCTCTAATTTCCAGAGCATTCATAACTTATTCCTCCATAATATAATTAAACATTTCGATAACCTCTTGCTTTGTCAGGTTACAAGAGACTGCCAGTCGAGCAATTTGCTCCATATATTCTTCTATTTTTTTTAAATTTGTTTCCCGCAGCAACTCTACATTCTTTGCAGCAACAAAACAGCCCTTGGCTGCTATAGTATATATGAACCCTTCTTTTTCCAGTTCATCATACGCCCGTTTTGTTGTCACTACACTGATTCTTAAATCCTTCGCCAGATTACGGATAGAAGGCAACGGATCATCTTCCTGAAGAGTTCCATTTATTATCTGCTCTTTAATTTGCGTATATATCTGATCATAGATAGGCGCGCCACTTTTGTTATCTATGAATACATTCACCAAATCGCCTCCCTTGTTTCTTCTGTATAGGTACAGTATATACAGTTGAAACAGTTTTGTCAATACTTTATTTGAAAATAGGATTCTGGAACATAAGAAAACGAAGAAAAAATGGACAGCTGCGCTAATCAATCGGCATGGCTGTCCATTTTTATATTACAATACTTCGATATAGCGTTTTAAACTTCTAATGTCTATCTCCAGCATATTTTAAGCACTTGTTTTTGACTCATGATCATAATTAGCATATCTATTATGATAAATATTTATCGTGTTGCAATAAATATTTATTGACTTTTTGTTTGTTCTCTGATATAATGAAGTAAATTCCAAAAAGGAGAAGAATAAATATGAGATCAAAACTTTTCAAATATCTTATGGTAATTATCTTTGGAATGTTTCTTTGTGGTATTCTTATTTACCTATGGGGAATCCCAACAATAGGGCACATCATTACACAGAATTTCCCTGAATTTAGTTACTGTTATTATCCGTGGCTTATCTTTTTATGGTGTACTGGAATCCCCTGCTTTATCGTATTAGGATATATGTGGAAGATCTCAGCAAGCATATGTGCAGATCAAGCGTTTACCAGCCGAAATGCGATTAGATTGAATCGCATTGCTCAATTAGCTGCATTTAATGTTATCTTCTTCTTCGCTGGAAATATAATATTTTTATTTCTCAACATGAGCCATCCAAGTATTCTGATTTGTTCATTGGGGATAGATTTCGTTGGAATTGCAATATCGGTTATCGCAAAAGCACTTTCAAAGCTTGCTACAAAAGCTGCCGCATTGCAGGATCAGTATGATTTAACTATATGAGGAGATCCAATATGCAAGAAGAAATTATTTTCAATATTGATGTTATGCTTGCAAAAAGAAAGATGAGCGTAACAGAATTAGCTGATAAAGTTGGAATTACTATTGCCAACATATCGATATTAAAAAACGGTAAAGCTAAGGCACTAAAAATATCTACACTATGCAAGTTATGCTCTGCACTGGATTGCCAGCCTGGTGACATTTTAGAATATCGACCTGGTAACGAGTGTGAGGACAACAAATAAATACATGAAAAAGGTGATAACATGAAAAAAATAAGCATCTTAGTACTAACGATAATTCTTATATCAACTCTTACTGCCTGCTCCTCAAAAAGTCCAAATGAGATCGCATCTAATACACTTGGATTTGATTTATCTTCCGGTAAGGTAATCTCAAGTTATGACACACATAGTGGAAATGGAGATGGTTCCTCCTGCTTTACTTTTAGTTTTGATGACAACGCCATTTTAAATCATATTCAAAAATCTTCAGATTGGAATCCATTTCCTATCGATGAAACGACTCAAGCCATAATATATGGAATATCTGATAAAGACAAAAGCGTAGGACCGTTTCTAAATGACAACAACGGAAAGGCTCTGGTACCTGAGATACAAAATGGATACTATATACTTATAGACAGACAGTCAAAAGAAATCCAACAAGCGGAGCCAGATTTATTAAAGCGCCCCTCATTCAATTTAACATTGTGTCTATATGATACAGATACAAACATGCTGTACTATTGTGAACTTGATACCTAAAAAGCTCTAAAACATTGTCTTTAGCATCATTATTTATTGCACGTCCGACCGTATAGAAGCAGAACTGAATACAAATATGCAGCGACCTTTCTTTTGCAAGGTCGCTGCTTTATTTATTGATAGAGTTGGGTTTTCAAGGCACAAAAAATGTTTATAAAAGAAAAGTATTTGATACATTAAATTCTTTTAATCAAATAGTTGTACATATTCCTTTCGTTATACAGACTATCTTTATTCTTTTATACATGATAGAATATCTGTATAATCCAAAGTACATTTCAATAGAAATTGAGGAAGATTTGATATTTATGCAGTATGCTGTTAAACTGAGGTGAAGAATAATGGCTTATAAAATTCTAATCGTGGATGACGAACCAGAAATGGTGCAAATGCTCAGTCGTTCTTTAAGTCGTAATGGATATGAAATTATCACTGCATTCAGTGGAAAAGAGGCAATCACGTCAATAAAATCCTGTCCGGATCTAATCCTTTTGGACATCAATATGCCTGAGATGGATGGAATTTCTGTATGCAAAGAGATTCGTGACAAAATTGGATGTCCCATTTTATTCCTAACAGCCAAAGATCAAGAAACAGATAAAATTGATGGATTTACTGCTGGAGGAGACGACTACATCACAAAGCCTTTTTCCCTGGCTGAATTGAAAGTACGAATTGACGCCCATCTGCGCCGAGAACATCGAGAGAAACAAATCCAAAGAAAAGTGTTTGGCGATATTACAGTTGACTATTCCGCACAAGAGGTTCTTGTTCGTGGAGAATCAATGCACTTTCTCCGTAAAGAATTTGAAATTATTAGAATGCTTTCCCTGAATTCAGGACAGGTGTTCAGTCGCAGCTATATCTACGAAACAATATGGGGATTAGAGGCCTGTGGTGACGATAATGTCATTATGGAGCATATTCGAAAAATTCGACAAAAATTCGGGAAAGCAGGATGTATAAACCCTATTGAAACGGTCTGGGGGTTGGGTTATAAATGGATAAATTAAAATCTTGTTGGAAGAAAATCCCCATACCTGTGGCCTTTATGTTATGCAGTATCACAGCTATTTTGCTGGCACTACTGTTCACCAACATTACCATGAGATTCGCTCAGTCAGGGCAAGCAATGATTCAGGAGAAATATGTAGAAATTGATCTGGATGATTTGAAACCGGCAAACGATTCTGAAGGTTTGGTTGAGGCAGTACCTGGAGAGGATACTGAGAAATTTCAACTTATACAGCTGCCTCCTTCAGCATTTAGTGAAGAGGATCAGCAGAAATATAGTTTTTATGAGCATACAGAAGAAATGGCTGCAATCTGTTGGTATACGGTTTTCTTGTTACTTGCGGCGATAACATTCTATTTTTGGAAAATTCGAACTCCGTTTCGGGTATTGACTGAGGCTACGGAAAAGATTGCTAAACACGATTTAGGATTTGAGGTTGCAGACTGTGGTCAGGATGAATTCGGACGGCTCTGCCGTTCCTTTGAAGAAATGCGAAAAGAACTGGTGAAAAATGAAACAGAGCTATGGCGGGCAACGGAAGAGCGGAAACGTCTGAACGCAGCTTTTTCCCATGACCTCAAAACTCCTCTTACAATCTTACAAGGACATACCGATATGTTGTTGGAGGATCTTCCCGATGAAAAATGTTCCCGAGCGGAACTGGTTGAATCTGTCCGAACCATTTCTCGTCAAGTGGCCCGCATTCACGACTATGTAAAAACAATGAATTCCATTCAAAAGCTTGAGGACTATGAAATTCAACCTGAACAAATGTCTCCATCCGATTTTATGCAAATGCTTTCTGACATTGTATTTGGACTATTTGCACCAGAAAAGGTAGAAATAATAAGTGAACTTCCGGAAGGTTCTTTAAATATAGATAGCCAAGCATTATCCCAAATTTGCGAAAACCTTTGTTCTAATGCTTTACGATATACAAAGGATATGTTAAAAGTTACTGTATTAAGACAAAAGGATACACTCACATTGACATTCATAGATGATGGGCCAGGATTTTCCTCCAATGATTTGAAATCAGCGGTACAACCTTACTATCGAGGAAACAACAGCGAAAAGGCTACTCATTTTGGTCTTGGACTTTATATTTGTGACCTTCTGTGTCAAAAGCACGGAGGTACTCTTTCTATTGAAAACAACGATGAAGTTGGTGCAAAAATCACTGTAGAAATTTCCTGCAGTTGAGAAAATATTGAGATTCCCCTGGTAAGATTCAGATGCTGAGAATTTACTTGGCATCTGAATCTTATTTTCTATGGAGGAAACTATGAAAAGGAAATTGATTAGAACGTCGGCAGTGTTGTTGTCAATAATGTTACTTGTTTCTGGATGCGGATTGAGCGATCCGATGTATAAAAATGAAAGTAGCACCACACAGGGAAACACATCAACACAAATCCCTTCTGATTCGGACAATAATTCTTCCGGAATCCAAAATCCCAGCGGAGAAACTTCATTGGCAGAAGATGAGAAGCTTGGCTTTCAGAAAACCATGAACGTGTCAGATGTGTTCCGCCTTAATAAAATGTGTAAAGGCAGTGGCGGATATTATCTGGAAAACGAAGGACTATTGTATTATCTGGAACCAGAAAGCGGACGTATGATTCCAGTTTGCAGTAAACCCAACTGTAAACATAGAGACGATAATTGTAATGCATGGATTAACAGTTCAATGTTGACAATTTACGGAGATAAGCTTTACTTTGCAAACAGTGACGGATATGGAGAAGGCTTGAGACTTTTTTCTATGAATCCGGATGGTACCGGAAGAAAACAGATACAGAATCTAGAGTCACCATTAAAATCTGATAATTCCACTATTACATTCATGTCCACTGCCAGTCCAATTTTATATAACGGTATGGTCTATTTTAAGGACGGAGATCGGATTTGTACAGCAAAGCTTGGACAGGATGTATCAGAAGCTAAGGTGCTGATGAAGGAATCACGGGAGGGCGTTCAGGAAAGCCATTGGAAATTCTGGGCAGATGAGGATACGGTTTATGCCATGCATCGTGCGCTTACCTCGGAAGGATATGTTGATACTCTCTACCGTCTAAATGATAGCGAGGCAGAAAAACTCTGGAACTCCAAGATTTTGTTGGAGTTGGGTGCAGAGGATATTATTCTCGATGGGAACGCCAAGTGGTATATAAATAATGGCATACTTTATTACTATACGTCTGGTGGTCAAGTATGGAAAGTCGAATTAAACGGGTTTGAAAACGATGATAGCTGTGAAGCAGCGAAGATCCTACAGTGCACCACGCCGCTACTAAAAGATACGGATGTAGGAAGTGGCGGAACAGGGCTCTTCACCAAAGATTTTATTTTTATTCTGAACGAACAAAAAGATAGCAACACAGTTTCCGTCTATAATTACAGTGGTAAGTTCCAGCAAAAACTGGATCTCTCAGAAATCTTCAAACTACACTCAAATACATATTGCATTGAGTTGGTATTTGCTGATAATGGTAAGCTTTATTTGCTTGGTAGCCGGGGACAAGAAATGAGCGTGCAGAATAATCTCTATCAGTTGGATCTGCAAAACGGAAGCTTGAAAGAAATTATGGACTGGCCCAACTCTGGTTCTGATTATAAGGAACCAGAAACTCAGTATGGAGAGATCGGATAATGGAGTTAAAACTGAGAAATCTAACAAAGCAATACGGCAACTTTACCGCATTAAGCCAGTTAAGTGTAACCTTTACACCAGGGATATATGGAATTTTAGGTGCAAACGGTGCGGGGAAAAGCACCATGATGAATCTTATTAGTGACAATCTGAAACGGTCAACCGGGGAAATACTCTGGAACGGCCAAGAAATTCTATCTCTAGGGAGAAAATTTCGGAAAGTGTTGGGTTTCATGCCTCAACAACAAGGCTATTACGATCGTATGACCGTAGATTTTTTTCTCCGCTATCTTTCTCAGTTGAAAGGAATTCCAAAAAAGCAGGCAGATCAAGAAATCAGAATTCTTCTTCAAAAGACCAATCTCTCTGATGTTTGTCATAAACAGATGACCAGTCTCTCCGGTGGCATGAAACAACGTGTGCTGTTGATTCAGGCCCTTTTGGGAAATCCTAAAGTGGTGCTCTTAGACGAACCAACAGCGGGACTTGATCCAAAAGAACGTATCCGGATCCGAAATCTGATTTCGGAATTTTCTCAAGGACGGATTATATTGCTTGCCACTCATATCGTGAGCGACATTGAGTTTATTTCTGATAAAATCCTGCTTATGAAAAATGGAGAGCTTGTTCGGATGGGCAGTACGGAAGAGCTGCTGATGAGCGTTGCGGATAAGGTGCGGGAATTGCCCTGTGACCCAGAGCAACTACCGGAACTGGAAAGTCGTTATAAGGTGGGCAATGTGTCGAGACGTCAGGGACATACGGTAGCTCGACTGGTAGGAGATGACCTGCCGCCGGAAAGCAAAAACGTGGCAGATCGGCTTACATTGGAAGATGTGTACCTCTACTACTTGGAGGAATCACAATGATGGAATGGAAACGAACGATTTTTTCAGGCCGTTTTCTTTGCCTGCTGCTCTGTGTTATCCTGCTAAATGGAATTTTCTTTTTGAAAATTCAGTTTGACCGCAGTCTGGGTCTGGATTTGTCCGGCCCCGAGTCTCAACTTTCACATAGTGTGGTAGTGACGGAGGAAGGAATTTCTCAGTCAGAGGAATTGCCACAAATTCCATTAAATGAACTTAACAAGGAATACATTACCGTTCTTGATGAATTAAAGAGTCTATCGTTACAAGAAATCGTCTCCACCCTAACAGAAAGAATGGAGCGACTATCCTTGTTATGGGATGGCTGTATACTCTATATGAGACAAAGAGATAGTGATTTTGACAGAGCACAATGGGAGGACTATGCAAAACAGCACCTGGAAGTGTCGGAAAACATTATAGACGGATCAACCACCCAAGAAGATGTTTATCGAGAATATGTGGCTGTTCATACCCTCTTTTTACGTTCGGAATCCCTGATGAACTTCCCAGAATATTTGCAGTCAATTGAAAAGAACAAGGATTATATGCTGACATTCCCCATTTTTAGAGATGAAAACAGCTTTTCTTCACGAAACATACTAAAAACAGCAGATGACTTTCAGAGTTTACAGAATGTGTCTCTCTCTTTAGAGAATACAGGGGCAATAGAGGGTATTCTTCTTTACAGCGGCAGCGATCTGTTTCTGATTCTTCTGCTAATAGTGGTTGCACTATGCTTTTTGGCAGAGCGAAAACGTGAGCTTTGGGGACTTGTCTACAGTTTACAGATGGGCAGAAGCTCCTTGGCACTGCATCGCTTGGGAATACTTTTGTTTCTTTCTGTTACGGGAACACTTTTGCTTTACGGAAGCAATGTTCTTCTTGGATCAATTCTTTACGGAGGTATCGGAAATCTTCATATCAGTGTCCAGTCTATCCCCATTTTACAGGAGTATCCCGTTCCAATTTCCATTGGTGGTTTTTTGATCCAATATATAGTTCTCCGAATTGGATCTGCTTTCCTGTTGGGGCTTATACTTTGGCTTTTATTAGGAGCACTTTCCGATGCACGCTACGGAGTGGTTATTGGTATTGCGTTTCTATTGATCGAATACGGACTTCATCACTTTCTCCCGGAACAAAGTGCCTACAACATTTTGAAATATTTAAACCTCTGCACATATTTTCACATAGCTCCCCTCTATACTCATTATCTCAATGTGGATATTCTTGGATTTCCCGTAGGAATACGCCGAGTATCAGAATTAGCTGCTTTACCCTTAATCTTTGTGATGAGCAGTGGTTGTATCGCACAGCAGTGTTTTCGTCGTCCAGCTCAGGGAACATCATGGATAGATATATTTACACGCCGTTTGGGAAACTGTTTAGATCGATGCCTGAAACATCTTCCTCTTTGGGGTCGGGAAGTATATAAAATCTTGTTTTCTCAAAGAGGAATCGTCATCTTACTTTTGTTTGTTTATCTTGCGTTGGGAATTGAACACAGTGTTCCCCTGCGGTCTGGAAGTGAACAGGTTGCCTATGAACGGCAGTATCTTGTTCAATTACAAGGAGAAATCACAAGCAAAACCTTTTCGGAAATTGATCGATTGCAGGAGGAACAGAAAAAAACTATTGAGACTATGGAACAGGCAAAGGAAGCTTATTCTAACGGTGAAATTCCGCGCGGTGAATATATGTCAATCAGTTTCGAAGGGAATATCGCACAGATAAAACTCGCAGCTTTGGATGAAGTTGAAAGTCGAGCAGAAACTCTAAAACAACAAAGTGAAATACAGGGGTTTACACCCTTTTTGCTGGATGAAACACCATACCAAAGTGTTTATGGGGAACCAGCAAAAATCGTTCGACTTAAATCTCTTCTTTTGATTTTGGGGGCATTATTATTGCTTTTAGGCGCGAATAGTGCATATGAGCGAAAATCTAAAATGATACCCTTACTCCGTTCTGCAAAAAAAGGTCGAAAAGGAGTTCTGTGTGGGAAGGTGTTGGCTGCAGTTTGTATCACACTTCTTCTCTGGGCTGTGATGTACGGAAAAGAATTCTGGGATTTTTATAGAATTTTTCCTCAGGAATTGTGGAATATAGCACCACAAAATCTTTCCATATTGTCCCGTTTCCCCGTTTCTTGTACTCTGACACAATTTTTTATAATGTATTATTTGGCAGGTGGATTTTGCACGATGATCACTTCTATTCTGCTGATCCTCTCCGGTATATATTTGTACAACAGAAAATAGTCTGAATTATCTTAACAAACATGATGTTTTTCCCCGATCCAAAAAATAAAGCATTATATCTCAAACAAAAAAGACAACAGCAGATAACTGCGTTGTCTTTTTTGCTTTTTCGGTGATTATAAATGAGTAATAAATTTAAGTATAAACTTATAATAGGGTGATTGGTGGATCTTATTCAATTGGCGTTAAAACCCCTGTTAATACATATCGTGCATTATCGAACTCATAACTGCAGGTGGATAACGTAATAATTTTATCAGTGGCTGCGGGGATGACAGGGCTATTAAAAGTGGATTTTTCAATCGTTCGCTCTATCCATACAGCGCGGTCTTCTTCACTATCAAAGATGAGCTGCCAAGCTTCATCTTCTACATTAGCCACATATCCGGAAAAAAGCTCAATTTTAAAATTTTGTTCCGGTGTCATTAGCAGTAATTCCGGATGTTCATCATAATACGCCTGATGCTTATATTTCGTGATGCTGGAAAACATAGAGTTGTTTTTCATGTGGTGCCCATATATTATGTTGTTCTCATCCGTAAAATCTGAAGAGTTTCTGCAATCAAGGAAGATACAGCCAGCACTATTATAACTGCCATCGAACATGTGCTTTAGGTAATAAGTATTATCCTTATAATGCACAACTGGATAATTGATTGCAGTTCCTTCGCAATATATCCAGGCAACAAGATCGTTATTTATGCTTTTCAGTTTCTCAAACTCGACAACAGGTAATATCGTCTTGTCTTCAGACTCAGATGATTCCGTTTGGTGATCTGTATTTTTTTCTTCAGTCGGCGGGGAAACATACTCCTCAAGCTCTAAATACACTTTTTCTCCAGACTGATATTCGGACATGATTTTATAAACCTGCCATCCAGAGAATGCCACCACACTGGTACATAGCAATGTCAGTATGGTGCCTATTATTTTTTTCTTCATTTTTGATCCTCCTGCATCTTTGCTAATTTATAAAATGTGCTGCGCTTCATATTGAGTTCATTCATAGCAGCAACTGCTGTCAGTTCTCCTCTCTTCCATGCATGGTAGATCTCATCCCAGTCTGGTGGGAACTCTGCTTTTGGTCGGCCAAGGTGTTTTCCTTTTTCTTTTGCGACGGCAATTCCTTCCGCTTGTCTTTGCTTAATAGTAAGTCTCTCCTGCTCTGCAATACTTGCCAACACTTCAATCAGAATATTATTGATCATTTCAAAAATCCATTCTTGTCCCTCCGGTAATTCAATTAAGGTCGTCGGAAGATCGATAACCATTACACGGATATGGTGATTCTTAAAATATTCCAATTCCTGTTTGATATGAGTTTTGTTTCGACTCAATCGATCCAATGATTTGATCACCAACACATCTCCATCTCGCAGCATTCTGCTCTTCAGCATTTGATAACCTTCTCGCTCCAAAGATTTGCCGCTGGCTTTGTCAGTTACAATATCTCTTTCATCGACTCCTCTTTCAAGAAGCGCTTTTATTTGTCTATCGAGATTTTGTTCGCGGGTTGACACTCTTGCATATCCATATATCTTTTTCATAGGATCTCCTTTCAGAAATCTGTCCGTAAAGGCTATTTTATTTATAGATATATCCGAATATTTAAAATAGACTTTTATGGACACTTATCGAAGTCATTTTATTTTTGTTTTTTCATTTCCACAAAGGTACACCTTTATAGATACCTTATTACACCGATTGCATTCTGAAATTGCAACACTATATAAACCAATTCCTAAAACTTATTGCAAACAACTTGATATTGTTCGCTCTAATGAATATAATATAAGTAGTGACTGAAAGGAGGGCATCCTTATGAAATTTATGACATCAGTTGAAGTTGGAGAAAAGTGGAATCTATCAAAACGCCGTGTTGCTATACTGTGTGCTAAAGGTCGCATTCCAGGAGCAGAGAAAAAAGCAAATGTATGGCTGATTCCTGACGATGCTGAAAAGCCTGTGGATGCCCGTATTAAAAGCGGAAAGTACATTAAAAATGTAAAACCAAATAAATAGAAAACATTGGCAAATCAATGTGTAATAGACTGGAGGTGACTGATTATGCCATACCGCTTTCGAGATGCAAGAATCCAGTCCGGAAAAAGCTTAGCGGAAGCTGCAGAAGAATTACTTGTATCTAAAACTACACTCAGCAATTGGGAGTCAGGTCGAAGAGTTCCCTCTGTCGAAGCTTTAGAAAAGCTGGCGGATCTATATGGTGTGTCTGTCGATTACCTCCTTGGACGAACAGATCAGATGAACCCTTTTAAAGAAGTATCTGAATCTGTCGATCCTCATATGCTGCAATTTCTGCACGAATGTCCGGTTTATGTGAATCGGTCTCGTTGGGGACTCGTAGATGCCGTGAATCATAAAATTTGTTTTACCGATGGTAGTGAAGTAGCATTTTCTGATGCAACGCAAATCTCTATGCTATCCCCCGCTTTCCAGTCAGGAAACTATCCTTTGGAAAAGCCTTTGACTCGTTCAGAAGCTGAAAATTGCTCACGCATTTGGTTAGAACCAATCTCAAAAGACGAAACGCTTCGTCAAGAGCTGCGCGGATGGTACAATGTAAAAAGACGTTTTGTAGAAAATGAATTTGGTCAAAGATTTTATTTTGACACTTACGGAAACAAATGGTTGGCCTTTATATTGGATCTGTAATTTCTCTAAATAAAAAATGGTAGACCAACAGTAAGCGTCAAACCTAGCAGCACATAGTAAAAGCCATCCCGGAGTTTTGTGCTCTGGGATGGCTCAGGGTTATTCACTTAGAAAGAGAAATGTATTGTATGGTTTCTCTTTGCGTTCATGTACGCTTCCTTGAAATCCTCTCTTGCACCTTTGCCGAAGTAGATATGGTACGGTACAACCAGTCCATCCGAAATAATGCTGCCCCGGAAAGGAATTAACACAGCATCCAGCAGCACGGGACTTTCTCCAAGCATCTCCGCCCAGGTGGAGAACAATCCCTTTACCATATAAACCGACCCATCTTCCGCTGAGATAAACACAGAACCCTTTTTTAGATGTCGTTCCAGAATATATCTGCATATCTGCCCGGTTTGCATTGTTTCCATCCTGCAACGATTTGCGCATATTCCTTCGGCAGCTCAGCTATAGCGAGATATTCCTCTATAACCTCAATGTGTGACCACAAATAGTCCGCAATTGCTTTGGCATCGCTTGCGTCAACTCCCTGCCTTTGGTCTATCGTCTCTGTTTCGGGACACACATGGTACTTCTTGTTCACAAAATCCAACAGTGGAAACCATAACTGGTAAAAAAGCTCAGCATCAGATTGTTCCAGTCTCATATCTTGCTCCTTTGTGTATTTTGAAAGTGTCCAACGCTACTTTGTTCTGCATCCTGCCGGTGCGTTCCAGGGCAGCAGCTTTTCGGGCATATCCGGATTTTTCAGGTCGGCTTTGTTTGTGTTTTTCAGCAGCCAGGTCAGGTATTGATAGGGATCCAGCCCATTCTCAATGGCGGTCTGGATCAGGCTGAACATAATGGCGCTTCCTTTCGCTCCCTTGGGCGTGTTGGCAAACAGGAAGTTCTTCCGGTCAATGACAAAGGGCTTGATACTTCTTTCTGCCCGGTTATTGCTCAATTCCAGCCTGCCGTCTTTTAGATAGTTCGTCAGGTAAGGCCACTGCTCATTCAGGTAAGTAAACGCTTTCCCCAGGGCAGACTTGGGTGCCGCTGTTTTGGAATTTGCCCATGCAAACATCGCGGCTAAAACAGGTTTTGCCTGTTTCAGCCGCTCGTTATATCTTTCTTTTGCTGTTTTCTCTGCCAATCCCTGCTCAATCTCAAACAGGAGATTGCAGTAGGCAAGTCCTTGGGATGCGGAACTGCCTTTCGCCTTTCCTTTGGGTAGTGACTTCACTGCCTCGTCGAATTTTCTCCGGGCGTGAGCCCAGCATCCAACCACTGTAATATCCTCTGGCAGGCTGTGGTATCCCTGGTACCCATCCGTATGGAGATACCCCTTATATCCGGCAAGAAACTCCTTAGGATGCTTTGCACCACGGCCAGGCTGGTATTCATACAGGACAATCGGTTTGTCCGTATCGCCACTGGTCCGGTATAGCCACATATAGCTCTCACTTTGCGGTGCTTTCCCGGGTTCATGCAGCACCTGCAGGGTAGTCTCATCCGCATGGAGGACATCTCTTTTCAGTTGCTCCTTGTGCAGTTGCTTATACACGGGTGTCAGGTAATCTTCCGTTACTTTCAAAATCCAGTTGGACATAGTCTGGCGGCTCAGCTGGATACCCTGACGGTTTATCTCCTGTTCCTGCCGGTACAGAGGAGAACCCATAACAAACTTCTGTGTCATGATATGGGCAATGGCCTCCGGTGTAGCAAAGCTGCCGGGAATGATGTTCTTTTCCCGGGGCGCTTTCACAACAGGCGTCTCGCAGCCCTCGTCAGCATTTTCACTGCAGCTTTTGCAGGCGTAGGTGTAGTAAATATCCTCCCGGACGATATACTGGGCAGGTATGATTTCCAGTGTCTTGACCACTTCCTTGCCGATCTCCGTCATGGTATCCCCGCACTGAGGGCAGACCAAATCCTCACCCTCCAGACGATGCTCCACCTGCTTCGTAGGGATTCCTTCCGGGATGGTATCCAGAGTGTAGGTATGCTTCTTGTGCCGCTTGTGGCCTGCCCCATCGGTGGCTTCCGGTTCCTCTTTTTCCGCAGTGGAGAACACCTCGGCTTCGTTGAACAGGAAGCTCAGCTGCTCCATGAAAGATTCGTCCGTCTTCTCGGAGGATGCGCCAAACCGCTTGTGCCGGGCAAGGCGCAGGGCTTCCGTCAGCAGCTCTATCTGACTTTCCAAACGGGAAATGCGCTCGTCCTGAGATGCCAGTCGAGCGTTCTTTTCCTCATATTCCGCCCGGGAAATGGTCACCATTTCCGGGTTGCTTGTCTGGAAATCATTCGTACTTTTCATGTGTTGATTATACCATATTCTTCCTGAAAAGTACAGTAAAATAGGAAATTTCTCAAATAATTTCCAGACCTTTTACCGGCCTGTGGGCCTTTGGCTGGTCGATACTCAGGCCCTCCATGAGCCAACGATATTGCTGGGCAGTTAGCGTTTTGGCTTCACTTTCTTTCCTGGGCCATTGGAAAGAACCCGACTCCAGCCTCTTGTAAAGCAGCACAAACCCGTTCCCTTCCCAGTACAGTGCCTTGATCCGATCCCGGCGTCGACCGCAGAACAGGAAAAGGGTGTTGGCGAAAGGATCCAGATGGAACTGCTTCTGAACCATGGCGGCCAGGCCGTCAATGCCGCGCCGCAGGTCGGTGTAGCCGCAGGCAATGTAGACCTTGTCCGCTCCCGTGAAATCGCTCAGCATGATTTCAGAATCCGCAGAACCGTTTCCACGGTGGCCGCATCCGCACCATTGTAAATCTCAGCCTCAACTCTGGAAGTCCGGACCGTGACAGCTAAGCCGCTGGATGGCCGAACATTAGGTGTTGGTGTAATTTCTGCAAAGGCAGGCTGCCGAATCGACTGCTGTTGTTCCGACAGTGTTTGGAATAGCCGCCTTTGCCAGTAGTAATAGGTCTTTTCAGAAAGACCGTTTTCCTGACACCAGGCCCGGACAGTCATTCCGCTGCTGCGGCAGGCCATGATCCTGGCGGTCCAATTCTCCAAACGTTCCTGCTTGGACATTACTTGCAGACTTTGCTCCACTTTTGACCATCTCCCAATGTGTCAAATACCTCCCTTGGACTGCATGAGAGATATTTCAAGTTTTGGGATATTGTCTCATGCCCTGACCCGCAATTCAAGCCGCGGGGAGGTTTTACGCTTACGACCAACATTAAGAAATCTTTTATTTATAAGCAAAAAGCACAGATGGCATGAAGACCATCTGTGCTTTTCTAATTATTTAATAATAGGTGTTACAATCACTCTTTTGGCAATAAAGTAAGTTGCTCCGTAGTATAACAGATAAATGAGTGCCATAACTCCCGCAATAACTGCTGCAATTATCGGAATCTGCTGTATCAAAATATCCATGCCCGTCATTTCCATGATATGCTGACATATGATAACAGTCGGAATACTTATAAGAAGCGGAACCACAAAAGGCAGAACAAAGAAACTAAAGGTTTGATGAAACAGTGCTTTTCCCTGTTCCTTTGCGTCCGCACCAAGCCGATATAGAATTTGATATCGCTGCCTATCCTCCGAAAGAGTGGATAGTGTTTTCAGTGCAAGGATTGCCATTGCCATAAACAGGAAGATTGTTGCTGCAAACAAAGCGCCGATAACTAAAATTGCATTTACACTGTTTTGTGATTGTCTTCCGTATTCCCGCAGAGTATAATCGCACCGTTCCAAAAAAATGTCATGCCCATCATATACACTCGGTATTGAATAGGTCAAATCCTTTTTTAATGTTGCTGCATCATAAGGATGATCTTCAGTGTCATAAGCAATATATGTTGTTTCTGGTGTCATTCCTTCAAACGCCTCATCGGGAAGTACAACATAATAAAACAAATTGCAAAATGACGGATAATCAGATTCAACGCTATGCAAGGAATAGGTTTTTCCGTTTCTTTCAAACACAAAGCCATTCCAGTCTATCGATTCTATCCTTGGAAAATTAGCAATCAACATATACTCATTCGTCAAGGTAACTTTTTCAAATCCAAGCGGTTCGATCAGTGCATTGAAATCGCTCAGCTTCATGAAACTGTCTGTATAAATTTTTCCGTCAGTGTCCTGACCTTCTATCTTGGTATAAAACTCACTGCTGCCTGAAGTATAGATATTGAAGGAGAATTTGTTCTTAATAGCAACATAATTTTGGATGATTTTTTCTGCTTCATCTGGTGAGAACCCAGCAGTATGTTCCGAACCATCCGATTCAAATCCCAGATTGTCAGTATACATGATGTCATACGGATAAATATCGTTTAGCTGTTCTTCTTGACTTGCCTTTTGCAAAAAGGAGAAATTTGCACCAATAACTGTAAATGTCAGCAAAAAAGCGAGAAAGCCCATCATCATGGAATTGCTGCTCAATGAACCTGACAACTGACGGAGTACAAATAGATTCGTTCCTCTAGCACACATTCTTTTTCGTCTCAGCAGAACATATACCAGACTTCTTGCCAGGCCCACATGAAAAATAATTACCGATACAGCAAATACAAACAAGGCCGTCATCATCCAAGAGGAATGACCGGTTCGGACAATATTTTTCAGATCGGCATCAAAAAGGATTACGCTGACAACCATTGCTATCAATGCGATTGCGGTAACAACAAACCAAATCCACGGATGTTTTACTGTCTTTTCTACTTTTTTATCACCATGGATCAAGTTATAAATGCTGACACGTTTTAAATAGATGGCAGACGCTACAGAGGCCAAAAGAAAAATCCCCAAAACCAGGAATACGGTTAAAACTATTCCCTTGACCGAGTAAGAAGCAATCGAAAATTCCATCTCCAACAAATTCATCATCAGAGCCATCAGTCCCTGATAAATAAACAAACCAAGGAGCATTCCGACCACAAGAGCGCCGACACAAATCATCATTGTCTCGGATATAAAGATTGTCAAAATATTTTTTCGGGTCATACCTAGGGTTAGATATGTTCCGAACTCCCTTTTTCTGAGTTTCAGCATGAATGAGGTCGCGTAACTCAAAACAAAAGCGACAATGGAGCAAATAAACACAACTGCACCGATCATTCCTTGCTTTAAATCCATGAGCAAAATAAATTCGGTTAGATTTTCGCTGAAAATAACATTGCTGATAGCAAACAACATTGCAACGGTAAAGGAAACTGTCATAAAGTAAATCAGATAATTTCCCACCTGACGCTTCACATTACGCAGAGCCAGTTTAGATAACATCCGCGTCACCTCCCAGCGCTGCTGTAACCGACATAATCTCATGATACATATCCTGTCTGCTTCGATCTCCCTTTAAGAGCTCGCTCCAGATTTTTCCGTCCTTTAAAAACAGGACTCGATCTGCATAAGATCCGACAACTGGGTCATGTGTTACCATTAAGATCGTCGATCCCAACGACTGATTCATCATGTTAAAGGTCTGCATCAATGTTTTGGAATTTTTAGAGTCCAATGCTCCTGTGGGCTCATCGGCAAGTACCAGAGCCGGATTGGTAATGATCGCTCTTGCACAGGCTGCCCTCTGCCTTTGACCACCGGAAAGTTCATAAGGGAATTTTTTAAGCTGATCAGAAACGCCAAGTGCTTCAGCAACACGGTGAAGTTCTTTTTCTGTTTCTTCTACACTAACTTTTTTTAAATTAAGTGGCAAAACTATATTCTCGCCAATAGTGAGGGTGTCCAGCAGATTATATTCTTGAAAAATGAATCCAAGCTGATCTCTGCGAAAAACAGAAAGTTTTTCTTCCTTCATCTCAGACAAATGCTGTCCACCCACATAAATATCGCCGGAACTAACCCGATCAATAGTAGAAATCACATTCAATAGAGTGCTTTTACCTGAACCGGATGCGCCCATGATGGCGGTGAACTCTCCTTTCTCTACCGTAAAAGAGATCCCGTCCAATGCTTTAGTAACAACACTTCCGCTTCCGTAGTATTTTGTAACATTGTTAATTTTCAGAATTTCATTCATAAACATTACCTCCGTTTCGAATCCATCTTAGCACAAGAGCTGCTTTTTTGTTCTAACGGAAGCTATTGTATTTCCTTACACTTTTGTTAGATTTCTAAAAGACAATGATATTTTCGTATAACTGCCCTGTACTGATTCTATTTTGAGGTCGATATCCAGCTTCTCACATAATTCTCGCACAATGTATAAACCCATCCCAGTGCTGCTAGCTGCTTTTCGACCATTGGTTCCGGTAAACCCTCGTTCTGTCACTCTCTTTAATTCATGAGCTGGAATTCCTATTCCATTGTCCTGCACTGTGATTATCCCGTCTTCTGCGGTAATCTGAATTAAACATCCGGGACAGTATTTTGCAGCATTGATTAGAAGCTGTTTTATTATAAAACAGAGTGCCTTGTCATCCGAATACACCATAAAATCGCCCTTGGTTTCCACACGGATCTTGGAGGCTATCAGCAATTCCATCTGGTTTTTTACTGCTTCCTCAATCACAGCCGCCAATTTAAACTTCTTGATCTGTGTATCCTTTTCCGCCGTCCTCATTCTGGCATAATACAAAATATTTTCAGTCAGGTTGTCAGCTCGCTTCAGCTCAGTTTTTAGCTTTCTAACATCGCCCCCGTTTGCCAGAATCAAAGAACAAGCAGTCAACGGCGTTTTTATTTCATGAATCCAGCTTTCTACATAGGCACAATATTCCTCTTTTTCCCGTATAGCCTGTTCAGCAACTCCAACAGCAGACCTGGACATTTCTTTCATAACGCGATAGTATTGGCGCTCTACAGTATTTGTCGGCGGGGGAAGCACCTCGCCCAGAAGATATTTTTCGGGCAGTTCACGAATCAGCTTTTCCAGTCGCATGATTTTCCTTCGTTCCAGCAGATATGAAACCATCAGCCAAAAAAGAATCAATAGGATATACAACAAAGCAAACATCAGAATAATCTGGACCCCCGCGCCGGCAAAAGCGGACGCTGAAGCAACTAACAGACCGCCGATACCAAGGAAGCAGAGTGTAACCAGCTTTGAAAAAGCATATTCTCCAAATTTCATAAGCGATATCCCACTCCCCAAACTGTACGGATAAAATTGACTGCACCCAATTGCTTTAATTTATCCCTCAATCGATTCACATTCACATACAGAGTATTTTCATCAATGTACAGACTGTTTTGCCACAGGTCCTCAATAATTTCCTCACGGGTACACAAATCCTTTTGCATCAGACAATAAAGGATCCGGGTTTCATTCTTTGTAAGCTCCTGAGCTTTGTTTTGATAGCGAACAGTCATATCAGACAAGTTCAAAGTAAGTCCACGTACAGATAAAACAGCATTCGTCTTTCTTTTTAACAGTCTTGCAATTCTAGCAAGAAGAACAGTAGAGTTATATGGTTTACGGATATAGTCGTCTGCGCCCATCGCAAATCCTAAAATTTCATCTTCCGCAGCTTCTCTTGCCGTCAGAAATATTATTGGCATATCGCAGGTCAGACGCAGTTTACGACAGATTTCAAAACCACTTTTATTTGGAAGGTTTATATCTAAAAGCGCTAAATCGCAAGGAGGTTCGCTGACTGGCTGATATCCGTTTGCTTGCAATAAAGTGATCAGTTCTTCACGAATACTTTGATCATCTTCCACTACTAATATTCTATCCAATCCAAATCCTCCCATCAGTCATTTTCATTTCGACTAGAAGATGATATTTTTTGAAACACATTGTTCGTGTGTTGTTCTAAAATATCTGCCTTTGTCACAGCAATCCCCCAATTTTCATCTCCCATGACAATTAACGTATCTCCTGCCTTGATTCCAAAGGTTTCTCTTGCTTCTTTCGGAATAATGATCTGTCCCCGTTCTCCAACCTTAACCGTACCAAACAGATAACGACCACTTGGCATACCCATATATAGCACCTCACAATTACATACAAGTATGTTTTTCATACTTATATGTATTATATGCTACACCTCAATAAATATCAAGGCCATGGGGAAGATCGATTTTTGTTTTCAATTTGCTATTGACATAAAATTTTTATTCGGATACCCTTATAAATAGAGTTGCCGGCAGCTCTCATTTCTTATGAAAAGGAGAGCATTATCATGTATCATGCAAGATTTAGTGGGAGCCATTACGAAATTGGTTTTCGTTGGGGATCCCAGCTGGCAAAGCACGCAAATTATATTTTGAACAACATTCCGTTTCCTATTACTGAGGAAAGAATTCGATTTGCAAAAGACTGTCTTCCAATCTATCAAGAATATTTTCCAGAGATTCTTGATGAAATACGAGGGATTGCAGACGGACAGGAGTGCGATGTAAAACTCCTTCAGGGACTGTTATTTAGCATCTACGCCATGCCGCCGGCCTGCCAATGTTCCTGCTTTGCGGTATCCAATAAAAATACCATTATGTTTGGCCGCAACAGTGATTTTCTGACCGCCATCGAAAAAAACAACCTCAATGTCATTTATCGTTTTTCCTCCGAATCATTCTCCTTTACCGGCAACACAACCGCCTTTGTTCAAATGGAGGATGGAGTAAACGAAAAAGGACTGGCTGTCGGGCTGACCTCCATTTATCCCCCATCCACCCGGCCCGGGATGAATGCCGGACTTCTGCTTCGATTCTTTTTGGAAAAGTGCAGCAGTGTTGATGAAGTAGTTTCCTATATGAGTAAACTTCCCATCAGCTCCGCTCAAACCTTTACAGTTGCAGATGTTACCGGAAACCTGGCAGTTCTCGAAAGTTATTGTGATCGGGTTATCGTACTAAGACCATCCATAGAAAAAAACTATCTCTGTGCGACAAACCGATTCCATTCTACTGAACTTTCTTTTGCAAACAACAATAAAATTGACGACTGGCAGGCAGAAAAACGATACCAGACTCTGGTCAATTTTCTGGACACTCGTGCAAAAGAAATGAGTTTGGAAGAAGCAGAAAAGCTACTGCGCGGAGAATACGGATTTCTTTGTCAGTATGACAGAACAACAGGGAAAGACACTGTCTGGTCTGTCCTGTACGATCTGAAACAGCATCAGATTTATCGTACAGAGAAAAACCCGAAACGCACAGTTTACAAGCCTGATAAACGATTCCAATTTTAATAACAAAAAGCCGGATACGGGAACAACATTCCCCCGAATCCGGCTTTTTTTATTTCATCAACAGACGCTGTATATACCTTACCTACACATTCCAAAACCCAATACGGCAATGATTTGGTAAATCCTATTGATTTCCGACAATCGACAACCCAGAATCCCGCTACGACGGACCTTTCATCAGCTTAACTACATTGATTGCAAAATAGTTATAATAACTCAAGCAATATTTAAAGATGAAATCCATGTTTGAATTGCTTCCACCAGTACATACTGCTGTCGTAAGACAGCCATACCAGTTGCTGGAATACTAGGTTCATTTTCTTTTTCCCGTATATTATCTTCAAGATAAGATTTCAGAACACTAACATTTTCCTCAATCTCTGCTATGCATGTTTTTTGTTTTTCAGGCGGTAAGGATTCCAAATTCACTATAACAGCGTTGAAATCCAGAAAAATGTTGATGGGCTTTGCTGCAATCTCAAACATCAGCCGTTCAAATTCTGCTTCTCCGGCTTCCGTCAGGGAGTAGATCGCTTTTTCTGGCATCTTTCCTTCCTTTACGATTTCACTTCGGATTAGCCCTTTTTCTTCCAACTGAATGGCCTTTTTATAAATGGATGGAGTGCTGATTTTTACCCATTTTGATATGTTTCTATATTCAACTAACTTTTGAATATCATAGGCACTCATTGGCTCTTTTTTCAATATTCCCAACACGATTAAATCTATGGTAGCCATGTGGATCACGCCCTTTTGCTTATTTTATACATGAAAAAATGCTGTCAGCTTTACTATAAATTATAGTAGTTGATTTTATACTTTTTGTCAAGACAAATTCCCGCATTTCCCTTGACATCTACTATAAATTATAGTAGTATGATTTATAAAGCAGTATACTATAATTTATACTACTATAATTTACACTCGCAAAAGCGAAAGGAGTATTAAAATGAGTGAACGTAACAAAAAACTTGAACTTTTAGGAAGTGCACCTATCCCAAAAGCCATAATGGCACTTGGCGTACCGATTATGATTGGAATGTTAATCAATGCCCTATATAATCTGGTGGATGCCTATTTTGTGGGCGGACTAGGCAGAAGTCAAATGGGAGCTATTTCCATCGTTTTTCCGTTGGGGCAGGTCGTAGTGGGATTAGGACTAATGTTCGGCAACGGTGCAGCGTCCTATCTGTCAAGACTTCTGGGACATGGCGATAAGGATACTGCCAATAAAGTGGCAAGTATAGCCCTGTTAGCAGCCTTCTGATCGGCGCTATTATCATCCTTTTCTCTACAATCTTCCTTAAACCAATTTTGACCATGTTAGGCGCGACAGAAACCATCATGCCGTATGCCCTGACGTACTCAAGAATTTATATACTGTCCTGTGTTTTCAACGTGTTTAACGTGACCATGAACAACATTGTAAGCAGTGAGGGTGCGGCAAAGACAACTATGTGTGCGTTACTGCTGGGAGCTGTGTTGAATATCGGATTAGACCCTCTTTTTATTTACACTTTCAACATGGGAGTTGCCGGTGCAGCAATCGCCACCGCAATTTCGCAGATGGTATCTACACTTGTTTATCTTACATACATTCTGCGAAAAAAAAGTGCATTTTCTTTCAGCGTAAAAGCCTTTTCTCCATCTGGGCAAATGATGGCGGAAATCTTGAAAATCGGTGTACCGACTTTGGTGTTCCAGTTGCTTACAAGTCTTTCCATTACACTGATTAACCGTGCAGCCAGCGATTATGGCGATTCGGTCATTGCAGGCATGGGGGCAGTTACACGAATTACTTCTATGGGGACGCTGGTTGTCTTTGGCTTTCTGAAAGGATTCCAGCCTATTGCTGGATTCAGCTATGGGGCAAAGAAGTTTGACCGCCTGCGCGAAGCAATCAAAACCTCGATCATTTGGTCTACAAGTTTCTGCTTAGTCGTAGGCTTGGCGATGGCCATTTTCTCCACACAGATTATCTCTCAATTTACCGATGGAGATACTCAAATGATTTTAACTGGTCAAGAATCGCTGTTTGCAAACGGGATCACATTCATTCTTTTTGGCTTCTACACGGTATATTCCTCTCTGTTTCTTGCACTGGGCAAAGGTGCGGCAGGCTTCTTTTTGGGGGCGTGCAGACAAGGCATCTGCTTTGTTCCTGTTATTTTGTTGCTTCCTATGATCTGGGGAACAAATGGAATTTTGTATGCTCAACCCATAGCTGATGTAATTTCCGTAGTAATTACTGTATTTATGGCATTGCATCTACACAAAGAATTATCTGAGAGTGAACATCACGCCTTTTCAAAACAATCTCAATAAGTGATTTTTGAGAAAAAATGAAATAAATGTCCGGTGGAAGAAAAGAAAAATTGTCGCTCGGGTTTGGTGTAGTTTGTTCACTATATGGGACAATTCACATACGAAAGGCTTTTGTAATAAAGAAAAGGGAGCGTTGCAGAATGAAAACCTGCAGCGCTCCCATTTTCGTTTTTCGGTGGAAGCCTGAGACCGGGAAAGCACCGGGAAAGCAGAGAAAAACGCGGAGTTTTCCACAAAAAAGGG